>JAWKJK010000002.1:300000-600000 GCA_041393815.1 Candidatus Nanopelagicales bacterium | reverse complement strand
TGGCGGGCCTCGGCCTCCATCTCCTCCGGCTCGCGCCCGCGGCGCTCCTCCTCCGGCTCCGGCTGCAGGTGCCGGACCCGCTCCGCGGCCAGCGACGCGGTCCCGGTGATGCGCTCGCGCAGGCTGGACAGGCGGTACCAGGTCTCCTGCGCGCGGACCACGCGCGGCGCGTCGTCCTGCACCCGCGCCTCGACGTCGGCCTCGCGGGACTGCGCGGCGGCCAGCGCGGACTCGACCTCGGCGCGTCGCTCGCGCAGCGCGGTCTCGTCGGCGACCTCCTGGGCCAGCGCCTCCCGGAACGCGAGCAGGTCGTCGGCCAGCAGCCGAAGCCGGGCGTCGCGCACGTCGCTCTGGATCACGACGGCGCGACGGGCCACCTCGGCCTGCCGGCCAAGCGGCTTGAGCTGGCGGCGCAGCTCGGTGGTGAGGTCCTGCAGCCGGGTCAGGTTGCCCTGCATGGCGTCGAGCTTCCGTAGCGCCTTCTCCTTGCGCTTGCGGTGCTTGAGCACCCCGGCGGCCTCCTCGATGAAGCCGCGGCGGTCCTCGGGGGACGCGTGCAGGATCGTGTCGAGCTGGCCCTGGCCGACGATGACGTGCATCTCCCGGCCGATGCCGGAGTCGCTGAGCAGCTCCTGCACGTCCAGCAGGCGGCACGGGGTGCCGTTGATGGCGTACTCGGACCCGCCGTTGCGGAACATCGTCCGCGAAATGGTGACCTCGGCGTAGTCGATGGGCAGGGCGCCGTCGGTGTTGTCGATGGTGAGCGCGACCTCGGCACGCCCCAGCGGCGCGCGGCCGGACGTGCCGGCGAAGATGACGTCCTCCATCTTGCCGCCGCGCAGGCTCTTGGCCCCCTGCTCGCCCATGACCCAGGCCAGGGCGTCGACGACGTTGGACTTGCCGGACCCGTTGGGGCCGACGACGCAGGTGACCCCCGGCTCGAAGTGCAGCGTCGTCGAGGACGCGAAGGACTTGAAGCCCTTGAGGGTCAGGCTCTTCAGGTGCACGCGCGCCACTCCTCGCCACCGGGGGCGACGGTCGGTCGCACCGGCGGACAGGTCCGTGGGGAAGACGGGTCCGGGAAAGGTTGCGCCACCCTACCCTCGCCGTCCCGCGGGTCCGGACAGGCGCGCGGGACCCGGGCCGGGGGTGGTGCGGTGCGCGGCGGTCAGGCCAGCGCGGGCTCGCCGGCCTGCAGGGCCAGCAGGTCGGAGTCCAGGGACACGTCGTCCAGCCGCAGGTCGTCCAGCGCGGCGGCGCGCGTGCGGGCCAGCTCGGCCTCCAGCTCGCGCACCCGGACCCGCAGACGCGCCACCTCGGCCACGAGACGGGGGTCAGGTCCACCGACGTGGCCGTACAGGGCCTTGGGCATGCCGTCCTCCGAGCGCGACGCCGCGTTGCGCGGCCACCGGGGAGCGCCCGCGGAGCGGGCGACCCCACCAGGGTCCCAGGACCGCGAAGGCCCAGTCAAGGCGGGGTCGCGGCCCGGTCACGACCCGGTCTCCGCCCCCGGCCGTCGCCCTACCAGCGCGGGCGGGCGGGGGTCCGCTGGCACCGGGGGCAGCGATAGGACGACCGGTTCATGAACGCGTCGCGGACCATCGGCGCGCCGCACCGCGGGCAGGGCAGGTCGCGGCGGCCGTACGCGTTCAGGCCGCGGGCGAAGTACCCCGACTCCCCGTTGACGTTGACGTACAGCGCATCGAACGACGTGCCGCCCTCCGCCAGCGCCTCCGCCATCACGTCCCGCACGTCCCCGAGCAGCCCCCTGACGACCTTCGGGGGCAGCCCCTCGGTGGCCCGGGCCCAGTGCAGCCGGGACCGCCACAACGCCTCGTCGGCGTAGATGTTGCCCACGCCGGACAGCAGGGTCTGGTCCAGCAGGGCGCGCTTGACCCCGGTCCGGCGCCGCCGTAGCCCGCGGACGAACGCGTCGTCGTCGAAGAGGGGGTCCAGCGGGTCGCGGGCGATGTGCGCCACGGACGCGGGAACCCGGCCCCCGGCTCCGTCGGCCGCCAGCGGGTCGAGGGCCAGCCCGCCGAAGGTCCGCTGGTCCACGAACCTCAGCTCCCGACCGCCGTCGGCGAACTCCAGCACGGCGCGCAGGTGGGTCTCCGGCGTCGCGTCCGGCGGCTGCACCAGCAGCTGGCCGCTCATCCCGAGGTGGGCGACCAGGGCCTCGTCGCCGTCCAGGCGCAGCCACAGGTACTTGCCCCGCCGGCTCGCGGTCAGGACCGTCCGCCCGGCCAGCCGCCGCTGCAGGTCCACCGGGCCGGCCGGGTGGCGCCGGGCCGCCCTCGGGTGGAGCACCCGGGCGGACGCCACCGTGCGCCCGGCGACCCAGCGGTCCAGCCCGCGGCGCACCACCTCGACCTCGGGCAGCTCGGGCATGCGTCAGCCGGTCAGCGGGTCGGCGGGTCGGCGGCGTCATCGGCGGCGCGGTCCTCGCCGCCCAGCTCGGCGCGCAGCGCGACGTAGGCGCTGGACGCGGCCTCCTGCTCGGCGTCCTTCTTCGACCGGCCCTCTCCGCGCCCGAGCAGGCGCTGGCCCACCCGGACCCGGGCGACGAAGGCCTTGGCGTGGTCCGGACCGCTCTCGTCGACGACGTACTCCGGCGGACCGCAGTCCATGGTGGCCACGAGCTCCTGCAGCGAGGTCTTCCAGTCCAGCGCGGCACCGAGCTCGGCGGCCTGCTCGATGACCGGGTCGAAGAGCCGGTGCACCAGGTCCGCGGCGACGTCGATCCCGTGCGCGAGGTAGACCGCCCCGATCACGGCCTCCACCGTGTCGGCGAGGATCGATGACTTGTCCCTGCCGCCGGTGGTCTCCTCCCCCCGGCCCAGTCGGAGGAAGTCGCCCAGGCCGAGCGTGCGGCCCACCTCCGCCAGCGCGCGGGACTGGACGACGGCAGCGCGCAGCTTGGCCAGCCGACCCTCCGCCAGGTCGGGGAAGCGGGTGAACACGGCGTCGGTGACGATCAGGCCGAGCACCGCGTCGCCGAGGAACTCCAGCCGCTCGTTGGTCGGCAGACCCCCGGCCTCGTACGCGAACGACCGGTGGGTCAGCGACCGCTGAAGCAGGTCGTGGTCGAGGCGTACGCCGAGCCGCTCCTCCAGCTCGGAGTACGGCAGCACCGCGTCCGTCACCGCGCACCTCCCTGCGTCAGGGGGGCGACCAGGTCGCCCAGCGTCGCCGCAGCCCGCAGCCGGTCGTCGGGGATGGTGATGACGACCCCCCGCTGCGTGCGGGCCAGCTCCTCCACCGCGTCGGCGAAGCAGACCCGGGCCACCGAGTCGGCTCCGAGGTCGGCCAGCGGGGTGTCCGCCCGCAGCAGGGACGCGTCCAGGTCGAGCACCCGTGCCAGCGCGGCGGCGCCGAGCCGCAGCGCCTCCTCGGCGTCCAGGGCGGCGGTCACGCGGTCACCCCGCCGACGGCGGGAGGCAGCCCGGCGGCGCCCCGGCGCAGGCGCACCAGGTCCTCCAGCAGGGTCCCGGTGCGGGCGACCAGGTCGCGCCGCACCGCGCGGACCGCCAGTCCGACGCACGCCGCGAGGGCGTCGGGCGTGGTGGCGCCGTGCCCGACCACGCTGACGCCGCGGACGCCGAGGAGCATCCCCCCGGCGAAGTCCCCGGTGGCGACCTCGCGCACGACCCGGCGGGCCGTCCCGACGTCGCCGTACGCGGACCCCAGCCGTTCGGCGGACCACGCGACCGCCCCCTCGACGGCCTTGAGGGCGACGTTGCCGGTGAAGCCGTCGGTGACGACGACGTCGGCGACGCCGCCCAGTGCGACGTCGTGGCCCTCGACCGGGCCGACGTACGTGATCGGGAGGGTCGCGAGCAGCGGGTCTGCGTCGCGGCGCAGGGTGTCGCCCTTGCCCGGCTCGCTGCCGATGGTGAGCAGGCCCACGCGGGGAGCGGCCAGGCCGAGGGCCTGGGCGTACGCGGTCCCGGCCAGCGCGAACTGGCCGAGCAGGTCGGGGGTGGCGGAGGTGCCGGCGCCGGCGTCGAGCAGGACCACCGGGCCGCGCAGCGCGGGCAGCACGACGGCCAGCGCGGGCCGGGTCACGCCCCGCAGGCGGCCCAGGCAGAACAGCCCCGCAGCCAGCGCGGCGCCGGTGTGTCCGGCGGTGACGGTGGCGTCCGCCCGGCCGGAGGCGACCAGGTCGGCGGCGACCCGGACGGAGACGTCGCGGTGCGCGCGGACCGCGTGGACCGGGTCGTCCGCCATCCCGACGCCGGCCGCGGCGGGCACGACGGACAGCCGGGGGCCATCGGGGTCCAGGCCCCGGACGGCGAGCAGCGAGGCGGCCAGGTCGGGCGGCCCCACGAGGACGAGGTGGACGTCGGGCGGCTGGTGCTCGGAGTGGCCGAGCAGCTCGGGCTCACCGAGCACTCCGGGATCACCGAGCACTCCGGGATCACCGAGCAGCAGCGCCGCGGCGTCCGCCACGACCTCGGGGGCACCGTCCCCCCCGAGCAGGTCGAGGGCGACGCGCACCGGCCGCCCCGGGGTGGGGGCGGTCACGGCACGGTCAGACGTCGAGGACCTGGCGCTTGGCGTAGGTGCCGCACGTCGGGCAGGCGGTGTGGGCCAGCTTCGGCGAGCGGCAGCGGTCGCACGTCACCAGCGCGGGGGCGGCGGTCTTCCACTGCGACCGGCGGTGCCGGGTGTTGGAGCGCGAGGTCTTCCGCTTCGGGACGGCCACGTCAGTCTTCCTTCTCGTCGTCGTCCGCCGCGTCGCCCGCGGCGGGGGTGTCCAACAGCCCGCTCAGGGCGGCCCAGCGCGGGTCGACCTGGTCGTGCCGGTGACCCGGGTCGTCGGCCAGGCGAGCCCCGCACTCGGGGCACAGGCCCGGACAGTCGTCCCGGCACAGCGGGGCCAGCGGGAGGGCCAGCACCACCGCGTCCCGCAGCACCGGCTCGAGGTCGACCAGGTCGTCCTCCAGCCGCGGCCGCGGCTCGTCGTCCTCGTCGTCGTCGACCCGGCGGCCGTACGCGTCGCTGTCGGGGTACTCGAACAGCTCCTGCACGTCCACCGTCTCGTCCCACTCCACCCGGTCGAGGCAGCGCGCGCACTCGCCGACGACGTGGGCCCGGGCGGCGCCGGACACGAGGACCCCCTCGATCACCGACTCCAGCCGCAGGTCCAGCTCGAGGTCGGATCCCTCAGGGATCGCGGCCACCGCGATGCCGAGATCCGCCGGAGCCGGCACGGTCCGGGACACCGTCCGCATCGACCCGGCACGGCGGCCGAGCTCGCGGGTGTCGAGCACGAGCGGCGCGCGCGGGTCCAGGGCGGACAGGGCTCCCCCTCGTCGTCCTCGGGCACGGCGGATCGCGGCCTTCGGGAGGCCGACGGTCGAGGATACCGGAGCCGCCCGGACCCGCCCAAACCGCGCGAGGCACTGCGGCCCGGCCGCGACCTCGCGGCCGGGCCCGGCCGGCACCCGGCCGGCAGGGTGTCGCTACGGGAGCGGGTCGTCCGCGGGACCGAGCTCGTCGTAGGCCTGGCGGCCGCGGATCCGCTCGCGCCCGCGCTCGACCGCCTGCAGCGTCTTGTGCAGGGCGACCTCGAAGTTGGCCAACTTGCCGTCGATGTAGTCGTCGGTCTCCGCCCGCATCCGCTCGGCCTCGGCCACCGCGTCGGCGTGCACGTGCTCGGCCTCGGTGATCGCGGCGCGGTAGACCTCGTGCTCGGAGACCAGGTGCGCCTGCTCCTCGCGGGCCGACTCCACCAGCCGGGCCGCCTCGCGCCGCCCCTCCTCGACCAGGTGCTCCCGGTCGGCGAGCAGCGCGTCGGCCTTGTCCAGCTCCTCCGGCAGCAGGCCGCGGATGTCGTCGAGCAGGTCCAGCACCTGGGCCCGGTTGACGATGCAGGAGGCGGACAGCGGCATCGCCTTGGCCTCCTCGACGAGCAGGGTCAGCTCGTCGAGCTTGTCGTGGATCTCCACGCGGGCGCTCCCGGGATCTCGCCGGCCAGCTTGTCCTGGAGGCGGTCGAGCACGACGTCCGGCACCAGGCCGGACACGTCGCCTCCGTACGTCGCCACCTCCTTGACGAGGCTGGACGACAGGTACGAGTAGAGGGGGTTGGTGGAGACGAACAGCGTCTCCAGACCGGCGAGCCGGTAGTTCATCTGAGCCATCTGCAGCTCGTAGTCGAAGTCGCTGACGGCCCGCAGGCCCTTGACGATCGCCTGGATGTCGTGGGTGGCGCAGTAGTCGACGAGCAGGCCGTGGAACGCGTCGACGGTGATGTTGGGGTAGGGCGCCACGACCTCGCGCAGCAGCTCGATGCGCTCCTCGACCGAGAACAGGCTGGCCTTCTTCTTGTTCACCAGCACCGCGACGACGACCTCGTCGGCGAGGGAGGCGGCCCGGCTGAACACGTCGAGGTGGCCGTTGGTCACGGGATCGAACGACCCCGGGCAGACCGCCTTGCGCACGGGGCCTCCCATTCTGCGGCGCGCTGCGCTACGGCGCGTCCGCGCCGCCTCGGCGACCGTACCAAAGGCGGGTCTCGCCGTAGCGACGGTCCCGTAGCGGCTCCAGCCCGTCCGGCCAGCGCCACTCGGGGTCGCGGGCCGACCGCTCGAGCACGATGACCGCCCCGTCGGCCAGCCAGCCGTGCTGCATCAGGCCGGCGAGCACCGCCGCCAGGTCGTCCGCGGCGAGGTCGTACGGCGGGTCGGCCAGGACGACGTCGTACGGGGGCGCCGCCTGCGCCGGCGGTGCGGACGCGGCCAGCACGGGGACGCTGGCGGCCAGCACCGTCGCGGCGTCCAGCCCGAGGTCGGTGACGTTGCCGCGCGCGACCCCGGCGGCCCGCCGGTCCCGTTCCACCAGCAGCGCGTGCGCGGCGCCCCGGCTCACCGCCTCGAGGCCCAGCGCCCCCGACCCGGCGTACAGGTCCAGGACCCGCCGGCCGGCCCAGCCGCCGAGCAGGCTCTCCAGCGCCGAGAACAGTGCCTCGCGGACCCGGTCCGACGTGGGCCGAGTCCCTGCGGACGGGACCCGCAGCCGGCGGCCACGGGCCGCGCCCCCGATGATGCGCGTCACCGGCCGGCCGCCACCAGGGCCGCGACCACCTCGTCGGCGCGGTCGACCGTCAGGGACAGGTGCCCGTCCGCGGGCAGCAGGTGGGCCTCCGCGTGGGGGACGTGGTCGACCAGCCAGCGGCCGTGCGCCGGCGGGACCATCAGGTCCCGATCCCCCTGCCAGATGGCCACCGGGACGCCGGCCAGGTCGTCGAGGTCGACGCCCCAGGGACGGACGAAGGCCAGGTCGTCGTCCACCCAGCCGTCCACCCCGTCGACCAGTCCGGCGTGGAACGACGCGGCCAGCCAGTCCCCCGCGCCGGCCTCGAGGGCGCGTACGTCCACCTCCGGCAGCAGGCTCGCCATGGCCGCGGCCAGGTCCGGGCCGCCGACCTCGCGCAGCCCCTCCGCCGCGTCGGCGAGCAGCGGCCGCAACGCGTGCTCCCCCGCGACGGCCGCGTCGAACTCGACCACGTTGTCCTCGCCCATCCCGGCCGTCGGGTCCAGGCCCTCGGCGTCCCAGGGCGCGACCCCGGCCAGGACCGCCACCGCGCGGGTCCGCTGCGGCAGCAACGCAGCGGTCGCCAGCGCGTGCGGGCCGCCGCCGGACCAGCCGGCCACCAGCGCGTCCGGCGCGCCCAGGGCGTCGAGCACCGTGGCCACGTCCGCCGCGACCGTCGCGACGTCCCGGCCCGCGAGCCGGTCCGAGCCGTCGTAGCCGGGCCGCGACAGCCCCACCCAGCGCAGTCCTCGGGCCCGAGCCGCGGCGAGCAGCTCCGGGTAGGGCCTGCTGCTCCCGGGGGTCCCGTGGTGCACCAGCACGGGGATGCCCTCGTCCGGACCGGCCAGGTGCACCGTCAGCCGACGACCGTCGGGAGTACGGACCGTGCGGCGCTCGACGCCCTCCATGCGGCGGAGGGTAGACGCCCGCGGGACGGCCCCGGGACCGGTCCCGCCAGGACACCGCGCACGGTCCCGGCGGCGGACTACGTCCGGCTACGTCTTGTCGAGGTAGTCGGAGCGCTCCTCCTCGCGCAGCGCGGCGACCTCGCGGGCCAGGGCCGGGTGCTGCCGCAGTTCCGGGTCGTCCTCGACGACCGCCGTCGCGGCGTCGCGGGCGGCGAGGACGACGTCCTCGTGCCGCAGCACCTCCAGCAGCCGCAGAGAGGACCGCCGCCCGGACTGCTGCGACCCCAGGACGTCGCCCTCCCGGCGCAGCTGCAGGTCCAACCGGGACAGGGCGAACCCGTCGGCGGTGGCGGCGACCGCGTCCAGCCGCTCACGGGCGGGGGAACCGGTCTCCGCGTCGGTGACCAGCAGGCACAGCCCGGGGTCGCGGCCGCGGCCCACCCGACCGCGCAGCTGGTGCAGCTGGGAGATGCCGAACCGATCCGCGTCCATGACCACCATGACCGTCGCCGCGGGCACGTCCACCCCGACCTCGATGACCGTCGTGGCCACCAGCACGTCGAGGGCCTCCGGGTCCTCCGCCGGGAGGGCGAACCGGCGCATCGCCTGGTCCTTCCAGTCCGCCGGCATCCGGCCGTGCAGCATGGCCACCCGCAGCCCGGCCAGCGGACCCTCCACCAGCAGCGGGAGGACGTCGAGGACCGCCAGCGGCGGGCGGCCGCGGGGGGCGCGCTGCTCGTCCGCCCCGTCCGCGTCACCCTCGAGGCTCGGGTCGCCCGACCCGCCCCCCGCCCCGCGGTCCGCACGGTCGGGACCCGACCCGTCCGGACCGGGTCCGACCGGCTCGGGCCGGTCGTACGCCTCGGCCCCGGTCTCCTCCTCCGGGCCCGCGTCGTCGCCGATCCGCGGGCAGACGACGAACGCCTTGTGGCCGACCGCGACCTCCTCGCGGATGCGGGCCCAGGTGCGGTCCAGGTAGGCCGGCCGCTCGATCGCGGGCACCACGTGGGTGGTGATCGGGGACCGCCCGCGCGGCAGCTCGGTGAGCGTCGACACGTCCAGGTCTCCGAAGACGGTCATGGCGACCGTGCGCGGGATGGGGGTGGCCGTCATGACCAGGACGTGCGGGACCTGCCCGTCGCGGGACTTCGCGGTCAGCGCGGCCCGCTGCTCGACCCCGAAGCGGTGCTGCTCGTCGATGACGACCAGCGCGAGGTCGTGGAACTCGACCACGTCCTCCAGCAGGGCGTGGGTGCCGATGACGATGCCCGCGTCGCCGCTGACCACGTCGAGCAGCTCCCCGCGGCGGCGACCGGTCGACTGCGAGCCGGTGAGCAGCGCCACCCGGGTGCCGTGGTCCGCGCCGCCGAGGCGACCGCGCTCGGCCAGCGGACCGAGCAGCGCGGTGATGGAGCGGTGGTGCTGCTGCGCGAGCACCTCGGTGGGCGCCAGCAGCGCCGCCTGCCCGCCGGCGTCGACCGCCGCGAGCATCGCGCGCAGCGCGACCAGGGTCTTGCCGCTGCCGACCTCGCCCTGCAGCAGCCGGTGCATCGGGTGGGTGCTGGCCAGGTCACGCTCGATCTGCTCCCCCACCTCGCGCTGGCCGGCGGTGAGCTCGAAGGGGGACCGCAGGTCGAACTGGGACAGCAGGCCGCCGGCCCCGGAGACCCGGGACACGGCGGGCAGGGCGCGCAGCTCGCGGCGGCGCTGGGCCAGCAGGGCCTGCAGGGCGAAGGCCTCGTCGAAGCGCAGCCGGGCGCGCGCCCGGGCCAGCTGGTCGCGGTCTGCCGGTCGGTGGATCGCCCGCAGCGCCTCGGTCAGCCCCATCAGCCCGTGCTGGTCTCGCACCGACCGCGGGACCGGGTCGTCGAGCTCGACCAGGTGGTCCAGCACGATCCGGACCGCCTTGTCGATCGTCCAGGTCTGCGCCTTGGCGCTGGCCGGGTAGACGGGGATGAGCTCGCTGGCGTAGCGGGCGGCGTAGTCGCCGGCCTCGTCGTCGTCGGCGTCGAGCAGCACCATGCTGGGGTGGGTCAGCTGACGGCGGCCGCGGTAGACGGACACCGTGCCGGCGAACAGGCCCACGGTGCCGGGCTGCAGCTTCTCGACCCGCCACGGCTGCTTGAAGAACGTCAGGTCCAGCTCGTTTGAGCCGTCGGTGACGACCAGCTGCTGCATGGACCCCCGGCGCTGGCGCATCGGCCGGCTGGTCGCGCGCACCACCTTGGCCATGATCGTCACGTGGTCGCCCTGCCGGAGCGACCCGATCTCGGTCAGTTCGCCGCGGGTGACGTAGCGGCGCGGGTAGTGGCGCAGCAGGTCGCCGACGGTGCGCAGGTCCAGCGACGAGGCGAGCACCTTGGCCGTCTTGTCCCCCAGGACCCGGACCAGCGGGACGTCCAGGGGGTCGTCGGTCCCGGGGCGCGGTGCCACCGGGGGCGGTGTGGGCGTGGGCATCGGCGCCAGCGTCTCACTCCACTCCGACGATCAGCGGCCACAGCGGCTGGCCGCCGTCGTAGACGACCGGTTCGACGGTGGGGTGCCGGCGCCGCAGGTGCTCCAGCACGCCGTCCACGAGCGCGGGTTCGGCATCCAGGCCGGTGACGACGGTCGCCAGCTCCCCACCGGCCGACAGCAGCCGGTCCAGGATCGCCGCCGCCACGTCGCCCGGTGCCTGGCCGATCTCCACGATGTCGCCGTCGGCGAGCCCGAGCACGTCGCCGGGTTGGCAGACGCCGGCCGTCGTCACGGCCTCCCGGGACGCGACGGTCACGGCGCCGTAGTGGGTGGCGCCGGCGGCCCGGGTCATCGCCACGACGTCGTCGTCGAAGCGGGCCCCCGGCTCGTGCACCGCGACGGCGGCCAGCGACTGGACGACCGATCGGGTCGGGATGACCGCCACCCGGACTCCCGAGGAGCGCGCCTCCTCGGCGGCGGCCTCCGCGACCGCGCGCACGTCGCCGTCGCTGGGGAGCACGATGACCTCGCCGGCCGATGCACGCAGGATCGCCTCGAGGATCTCGCCGGTCGACGGCCGCTTGCGCGGTGCCGCGGGCACGATCGTCGCGCCGTCGGACTCCAGCAGTGCCGCGATCCCCGGCCCGTGGGCCACCACGACCAGCGCGCGCTGCGACCGCTGGCCGCGGCCGCTCTCGCGCAGGACGTCCGCGGTCTCCAGGTGCGTGATCCGGATGCGGTACGGGCGCCCCGCGTCCAGCGCGGCCTCCACCGCCGCTCCCGCGTCGTCGACGTGGACGTGCACGTTCCACAGCCCGTCGCCACCGACGACCACCAGTGAGTCGCCGAGGCCGGCCAGGCGGTCCTTGAGCGCGGGCACCCCGGCATCGTCGGCGTCCAGCAGGTACATGACCTCGTAGGCCGGTCCCGCATAGTGCGCGGGGGCCCCGGCGTCGACCGGGTGGGGGTTGGGCAGGTGCACCGGCGCGGACGAGCGGTGCACCCCGGTGACGACGTCGAGCAGGGTGTCGTAGAGCACGACGACGCCGCGGCCACCGGAGTCGACCACGCCGGCCCGCCGCAGGGCCTCCAGCTGCATCGGGGTGCGTTCCAGCGCCTCCCGCGCACCCTCCGCCGCCGCGGTGACGACGGCGACCAGGTCGTCGCCCGCCACGGCCTCTGCCGCCTCGGCGGCGGCGCGCGCCACCGTGAGCATGGTGCCCTCGACCGGCTTGGCCACCGCCTGGTAGGCGAGGTCCGCGGACCGGCGCAGCACCTGGCGCACCAGGTCGCCGCCGAAGCGCACGCCGTCCGGGGTCTCCGCCAGGATCTCGCCGGTGCCGCGCAGGATCTGGCTGAGGATGACGCCGGAGTTGCCGCGGGCCCCGAGCAGGGCTCCGGTGGACAGCGCCCGGGCCACCGCGTGCAGCTGCACGCCGTCCGACGGCGGGTCCGCCGCGTCCGCCTCGACGTCGACCAGGGCGTCGGGGTCGCCGCCGGACTGCGCGTACGCCTCGTCCACGGCCGCGCACGCGGCCTCCATGGTGAGGAACAGGTTGGTCCCGGTGTCCCCGTCGGGGACGGGGAAGACGTTGAGCGCGTCGATCTCGGCCCGCGCGTCCCCGAGCGCGCTCAGGCAGGTGTGTGCCCAGGCGCGTACCGTGTCGGCGTCGACGACCCGTCGCACACCCGCTCCCTCCGCCGCTCGTCGCCCGGCCGGGTGACGGTCGTCACGGTAGCGGCCGCGATTTGGGGGCGCCCGCACGACTCGGCTACCCTGTGCGGGTTGCCCGGCCGTCCGGGCCGCGCCCGTGCGGGCGCGTGAGTCGACCCCCTCATCGTTGGAGTGTTCACCGTGGCTGCCACCTGCGACGTCTGCGGCAAGGGTCCCGGCTTCGGGCACAGCATCTCGCACAGCCACCGGCGCACGAAGCGGCGCTGGAACCCCAACATCCAGAAGGTGCGCGCCGTCGTGGGCGGCGCCCCCACCCGGATGAACGTGTGCGCGTCGTGCCTGAAGGCCGGCAAGGTGGCCCGCGCCTGAGGCACCAGCCCGACGACTCCGACGGCCCCGGCTCCCCCGCACCAGGGGGACCGGGGCCGTCGCACGTCCCGCCCCACCCGCCCCCGCCGGTGGAACGTACGGCCGCGTAGGGGCGCGCCGGGACTGGTCGAACGTTCCACCAGCGAGGTGAGGGTCAGCGGAAGTGGTCGTGGCCGGTCGGACCCTCCCAGGCCCGGCCGTCGACGGTCACGGCGCCGGCCTCCCCCTCGCACACCACGCCCACCGGCCGGAACGCCTCGGGCAGGACGGCATCCGGCGGGAACGTGGCCAGCAGCGCGTGGTCCTCGCCACCGGACAGCACCCACACCAGCGGGTCGGCGGAGAACGCCGCGGCCGCCTGAGCCACCGGATCGTCCACCACCAGGTCGCCGGCCCGGACGTCCACGGCCACCTGCGATGCCCGGGCCAGGTGCCCGGCGTCGGCCAGCAGCCCGTCGCTGAGGTCGATCATCGCGGTGGCGCCGGCCAGCGCCGCGGCGGGCCCGGCGGCGTACGGCGGCACCGGGACCCGGTGCGCCTCCACCAGCACCCGGGGGGACCGGAACCCCCGCGACAGCACCGCCAGCCCGGCCGCCGCCCAGCCCAGCCGACCGGCGACGGCGACCACGTCGCCGACGCGCGCCCCGGCCCTCGTGACCGGGGCGCGGCCCTCGAGGTCGCCCAGCGCGGTGACCGCGACCACGACCGCGTCGCTGCGGACCAGGTCGCCCCCCACCAGCGACGCCCCCACGACCGCCGCCTCGGCCCGCAGGCCGTCCGCGAGCGCCAGCGCCCAGTCCGCAGGCAGGTCGGGCGGTGCGCCCAGCGACACCAGCAACGCCGTGGGTCGGGCGCCCATGGCCGCGACGTCGGCGAGGTTCTGCGCGGCGGCCTTGCGCCCGATCTCGCCCGGGTCCGACCAGTCCCGCCGGAAGTGCCGGCCCTCCACCAGCATGTCGGTCGTGGCCACCACGCGGCCGTCGGGTGCCGCCACCACCGCGGCATCGTCCCCGGGCCCGAGCAGCACGCCCGCCCCCACCGGGGTCCCCGCGACCAACCGATCGACCAGCCCGAACTCGCCGAGCTCCCCCAGCGTCTGCCCCTGTGCCGCCACCGTGCCGCCTCCGCTCGTCCGTCCGCTCGTCCGTCCGCCCGGCGCCGCCGCCGGAACCGGGGATCCCGATCACCGGGCCGCGCCCACCCCGGTAGTCTCCCGGCAGGCGCAGCCGCCCACGGTTTCGCCTCGCGAGAGAGGAACGTCCGTGGTCGTCCAGGCATACATCCTGATCCAGACCGAGGTGGGCAAGGCCGCCTCGGTCGCCAGCGAGATCGCCGGGATCAAGGGGGTCACGCTGGCCGAGGACGTCACCGGTCCGTATGACGTGATCGTGCGCGCGGAGGCCCAGACCGTCGACGAGCTCGGCAAGCTCGTGGTGGCCCGGATCCAGGGCGTCGAGGGCATCACCCGCACCCTCACGTGCCCGGTGGTCCACCTCTGACCCGACCGCTCCCGCCCCTGGCCGCCGGCCTGCTGGTGGCGGCGCTGCTGGCCGGCTGCTCGTCCCCCGTCGCGGTCCCCCCGCCGAGCCCGTCCCCCACCGGGGAGGCGGCCGCCGCGTGCGCAGCCCTCGGGCCCCGGCTGCCGTGGCTGCTGGAGGGCCAGAAGCGGCGCCCGACCGAGCCCGACAGCGACCTGGCCTGGGCCTGGGCCGACCCGCCGCTCGTGCTGCGCTGCGGCGTGCCCGTCCCCTCCGCCCTGGAGCCGACGTCGGAGCTGCTCAGCATCGAGGGGGTGGACTGGCTGGCCGAGGAGCTCAGCGCCGGCTACCGGTTCTCCACCGTCGGGCGGGTGGCCACGGTGGAGGTCACGGTGCCGGACGCCTACTCCCCCGAGGTCAACCCGCTGGTCGACCTCGCGCCCGCGATCACCGCGACCGTGCCGCTGCAGACTCCCTGACCGCGCAGGGGTCACCTCAGCGCAGCCCGGTCCCCCGGCGCAGCGCGTCCTCGATGAGCCGTTCGAGCAACTGCGGGTAGGTCAGCCCCGTGGCCTGCCACATCCGCGGGAACATCGAGATGGACGTGAACCCCGGCATCGTGTTGACCTCGTTGAGGACGACGCCGCCGTCGGCGGCCACGAAGAAGTCCACCCGGGCCAGCCCCTCGCAGGACAGCGCGTCGAACGCCCGCACGGCCAGCGCGCGGACCTCGTCCGACACCGGCTCCGGCAGGTCCGCGGGGACGATGAGGTCGGCGCTGTCGTCGAGGTACTTGGCCGCGAAGTCGTAGAACTCGTGCCCCTCGCGCACCCGGATCTCCGCACACACGCTCGCGGCCGGCAGCCCGTCGGCGTCGGCCAGCACGCCGCACTCGATCTCCCGCACCCCCTCCAGCGACGCCTCCACGACGACGCGGGGGTCGTGCCGGCGGGCCTCCTCCACGGCGGCGGCGACCCGCTCCGCCCGGTGCACCTTGGTGATCCCCAGACTGGACCCGGCGCGCGCGGGCTTCACGAACACCGGCAGCCCGAGGTCCGCGATCCGCGCCAGGGCACCGTCGCGGTCGTCCCGCCACTCCCGGTCGGTGACCACCGCGTACGGGCCCACCGGCAGCCCGGCGGCCCGGAAGGCCGCCTTCATGTGGCCCTTGTCCATCGCGGCGGCGGAGGCGTACACCCCCGAGCCGACGTACGGGACCCCGGCCATCTCCAGCAGGCCCTGGACGGTGCCGTCCTCGCCCCACGGGCCGTGCAGCACCGGGAACACGACGTCGACCGTGGTCAGCTCGCCAGGGACGTCCGCGGCGGGCCGCACCTCCAGCCCGCGGCCGGGATCGGCGTGCAGGACCACCTCGTGCCGGTCCTCGCCCACCGCCGGCAGCCGGCCGTCGGTGATGACCAGCCGGTCCGGGTCGTCGCGCTCGAGCACCCAGCGGCCGTCGGGGGTGATGCCGATGGGGACGACCTCGAACCGGTCGCGGTCCAGGGACCGCAGGATGCTGCCCGCGCTGACGCAGGAGATCGCGTGCTCGCTGGAGCGGCCGCCGAAGACCACCGCGACCCGGGTGCGGCGGGGCGACTCGGACACGCGTGGACCCTATCGGCCGGGTGCCCGCAGCCGCCCGGGGCGGTCGTGCGGCGGCTAGGGTCGCGGCTCGTGAGTGACCCCGCAGCCACGCCGTCCGACGACGTCCCCGCCCGGCCGCTGGCGATCGAGACCCGGCTGGTCCAGGCCGGCCGCCCCGCACCGACGCCCGGGGCACCGGTCAACCCACCGGTCGTGCTGTCGTCGACGTTCCACGCCGGCGGGCCGCTGGGGTACGCCCGGGACGGCACCGAGTCCATGCTCGCGGTGGAGGACGCGCTGGGACTGCTCGAGGGCGGCTACGCGGTGACGTTCGGCTCCGGGATGGCCGCCGTCAACGCCGCACTCGACCCGCTGCCGGTCGGCGCATTGGTGGTGGCGCCGAGGCACACCTACACCGGAACGGCCGTCCGGCTGGAGGAGCTCGCGGCGGCGGGCCGGCTGCGGCTGAGGACGGTGGACGTGCAACGGACCGACGAGGTGGCCGCGGCGTGTGACGGTGCCGAGCTGCTGTGGCTGGAGTCGCCCACGAACCCGATGCTCGAGGTCGCCGACATCGCCGCGTGCGCCGAGGCTGCGCACGCCGCCGGCGCGCGGGTGCTGTGCGACAACACCTTTGCCACTCCGCTGAACCAACGGCCCCTGGACCTCGGTGCCGACGTGGTGATGCACAGCGTGACCAAGTTCCTCGCGGGCCACTCCGACCTGCTCATGGGCGCGCTGGTGGTCCGCGACGAGGGGGGCGCCGAGGCGGTGCGGGAGCGACGGGTACTCCTCGGCGCGGTGCCAGGGGCCCTGGAGTGCTTCCTGGCCCTGCGCGGCATGCGCACGCTGCCGCTGCGGCTGCGCCGGGGCGAGGCCAGCGCGGCGGTGCTCGCCGACCGGCTGCGTGAGCACCCGGCCGTCACCCGGGTGCGCTACCCGGGGCTGCCGGACGACCCGGGTCACGCGGTGGCCGCCCGCCAGATGGCGGGGTTCGGCGCGGTGCTGGCGGTCGAGACCGCCGGCCACGCGTCGGACGCGGAGCGCGTGTGCGCGGCGGTGCGGGTGTGGACCCACGCCACCAGCCTCGGCGGGGTGGAGTCGCTGGTCGAGCGGCGCCGGCGCTGGCCGGCCGAACGGTCGGGGGTGCCCGAGACGCTGCTGCGCCTGTCGGTCGGCGTGGAGGACGTCGAGGACCTGTGGGACGACCTCGACCGGGCGCTCGCGGCGGTGCCGCAGGGTCAGAACCCGGTCTGACCCTGCTCGGCCCGGGTCTCCCGGGACATGAAGGCCGCCAGCATCTCCCGGGGCGCCATGCCGTGGTGCACCACCTGGACCACCTGCTCGGTGATCGGCATCTCCACGCCGTGGGCCGTGGCGAGGTCGAGGATCGGCTGGCAGCTCTTCACGCCCTCGCAGGTCTGCTTGGTGACGGCGATCGTCTCGTCCACCGTCAGTCCCTTGCCGAGGTTCTCCCCGAAGGTGCGGTTGCGGGACAGCGGCGACTGGCAGGTCGCGATCAGGTCCCCGATGCCGGCCAGCCCGAGGAACGTCAGCGGATTGGCGCCGAGTGCGACCCCGAGCCGGGTCATCTCGGCCAGCCCGCGGGTGATCAGCGAGGCCTGGGCGTTCTCCCCGAAGCCGAGGCCCACCGCCATCCCGTTGGCGAGCGCGATGACGTTCTTGACGGATCCGCCGATCTCGGCTCCCACGACGTCGGTGGTGAAGTAGGGCCGGAAGTACGCGGTCGTGCAGGCGTCCTGCAGCCGCCGGGCGCTGCCCTCGTCGGCGCAGGCGACCGTGGTGGCCGCCGGTTGGCGCTCGGCGATCTCGCGGGCCAGGTTCGGCCCCGAGACGACGGCGACCCGCGAGGTGTCCGCGTGCGCGACCTCGGCGATCACCTCGCTCATCCGCCGGGTCGTCCCGAGCTCGATGCCCTTCATCAGGCTGACGAGGATGCTGTCCGGCGCGATCGCGGGGAGCCAGGCGGCCAGGTTCTCCCGCAGCGACTGCGCGGGTACGGCGAGCACGACGATCTCGGCGCCCTCGAGGGCCGCAGCCGGGTCGGTCGTGGCGTGCATCGCCGGCGGCAGAGGGATGCCCGGGTGGTAGCGCTCGTTGACGTGGTCCTCGTCGATCGACCGGGCGACCGATGCCTCGCGCGCCCACATGGCGACGTCCCCGCCGGCGTCGGACAGGATCATGCCGAACGCGGTCCCCCAGGATCCGCTGCCCATCACGGCCACACGCGTCATGAGTCCCTCCCGCTGTCGCGGTCTGTGTTCTTCGGGTCGTCGCCGGCGCCGTTCGAGTCGGCGCCGTCCTTCCCCCGGTACTTGAACCGCACCTCGGGCGGCTGCTCGCCGCGGATGTCGGCGAGCAGGCCGGTGATGGCGTCCAGGATGCGGTCGGTGGCGATCCGGAGCGTCTCCGCGACGAGGGACCTGCCCTCGAGGTCGGACAGGTCCACCGGCGGACCGACCTTGACCCGCATGGTCTTGCGCGGCAGTGCCTTGAACTCCTTCTGGTACGGACCCATCACGTCCTGGGCGCCCCAGTGGGCCAGGGGGATCACCGGACGGCCCGACATCAGCGCGATGCGCGCGGCCCCGGTCTTGCCGCTCATCGGCCACAGGTCCGGGTCGCGGGTGATCGTGCCCTCGGGGTAGACGACGACGCACTCGCCGGCCTTCACGGCGTCGACCGCCGCCCGCACCGCCCGGGCCGCGTCCCGGCTCTCCCGGTAGACCGGGATCTGCCCGGCACCGCCGATGATGGCCCCCGCCACCGGGATGCGGAACACCGCCTCCTTGGCCAGGAACCGCGGCGGGCGGTCGTTGTTGTTGAGCACGTGCGCGATGACGATCGGGTCGAACCAGGACAAGTGGTTGGCCGCGACGATGATCCCGCCGCCGTCCTGCTCGAGGTTCTCGGTGCCCTCCCAGTCCCGCCGGGTCAGCACGGCCATCGGCGGACGCAGCACGCCCTCCGCGAAGGCGTACCAGAAGCCGCGTCGCCGACGCGCCACCGCCACCCTCCTCGTGCCGGGACCGGTCCCGGCGTGCCCTCGCCCCGAGCGGGCGAGCCACGATCATCCCAGGCCGTTCCGCGGGCCGGTGGTTGGATGGCGCATGTGGGCGATCGGGAGGTCCGGGACGACCTGCGCTGGACGGTGGTCGTCCCGGTGAAGCGGCTGGACCGGGCCAAGACCCGGCTGTCGACCCGGACCTCCGACGAGCGCGTCGCGCTCGCGCTGGCCTTCGCCCGGGACGTGGTCGCGGCCGCGCGCGCCTGCCCCCTCGTGACGCAGGTGATCGCGGTGACCGACGACCGGAGGGCCGCCCGGACACTCGCGGACGACGGGGCGCACGTCGTCCCCGACCGCCCCGATGCGGGCCTGAACCCCGCTCTGGCGTACGGGGCGTCGTTGGCAGACCCGGCGACCGGCGTGGCGGCGGTGTCGGCGGACCTGCCGGCGCTGACGCCCGGCCAGCTGGCCCTGGCCCTGTCAGCAGCGGGAGCGGCGGGCGTGCGCTGCTTCGTCAGCGACGTGGCCGGGACCGGCACCACGCTGCTCTGCGCGCCGCCCGGAGTCGCGCTGGAGCCGCGGTTCGGCGCGCGATCCCGGGCCGCCCACGCGGCGGGCGGGGCCCGGGAGCTCGCGCTACGCGGGATCAGCGGGCTGCGCCGCGACGTCGACACCGAGGTGGACCTGTGGGACGCGGCTCGGCTC
The DNA here is from genome assembly GCA_041393815.1 of Candidatus Nanopelagicales bacterium. NCBI lineage: Bacteria > Bacillati > Actinomycetota > Actinomycetes > Candidatus Nanopelagicales > Candidatus Nanopelagicales bacterium. Next base: position 580,753 of record JAWKJK010000002.1, on the reverse strand, counting down.
GGCGTCGGCACCGCGACCGCAACGGTGCTGGCCGCTGCCGCAACTGCGGCGGAGCCGGCTCGCGACCGGGACTGCGGCCGATGACGACCGGTGCGACCTGCCAGGACTTCCGGCCGGACACGGGGTCGGGCCGGGTCGTGCTGGACGACGGCCGGAGCCTGCCGTTCGCGACCGAGGCGTTCGCGGCGTCCGGCCTGCGGCTGCTGCGACCGGGTCAGCGTCTCGAGGTGGAGCTGGACGCGGACCGGCTCACCGTCACGGCGCTACGACTGCCCGGCGCCGAGGCCGCGGAGGCCTGATACCGACACGGAGCAGGGCCCGCCCCGAGGGGGCGGGCCCTGCTCCGTGTGGTGCGTCGAACCGCGTCAGCGCTTCGCCGCGGTGCGCTTGGCCGGGGCCTTCTTCGCCGGGGCCTTCTTGGCGGCCGGGGCCTTCTTGGCCGGAGCCGCCTTCTTCGCCGGCGCGGCCTTCTTGGCCGGAGCCGCCTTCTTCGCCGGCGCGGCCTTCTTGGCCGGAGCCGCCTTCTTCGCCGGCGCGGCCTTCTTGGCCGGAGCCGCGGCCTTCTTGGCCGCCGCCTTGGCCGGGGCCGCGGCCTTCTTGGCCGCCGCCTTCGCCGGAGCCGTGGCCTTCGCCGTCGCCTTGCGGGCGCCGGACACCATGGCCTTGAACTCCGCACCCGGGCGGAACTTCGGCAGGCGGGTCGCGCGGATCTTCACGACCTCGCCGGTGCGCGGGTTCCGGCCGGTGCGAGCGGCCCGGGAGGCCGCCTCGAAGACACCGAAACCGCTGATGGCGACCTTGCCGCCGGGCTTCTTCACCTCGGCCTTGATGAGGTCGATGATGTGCTCGACCGCCTCCGAGGCCTCCTTCTTGCTGATCTCCAGACGCGCGGACAACGCGTCGATCAGGTCCGCCTTGTTCACTGCCTACCCCTCCGGAGGGTCAGGTCGGCCGGACGGCCGACTCGAGGGCACGCTAGCCGCCGCACCCGGGTGACGCGGGGCGCCACGCCGGGGGAGATGTTGCGCTTCAACGCCTTCGGCTGTCCAGAGCCGATCGGATCTCGCGCTCCAGATCGCGCAGGCGGGGCACCGCCGAGTCCGCCGACTGCTTGGCCCGCTCGGCCGCCCTGGCGGCACTGCGGCTCCAGCGCAGCACCTGGTCACGGGCGAGCCCGGGCGTCGCGATCAGTGCGGTGACGACCCGAAGTAGTTCCGCGGCAACGACTTCCGGCTCTGTCCAGCCCGAGTCACCGTGGTCGCCATCCGGGTCGGGGTTTCCGCGGCCACCGGACGGCGCTCCCCCGCCAGGACGTTCGGACGGCGCCACGGACCCGTCACCGGCCCCCGAGCGACGCGGTCGTCGGCATGAACGCGGGCCGCTCGGACTCGTACTGCTCGATCAGGCCCACGTGCTGCAGCGTGATCCCGATGTCGTCCAGGCCCTCCAGCAGCCGCCAGCGGACGTAGTCGTCCACCTCGAACGGCGCGCTGAGGTCCCCGGCGCGGATCTCCCGGTCGACCAGGTCCACGGTGATGTGCACCGCCGGGTCGGCTTCGACCAGGTCCCACAGCGCCTCGACCACGGACTGGTCGACCTCGGCCGTGAGCAGGCCGCCCTTCCCCGAGTTGCCCCGGAAGATGTCGGCGAACCGCGAGGAGATCACGACCGCGAAGCCGTAGTCCTGCAGCGCCCAGACCGCGTGCTCGCGCGAGGACCCGGTCCCGAAGTCGGGCCCGGCGATCAGGATCGTCGCCCCCGCGTGGTGCTCGCGGTTGAGCACGAAGTCCGGCTCGCGCCGCCAGGCGGCGAACAGGCCGTCGTGGAAGCCGGTGCGCGTGATGCGCTTGAGGTACTCCGCCGGGATGATCTGGTCGGTGTCGACGTTGCTGTGACGCAGCGGCACGGCGCGACCGGTGTGCCGGGTGAACTTCTCCATGTCGGGCTCCTGCGTTCTCGGCGTCAGACGCCGGCGGGGACGGGGTCGAGGTCGGCGGGGGCGGCAAGACGGCCGGTGACGGCCGTGGCGGCGGCCACGTACGGCGACACCAGGTGGGTGCGTCCCCCCGGTCCCTGCCGGCCCTCGAAGTTCCGGTTGGAGGTGGACGCGCTGCGCTCCCCCGGCGCCAGCTTGTCCGGGTTCATCGCCAGGCACATCGAGCAGCCGGCCGCGCGCCACTCCGCACCGGCCGCGGTGAAGACCCGGTCCAGCCCCTCCTCCTCGGCCTGCGCCTTGACGCGTACCGAACCGGGCACGACGAGCATCCGTACGCCGTCGGCAACCCGGCGGCCGCGCAGCACCTCGGCGACCGCCCGCAGGTCCTCGATCCGGCCGTTGGTGCACGAGCCGACGAAGACCGTGTCGACGGACACGTCGCGCAGCGGGGTGCCCGGCGCGAGGTCCATGTACGCCAGTGCCTTCTCGATGGCGGCGCGCTCCACCGGGTCGCTCGCGTCGTCCGGCGACGGGACCGCGGACCCCAACGGTGCCCCCTGCCCGGGGTTCGTGCCCCACGTGACGAAGGGGGTCAGCGTGGTCGCGTCGATGACGACCTCGCGGTCGAACTGCGCGTCCGGGTCCGTGCCGAGGGTCCGCCAGTACGCCACCGCGGCGTCCCAGTCCTCGCCCCGGGGGGCGTGCTGGCGGCCGGCCAGGTAGGCGAAGGTCGTCTCGTCCGGCGCGACCATGCCGGCCCGGGCACCGGCCTCGATCGACATGTTGCACAGCGTCATCCGGCCCTCCATGGACAGGCCCCGGATGGCCTCGCCGCGGTACTCCAGGACGTGGCCCTGGCCGCCGCCGGTCCCGATCCGGGCGATGATCGCCAGGATCAGGTCCTTGGCGGTCACCCCCACGGGCAGCTCGCCGTCCACCGTGATCGCCATGGTCCTGAACGGCTTCAGCGGCAGGGTCTGGGTGGCCAGCACGTGCTCGACCTCGCTGGTGCCGATGCCGAATGCGAGCGCGCCGAAGGCCCCGTGGGTCGAGGTGTGCGAGTCGCCGCAGACCACCGTCATGCCGGGCTGGGTCAGACCCAGCTGCGGGCCGACCACGTGCACGATGCCCTGCTCCTCATGGCCCATCGGTGCCAGCGGCACCCCGAACTCGGCGCAGTTGGCCCGCAGCGCCTCGACCTGCGCCCGCGACACCGGGTCGGCGATGGGCAGGTGGGTGTCCACGGTGGGGACGTTGTGGTCCTCGGTGGCGAGGGTCAGGTCGGGCCGCCGGACGGTGCGCCCGGTGATCCGCAGCCCGTCGAAGGCCTGCGGGCTGGTGACCTCGTGCACCAGGTGCAGATCGATGTAGAGCAGGTCGGGCTCGCCCTCCGCGCGGCGCACCACGTGCGCGTCCCAGACCTTCTCCGCCAGCGTGCGTCCCACGGCCGTTCCCTTCGTCGCGTCGCACTTGACGTCTCACGATTCGAGACATCAGTATCAGTACATGGACAAGTCTAGCGGTGTCGGCGTCCTGGACAAGTGTGCGCTCGTGCTGTCGGCGCTGGAAGCGGGCCCGCTCTCGCTGGGCGGTCTGGTCACCGCCACCGGGCTGGCCCGGCCGACCGCGCACCGGCTGGCCACCGCGCTGGAGCACCACCGGCTGGTCTCGCGCGACCTCGGCGGGCGGTTCGTGCTCGGCCCGAGGCTGGCCGAACTGGCCACCGCGGCGGGCCAGGACCGACTGCTGGTCGCTGCCGGACCGGTCCTCGCGGCCCTGCGTGACGCCACCGGGGAGAGCGCCCAGCTGTACCGCCGCCAGGGCGACCAGCGCATCTGCGTCGCCGCCGCGGAGAAGCTGTCCGGGCTGCGCGACACCGTCCCGGTCGGCGCGGTGCTGTCGATGCACGCGGGCTCCGCGGCGCAGGTGCTGCTGGCCTGGGAGGAGCCGGAGCGGATGCACCTGGGCCTGCAGGGCGCCTCGTTCACCGCGACCACGCTCGCAGGGGTGCGTCGACGCGGCTGGGCGCAGAGCGTCGCCGAGCGGGAGGCGGGCGTCGCCTCGGTGTCGGCTCCGGTGCGCGGCCCCCAGGGCCGGGTCGTGGCCGCGGTGTCGGTGTCCGGGCCGATCGAGCGGCTCGGGCGGGCCCCCGGCCGGCTGCACGCCCCCGCCGTGCTGGCCGCCGCCCAGCGGCTCACCGACGCCCTCCGCCGCCCGTCCTGACCCGCGCCCACCGCCCACCGCCCACCGCCCACCGCTTGTGGTGCCGGTTGCGTGAGCTACAGCTCACGCAACCGGCACCACAGGGGCTGCGGGGATGACGAAGGGCCCCGCACCTCGGTGAGGTGCGGGGCCCTTCGTCATCCGCGTAGCCCCGACGGGATTCGAACCCGCGCTACCGCCTTGAGAGGGCGGCGTGCTAGGCCGCTACACAACGGGGCCGTGCGTGTCGGTGGGACCGACGAGGTCGTGCTCCACCGGCTGCGCCGGAGGGTCACGACCCAGCTGGGGTACCAGGACTCGAACCTAGACTAACGGAGCCAGAATCCGTCGGGCTGCCAATTACCCCATACCCCAAGGGGTCTCCGCCCTCGCGGACGGCGACCGGGCGAGTATAGCCAGCAGGTGCGAGCAGCCCCAAACTCACGGCTGCCGGGTGGCGTCCCAGATCCGCCGCAGCGTCGCGTCCCGGCCGAGGATCTCCAGCGACTCGAACAGCGGGGGCGAGACCCGGCGACCGGTGACCGCGACCCGGACCGGGCCGAACGCCAGCTTGGGCTTCAGCCCCAGCCCTTCGACCAGGGCCGAGCGAAGAGCCGTCTCGATGTCGGCCGCGGTCCAGTCGGGGAGTCCGGACAGCGCCGCGTGAGCGGCCTGCAGGGCCGGCTGCGCGGACTCCCCCAGCACTGCGGCCGCATCACCGGGGTCGACGCTGAAGAGCTCCTCGTCGACGAACAGGAAGGCCAGCATGCCCACGCCCTGGGAGAGCACCTCCATCCGCTCCTGGACGAGCGGCACCGCCGCGGCCAGTGTGGCGCGCTGCTCCGGCGTCACCGGATCGCCGAGCAGCCCCGCTCCGCGCAGGAACGGCACCAGCCGGTCCGCCAGGTCGTCCGGTGTGATCGCGCGGACCCAGTCCGCGTTGATCGCGGTGCACTTCTTCAGGTCGAAGCGGGCCGGGTTCGGGTTGACCCGGGAGATCTCGAAGGCCGCCGCCATCTCCTGCAGCGAGAAGAACTCCCGGTCCTCCCCGATCGACCAGCCGAGCAGGGCCAGGTAGTTGACCAGACCCTCCGGCAGGTAGCCGATGTCGAGGTACATCGCCAGGCTGGACTCGGGGTCGCGCTTGGACAGCTTGCGGTTGCCCTCCCCCATCACGTACGGCAGGTGCCCGAACCGGGGCGTCCCCCCGTCGCCGACGCCGATCGCCGCGAGCGCGTCGTACATCGCCAGCTGCCGCGGGGTGGACGACAGCAGGTCCTCGCCGCGCAGCACGTGGGTGATGCGCATCAGCGCGTCGTCGACCGGGTTGACCAGCGTGTACAGCGGCTCGCCGTTGGCCCGCACGATCACGTAGTCCGGCACGTGCTCGCGCCCGAACGACAGCGGCCCGCGGACCAGGTCGTCCCAGGACGAGTCGCGGTCCGGCATCCGGAAGCGGATGGCCGGCGCCCGCCCCTCCGCCTCCAGCGCGGCACGCTCCTCGCCGGTCAGCTCGCGGCAGTGCCCGTCGTAGCCGGGCGTGCGCCCCTCGGCGCGGGCCCGCTCGCGACGCTCCTCCAGCTCCTCGGGGCTGCAGTAGCAGGGGTAGGCGTACCCGGCCTCGCGCAGCCTCGCGACGACGTCGGCGTAGATGTCCAGGCGCTGCGACTGCCGGTAGGGCCCGTACGGGCCGCCCACCTCCGGACCCTCGTCCCAGTCCAGACCCAGCCAGCGCAGGGCCCGCACCAGCGCCTCGTACGACTCCTCGGTGTCGCGCGCGGAGTCGGTGTCCTCGATCCGGAAGACGAACGTGCCGCCGTTGTGCCGGGCGAACGCCCAGTTGAACAGCGCCGTGCGCAGCATCCCGACGTGCGGGTTGCCGGTCGGGGACGGGCAGAAGCGGACCCGGACGTCCGGGCCCTCGGGCGTGTCAGTCACGCGTGACCACCTGGTTCGTGAGTGTGCCGATGCCGTCGATGGTGACCGAGACCAGCTCGCCGGCGGTCAGCGGCCCGACCCCGGCGGGGGTGCCGGTGAGGATCACGTCGCCGGGCAGCAGGGTCATGACGTCGCTGATCCAGGAGACCAGCTCGGCGACGTCGCGCACCATCAGCGCGGTCGACCCGGACTGCCGCTCGGCACCGTCGACGGTGCAGGTGACCCGCAGGTCCTCGGGGTCGACGTCGGTGTCGATCCACGGTCCCAGCGGGCAGAACGTGTCGAAGCCCTTCGCCCGGCCCCACTGCCCGTCGCGGGCCTGCAGGTCGCGCGCCGTGACGTCGTTGGCGCAGGTGAACCCCAGGACCACGTCGCCGACCCGGTCCAGCGGCACCTCGCGGCACATCCGGCCGATCACGACGGCGAGCTCGGCCTCGTGCTCCACCCGGTCCGACTGCGGCGGAAGCGCGATGGCCGCACCGGGACCGATCACCGAGGTGCTGGGCTTGAGGAAGATCATCGGCTCGCCCGGGACCTCCGTGCCCATCTCCTCCGCGTGCGCGGCGTAGTTCTTCGCGACCGCGACCACCTTGCTGGGGAGGACCGGGGCGAGCAGGCGTACGTCGGACAGCCGGTGCCGGACGCCGGTCAGGGTCACCGGCCCGAACGGGTGGGAGTCGACCTGCGCGACGGCGGCGTCGGGACCGGGCACCCCCGCCTCGTCCAAGCCCTCGACGACCCCGAACGACACGTCCTCACCGTGGGAGTACCGGGCGATGCGCACGGCGCAGACCCTATCCCGGCCCCGGCCGCCTCCCGGATGGCGACGGGGACCGCGGCGGTGACAGGCTGCGGGACATGAGCGACAACCTGTACGACGAGGTCATAAAGGCGCCGGAGCCCCAGCCGATCGACGAGGAGCTCGCCGCGAAGCTCGGCCACCTCGCGGAGGACGCGATCCTGCGCGGCCGGCCGTACCAGGACGAGAAGTGCCTGAACTGCCTCTACTACCTCGACGCCGACAAGGACGTCGCCTACTGCTGGCACCCCAAGCTGCGCATCCTGGTGGGCGGCGAGTGGTGGTGCCAGTGGTGGGAGGAGATCCCGGAGTAGGCCGGGTCAGCCGGCCTCGCGGCCGGCCCGGAGCAGGCCGTACGCGACCGCGTCCTCCACCGCGGTCCACGAGGCCGCGATCACGTTCTCGTGCACCCCGACGGTGGTCCAGTCGCTGTCCCCGTCGGTGGTGTCGATGAGCACCCGGGTGACCGCCCCCGTGCCCTGGACGCCGTCGAGGATGCGGACCTTGTAGTCGGCCAGCTTCAGCTTCTCCAGCTCGGGGAAGATCTGCACGACCGCGCCGCGCAGCGCGTTGTCCAGGGCGTTGACGGGGCCGTTGCCCTCCGCGGTGGAGATGATCCGCTCGCCGGCGGCGCGCACCTTGACCGTGGCCTCGCTGACGACCTGGCCGTCGACGCGCTGCTCGACGATCGTGCGCCAGGACTCGACGGTGAAGTGCCGCCGCCGCTCCCCCCGCATCTCGTCGCGCATCAGCAGCTCGAACGACGCGTCGGCCGCCTCGAACGTCCACCCGCGCGACTCCAGGTCCTTGACCCGGTCGACGACCCGGCCGAGCACCTCGGGGTCGCCGCTCAGGTCGTAGCCCAGCTCGCGGCCCTTCAGCTCCACCGACGCGCGCCCGGCCATCTCGGTGACCAGGACGCGCATGTCGTTGCCGACCTCCTCCGCGTCGCAGTGGTTGTACAGGTCCGCGTTGACCCGCAGCGCGCTGGCGTGCAGACCGGCCTTGTGCGCGAAGGACGAGACCCCGGCGTACGGCTGGTGAGTGTCCGGCGGCAGGTTGGCGATCTCGGCGATGGCGTGGGAGACCCGCACGGTCTCCCGCAGCCGACCCGGCGGCAGCACCTTCATGCCCAGCTTGAGCTCGAGGTTGGGCACGACGACGAACAGGTCTGCGTTGCCGGTGCGCTCGCCGTAGCCGTTGGCGGTGCACTGCACGTGGGTGGCACCGGCCTCGACCGCAGCCACGGAGTTGGCCACCGCGCAGCCGGTGTCGTCCTGGCAGTGGATGCCCAGCCGCACCCCGCTGCGCGCCAGCACGTCCGACACCACCCGGTGGATCCCGCCGGGGAGCATGCCCCCGTTGGTGTCGCACAGTACGCCGACGTCGGCGCCCGCCTCCGCGGCCGCGACGAGCAGCCGTACGCCGTAGTCCGGGTCGTGCCGGTAGCCGTCGAAGAAGTGCTCGAGGTCGACGAACACCCTCCGGCCCTCGCCCACCAGGTAGGCCACCGTGTCGGTGACCATGGCCAGGTTCTCCTCGTTGGTCGTGCGCAGGGCCTCCGCGACATGGCGGACGTCGGACTTGGCGACCAGCGTGACGACGGGAGCCTGGCTCTCCAGCAGCGCGCGCACCTGGCCGTCGTCCTGGACCCGTACCCCGGCCTTCCGCGTCGACCCGAACGCGACCAGCTCGGCGTTGACCAGGTCGAGTTCGGTCCGTGCACGCTGGAAGAACTCGGTGTCCTTGGGCAGCGCCCCGGGCCAGCCGCCCTCGATGAAGGCGACTCCGTAGTCGTCCAGCAGCCGCGCCACGGCGAGCTTGTCGTTGACCGAGTACGAGATTCCCTCGCGCTGGGCGCCGTCGCGCAGGGTCGTGTCGTAGACGTGGAACTCGTCCGAGGGGCGGGTCATGCCGGTCGTCCTTCTCCAACGAAAAACCCCCTCGCCGTCTGGCGTAGGGGGTCAGCGCGTCGACGCGGTGCGTGTCGACGCGCTAGCGAATGATGATGACGTGGGACGTCACGGGGACAGTGTGGCACAGCCCCGGGAGCGCGGCGGCCCCCGGGGCTGACGTCACAAGCAGCGCCTCAGCAGATTCCGTGCAGCCAGCCGTGCCGGTCCGGCGCGGCCCCGGTCTGGATGTCCAGCAGCGCCTGCCGCAGCCGCATCGTCACCGGGCCCGGCGAGCCGCTGCCCACGGTCCAGGCGCCCGACGTGCGCGACTTCACCTCGCCGACCGGCGTGATGACCGCGGCGGTGCCGCAGGCGAAGACCTCGCTGATCTCGCCGGACTCGTTGCCCGCACGCCAGTCGTCGACGCTGATGCGACCCTCCTCGGCACGCAGGCCGAGCTCTTCGGCGACCACCAGCAGCGACTCGCGGGTGATGCCCGGCAGCAGCGTGCCGGTGAGCTGGGGCGTGACCAGCCGCACCGAGTCGCCGGTCCCGTACACGAAGTACAGGTTCATCCCGCCCATCTCCTCGACCCAGCGGCGCTCCACCGCGTCGAGCCAGACCACCTGGTCGCAGCCGTGCGCGATGGCCTCGGCCTGGGCGACGAGGGAGGCGGCGTAGTTGCCCGCGCACTTGGCCTCACCGGTGCCGCCGGGAGCGGCACGGACGTAGTCGTCGGACAGCCACACGCTGACCGGCTGGACGCCGCGGGGGAAGTACGCCCCGGCGGGCGAGGCGATCAGCAGGAAGTCGTACGCGTTGGCCGGACGCACGCCCAGCCCCACCTCGGTGGAGTACATGAACGGGCGCAGGTAGAGCGACTTCTCCGGACCGGGCGGGACCCAGTCGCGGTCGGCGCGCACCAGCGCCTCGATCGAGCCGAGGAACAGCTCCACCGGCGGCTCGGGCATCGCGAGCCTGCGCGCCGACCGCTTCATCCGGCCGGCGTTGGCGAACGGCCGGAACGTCTTGATCGAGCCGTCGGCGTGCCGGTAGGCCTTCAGCCCCTCGAAGATGGACTGGCCGTAGTGCAGCGAGTTGGTGGCCGGGTCGAGCGTGATCGGGCCGTACGGCACCAGTTCCGCGTCGTGCCAGCCCCGGTCCTCGCTCCAGCGGGCGCGCACCATGTGGTCGGTGAAGTGCCGGCCGAAGCCCGGGTTGTCGAGGATCGCGTCGCGATCGGCGGCGCTGCGGCGGTGGTCGGACGGGTGCAGGGAGATCGGCCACAGGGCGGTGCCCTGGTCCGGAGCGGCCGCGGACGGGGTCGCGGGCGCGTCGACGGAATCGGAGGTGGTCGAGGACATGGTCGGACGTTACCCCTTCGGGCGGGTCCCGGTCGGCGGGACGGCGGGCTGACGGCTGGGTGCGGGCGTCAGCCGGATACTCGCGCCGCCAGCGCGTCGCCGACCTGGGCGGTCGATCGGCCGGCGTCGCCACGGGTCGCCAGGTCGTCGGAGACGGCCCGCTCGACCTCGGCCGCGGCCTCGGACGCGCCGAGGTGGTCCAGCATCATCGCGACCGAGAGCACGGTGGCGGTCGGGTCCGCCTTCCCCTGGCCGGCGATGTCGGGGGCCGACCCGTGGACCGGCTCGAACATGCTGGGGTTCGTGCGGCTGGGGTCGAGGTTGCCGCTGGCCGCCAGCCCGATGCCGCCAGCGATCGCCGCGCCGAGGTCGGTGAGGATGTCGCCGAACAGGTTGTCGGTCACGACGACGTCGAATCGCTCGGGCTGGGTGAGGAAGAACATCGACGCGGCATCGACGTGCAGGTAGTCGGTCTGCACCCCGGGGTACTCCGCCGCCACCCGGTCGAACGTGCGCTGCCACAGGCTGCCCGCATGCACCAGGACGTTGGTCTTGTGGACCAGCGTGAGCTTGTTGCGTCGACGGGTGGCGCGCTCGAACGCGTCCCGCACGATCCGCTCGACGCCGTACGCGGTGTTGAGGCTCTCCTCGGTCGCCACCTCGTGCGCGGTGCCACGGCGCAGGAAGCCGCCGGCACCGGCGTACGGACCCTCGGTGCCCTCACGGCACACCACGAAGTCGATGTCCTCCGGCCCCTTCCCCGCCAGCGGGCCGCTGACGCCGGGGAACAGCCGGACCGGGCGCAGGTTGACGTGGTGGTCGAGCAGGAAGCGCAGCGGGAGCAGGACTCCGCGCTCCAGGACTCCCGGCGGGACGCTGGGGTCACCGATCGCGCCGAGCAGGATCGCGTCGTGCCCGCGCAGCTCCTCCACGACGCTGTCCGGGAGCGTCTCCCCAGTGGCGTTGTAGCGCCGGGCACCGAGGTCGTACTCGGTCCGCTCGAACGCCAGGCCGTGCCGCGAGCCGACGGCGTCGAGCACCTTCAGGCCCTCCGCGACGACCTCGGTGCCGATGCCGTCGCCGGGGATCACCGCCAGCCGGAGGGTGCGCGTCATGCCGCCGGAGCCTAGCGCTGTGTCTCGCTGACCGGACGGAACGTCCGGATGATGGACATCGAGCGGTCCTCGACGGGGCGCCGCGGGGACGGCATGATCGCCGGCCATGACCCGTCGCCCGGCCCTCGCCGCCCTCGTCCTAGCCGTCACCGCCCTGCTCGCCCCCGCCGTCGCGCAGCCGGCCACCGCGGCCGAGGCCCGCGCGACGACCCTGACGTTCCGGATGACGGTGTCGAGCACGGGCACCGAGCTCACGACCCTGCCGGGCGGCCACGTGTACGGGTCGAACCGCCTGGTCGGATCCACGACCTGGGCCGGGCGGAAGGCGAGGGTGGTGTTCCTGGCCCTGGTCGACTACACCGACGGGTCCGGACCGTTCACCGGGCAGCTGACCATCACCCGGTCCGACGGAACCCGGCTGGGGCTGTCCGTCGGCGGCGCCGCGGTGGCCGTGCCGACCGGCGCGACCCGCTTCACGGGGTCGGTCGCCGTGATCGGCGGCAGCGGCGGCTACGCCGGAGCCACCGGGGCCGGCACGCTCACCGGCGCCCGCACGGCCGCGCTCGGGGGTGCGGTCGCGCTCAAGGTGACCGTGACGGTCCTGCGCTGACCGCGGGGGCCGGTTCCGGTGGCCCGCCGTCGCGGGGGTGGCGTTCCCGCGGTCGCCTGCTACCCTCGCCTGGTCATGTCGTACGCCGGCCTGCTCCTTAGCGGCCGCGACGGGGCCCGCTGACCGACCGGCCTCCTCGTCGCGGGGATTCGCGCGCGCCGGTCGTCCCCCTCGACGATCACTCGCAGGAGACAGCCGTGACCAGCACGTACGACGTACGCAACGCCCAGCAGCCCTCGCCGATGCCGTGGCAGCGCTACCGGGCGTTCACCCCCATCGACCTGCCCGACCGCACCTGGCCGTCGAGGACCATCACCCAGGCGCCGCGCTGGTGCGCGGTGGACCTGCGGGACGGCAACCAGGCGCTCATCGACCCCATGACGCCCGCCCGGAAGCGGCGGATGTTCGACCTGCTCGTCCGGATGGGCTACAAGGAGATCGAGGTCGGGTTCCCGTCGGCCTCGCAGACCGACTTCGACTTCGTCCGCGAGCTGATCGAGCAGGACGCGATCCCGGACGACGTGGTCATCCAGGTGCTGACCCAGTCGCGCGAGCACCTGATCGAGCGGACGTACGAGGCGATCGCGGGCGCCAAGCAGGCGATCGTGCACCTCTACAACTCCACGTCGACGCTGCAGCGGCGTGTGGTGTTCGGCCTGGACCGCGACGGCATCAAGGACATCGCCGTCCACGGCGCGCAGCTGGTGAAGAAGTACGCCGAGCAGATGGCCGGTGACACCGAGGTCTTCTTCGAGTACTCCCCCGAGTCGTTCACCGGCACCGAGCTGGAGTACGCCGTCGAGGTGTGCAACGCGGTCACCGACGTGTGGCAGCCGACGCCGGACCGCAAGGTGATCCTCAACCTGCCGGCCACCGTCGAGATGGCCACGCCGAACGTGTACGCCGACCAGATCGAGTGGATGAACCGGCACCTGCACCACCGCGACTCCGTGGTGCTGTCCCTGCACCCCCACAACGACCGCGGGACGGCCGTGGCCGCGGCGGAGCTGGGCTACCTGGCCGGTGCGGACCGGATCGAGGGCTGCCTGTTCGGCAACGGCGAGCGGACCGGCAACGTCTGCCTGGTCACGCTGGGCATGAACCTGTTCAGCCAGGGCATCGACCCGCAGATCGACTTCAGCGACATCGACGAGATCCGCCGCACCGTGGAGTACTGCAACCAGCTGCCGGTCAACGAGCGGCACCCCTACGGCGGCGACCTGGTCTACACCGCGTTCTCCGGCTCGCACCAGGACGCGATCAACAAGGGCCTGCGCGCGCTGGCGGACGAGGCCGACGAGGCCGGCGTCGAGGTGGACGACTTCCGCTGGGAGGTCCCGTACCTGCCGATCGATCCCAAGGACGTGGGGCGCACCTACGAGGCCGTGATCCGGGTCAACTCGCAGTCGGGCAAGGGCGGCGTCGCGTACATCATGCGCACCGAGCACCGGCTGGAGCTGCCGCGCCGGCTGCAGATCGAGTTCTCCCAGGTGGTGCAGCAGCACACCGACCACGAAGGCGGCGAGGTCACCCCCGAGCAGATGTGGCAGGTGTTCGCCGACGAGTACCTCCCGACCCCGCAACACACCTGGGGTCGGTTCCGGCTGGTGTCGGTGAAGCAGGACTCCGACGTCGACGGCGACACCACGGTCGACGTGGTGCTCCGCGACCGGGTGGAGGACACCGAGGTCGCGCTCAGCGGCACCGGGAACGGCCCGATCGCTGCCTTCTGCGTGGCGCTGCAGGACTACGGGATCGACGTACGCGTCCTCGACTACGCCGAGCACGCCATGTCGGCCGGCGGCGACGCGACGGCAGCGTCGTACCTGGAGTGCGCGGTCGGCGGCCGGGTGCTGTGGGGCGTGGGGATCGACCCGTCGATCACGACGTCCTCGCTCAAGGCCGTGGTGAGCGCCGTCAACCGGGCCACCCGGCCCGCCCTGCGCACCGCCTAGTCCTCGTGCGTGTGGTGCCGGTTGTGCGCGCTGGCGCGCGCACAACCGGCACCACACGCGTCTAGCGGGGGGCCAGGTCGGCCAGCAGCCGGGCCTCGCGGTCCGGGTCCAGCCCGACGGGTGACCGGGGCGGGGGCGCACTGCCGTCGGCGTCGACCCGGCGGACCCAGTCCCAGGTGGCCGCGACGGTGTCGTCGGCCGGCCGCGAGCGCAGCCCCCAGGACCGCGCCCGCGACTCGTCGGAGTCCAGCAGCCCGTACCAGGGGTCGTTCCACGGGATCCACAGCGGCAGGTCGGTCCAGGGGGCCACTCCGGCGGCCACCAGCCGGTGGGGATCCACCCACACCAGGCGCGCCCGGCCCCCGGTGACCCGGACGCAGGCGCCCAGCACGTCGCCGAGGGTGACGTCACCGGCCGGCCGGACGACGTCGACGGGGCCGGAGCGTCCGTCCGCCAGGACGTCGCAGGCGAACCGGGCGAGGTCGCGCACGTCGACGTACTGCACGCCCAGGTCCGGCGGGGCGGGTGCGAGCACGTCGCCCCCGCGCGCGACACGGCGCAGCCACCAGGGCAGCCGCCCGACGTCCTCCCCCGGTCCGAGCACCAGGCCGCAGCGCAGGCTCACGACCCGGTCCGCGCCGAGCTCGCGCTCCAGCGCCAGCTCCGCCCCGCGCTTGTCCGCCGGATAGTCGGTCTGCCCCGCGTCCGGGTCGGCGTCGACCAGGGGGGCGCTCTCGTCGGCGCCGCGGGCGGGCGGCGGCGCGTACACCGAGCGGCTGGACACGTACGCCCACCGACCGGTCACTGGCGCGAGGACGGCGGCCGTGGCACGGGCGACGGCGGGTGCCCCGGACCAGGTGTCGACGACCAGGTCGTACGACCCGTCCGCCAGCCGCTCCAGGTCCGCGGGACGGGTACGGTCCACAGCGACGTGCCGCGCACCCGCGGGAGTGGGTCCGCTGCGCCCCCGGTGGGCGACCGTGACGTCCCAGCCGCGGGCCACGGCCTCGGCCGCCACGGCCGGTCCGGCGAACCGGGTCCCCCCGAGGATCAGCAGGCGCATCCCGGGAGCATGCCACCCCGGCCCAGTGGTGCCGGTTGCGCGAGCTGTAGCTCGCGCACCCGGCACCACAACGTCGGTGGCCCGATCCCGGCGGTGCCAGGGAGACGGGTCAGTCCAGGTCGACGGCGCGGGCGGAGTGGGCACCCACCTCGTCGCGGATCCGGTCCAGCGTCTCGGCCGGGATGGCCGAGTCCACCGTGAGCACGATGAGTGCGTGTCCGCCGACCAGGTCGCGGCCGACCTGCATGCCGCCGATGTTGATGCCGGCATCACCGAGGATGCGGCCCACGACACCCACGACGCCGGGGCGGTCGTGGTAGCGGAACAGCGCCATGTGCTCGCTGAGCGGGACGTCGACGTCGAACTCGTCGACCTCCACCAGCTTCTGCTGATCCCGAGGACCGGTGACCGTGCCGCCGACGGACACCGTGGACCCGTCCGTCAACGTGAGGCGCACGCGCACCAGCGACTTGTGGTCGGTGCTCTCCCGGTCGGTGGACAGGCACACCTCGACGCCGCGCTCGTGCGCCAGCACCGGGGCGTTGACGAACGACACCGGGTCGTCGACCAGCACCTGGAAGACACCCTTGAGCGCCGACAGCTCCAGCACCCGGACGTCGAGGTCCGCGGACTCCCCGCGCACCTCCACGTCGATGCGTACGGCCGCCGTCTCCGCCAGGCTGCTGGCGATCCGGCCGAGTCGCTCGGCCAGCGGGACCAGCGGCTTGAGCACCTCGTCCAGGACGCCGCCCTGCACGTTGACCGCGTCCGGCACCAGCTCGCCCGCCAGCGCCAGCCGGACCGACCGGGCGACGGCGATACCGGCCTTCTCCTGCGCCTCGTCGGTGCTGGCGCCCAGGTGCGGCGTGGCCACCACCGTGTCGAGGGCGAACAGCGGGGAGTCCGTGCACGGCTCCTTGGCGTAGACGTCGAGCCCGGCGCCGGCGATGCGGCCCTCCGTCATCGCGGTGAACAGCGCCGCCTCGTCGACGATCCCGCCACGGGCGGCGTTGACGATGTGCACCGTCGGCTTGACCAGCTTCAGCTGCTCCGCGCCGATGAGGCCGATCGTCTCCGGGGTCTTGGGCAGGTGCACGGTGATGAAGTCGCTCTCCTGCAGGAGCTCCTCAAGGGTGACCATGCGCACGCCGATCTGCGCGGCCCGGGCCGGCTGGACGTAGGGGTCGTACGCGATCAGGCGCACCCCGAACGCGGACAGCCGCTGGGCCACCAGGACGCCGATCCGCCCCAGCCCGACGACGCCCACGACCTTGTCGGACAGCTCCACACCGGAGTACTTCGACCGCTTCCACTCGCCCTGCTTGAGGGCCTGGTTGGCCGGCACGATGTTGCGCGCGCTGGCCAGCAGCAGCGCGACCGCGAGCTCCGCGGCGCTGATGATGTTGGAGGTGGGCGCGTTGACCACCATCACGCCGGCCTGCGTCGCGGCCTTGACGTCCACGTTGTCCAGGCCGACCCCGGCCCGAGCGACCACCTTCAGCCGCTTCGCGGCGGCGAGCGCCTCGGCGTCGATCTGGGTGGCCGAGCGGACCAGCACTGCGTCGACGTCGGCGATCGCCGGGAGCAGCGAGGCGCGGTCGGCGCCGTCGCAGTGGCGGATCTCGAAGTCGGGGCCGAGCGCCTCGACGGTGGCCGGGGAGAGCTCTTCGGCGATCAGGACGACAGGCTTGGACACGGCGGAACACCTTCGGGGAGAGGGAGCCTCAGCGAGGACCCGATTCTACCGGGGGCCTTGTGAACCCCTTCACGAGGTCCGGATACTGAGACACCCTCTCCCGAGAGGTGGGAATCAGCGTGCGGCGGTGCCCTCGGTGTAGTCGTCGTCGCCGGAGTCCACCCACGCCATCAGCTTGCGCAGCTCGCGTCCGGTCTGCTCGATCGGGTGCTGCTCGCCCTTGGCGCGCAGCGCCAGGAACTCCGGGCCACCGGCGTCCTGGTCGTCGATGAACCGCTGCGCGAAGGCGCCGTTCTGGACGTCGGCGAGCACGGCCTTCATGTTCTCCTTCACCCGCGGGTCGATGACCCGGGGACCGGAGACGTAGTCGCCGTACTCCGCGGTGTCGGAGACCGACCAGCGCTGCTTGGCGATGCCGCCCTCGTACATCAGGTCGACGATCAGCTTCAGCTCGTGCAGGCACTCGAAGTAGGCGACCTCCGGCTGATAGCCGGCCTCGACCAGGGTCTCGAAGCCGTACATGACCAGCTGCGAGGCCCCGCCGCACAGGACGGCCTGCTCGCCGAACAGGTCGGTCTCGGTCTCCTCGGTGAACGTGGTCTTGATGCCGCCCGCCCGCAGGCCGCCGATCGCCTTCGCGTACGACAGCGCCAGCGGCCAGGCCTCCCCGGTCGCGTCCTGCTCGACGGCGACCAGCACCGGGACGCCGCGGCCGGAGGCGTACTCGCGCCGGACCAGGTGGCCGGGGCCCTTCGGGGCCACCATGCACACGTCGACGAAGTCCGGCGGGGTGATGTAGCCGAACCGGATGTTGAAGCCGTGCGCGAAGAACAGCGCGTCGCCCTGCTGCAGGTTGGGCTCGATCGCCTCGGCGTAGAGCTTGCGCTGCGCCGGGTCCGGGACCAGGACCATGATCACGTCGGCCTCGGCCGCCGCGGTGGCCGGGTCCACGACCCGCAGGCCCTCCGCCTCGGCCTTGGCGCGGCTCTTGGAGCCCTCGGCCAGGCCGACGCGCACGTCGACGCCGGAGTCGCGCAGCGACAGCGCGTGGGCGTGGCCCTGGCTGCCGTAGCCGATGATGGCGACCACCCGGTTCTGGATGATCGACAGGTCGGCGTCGTCGTCGTAGAACATCTCGGCCACGGGGGCGTGCTCCTTCGTCGGTGCGGTGGGTGCGTACGGCGTTGCCGCGGTACGTCGTGGGTGCCTCGGTACGGCCAGGCGCTGCTCGGGGACGGCGCGGCGGCCGGTGCAGGGTATCCGGAGGGGTCAGGCCGGCCGGTCGGCGGCCCGCAGGGTGCGGTCGGTGATCGAGCGGGCCCCGCGGCCCACGGCCACGACCCCGGACTTCACCAGCTCCTTGACCCCGAACGGCTCGAGCACGCGCAGCAGCGCCTCGAGCTTGTCGTGGCTGCCGGTCGCCTCGATGGTGACGGCGTCGGCCGCCACGTCCACGACCTTCGCCCGGAACAGCTGCACGGTCTCGAGCACGTGCGACCGGGTCTCGAGGTCGGCGCGGACCTTCACCAGCATCAGCTCGCGCTGGACCGACGCCTCGGAGTCGAGCTCGACGATCTTGAGCACGTTGACCAGCTTGTTCAGCTGCTTGGTCACCTGCTCCAGCGGCAGCCCCTCGACGTTGACCACGATCGTCATCCGGGAGACCTCGGGCAGCTCGGTCGGACCGACCGCCAGCGACTCGATGTTGAAGCCGCGCCGGGAGAACAGGGCCGCGATGCGGGCCAGGACACCGGGCTTGTCCTCGACCAGGACGGACAGCGTGTGGCGGGACATCAGTCTTCCCTCTCCCACGTCGGCGCCATCTCGCGCGCGACCATGATGTCGTCGTTGCTCGTGCCGGCCGCGACCATCGGCCAGACCATGGCGTCCTTGTGCACCTGGAAGTCCACGACCACGGGCACGTCGTCGACGGCCATCGCCTTCTCGATCGTGGCGTCCACCTGGTCCGGGCTCTCGCACCGCAGGCCGACCGCGCCGTACGCCTCGGCCAGGCGCACGAAGTCGGGGAACCGGTGCGAGTGCAGGTCGGTGTTGGAGTAGCGCTCGTTGTAGAACAGCGTCTGCCACTGGCGGACCATCCCCAGGCTGCTGTTGTTGATCAGCGCCACCTTGATCGGGATGTTGTTGATCGTGCAGGTGGCCAGCTCCTGGTTGGTCATCTGGAAGCAGCCGTCGCCGTCGATCGCCCAGACCGTCTTCTCCGGCCGGCCGACCTTGGCGCCCATCGCCGCCGGGATCGCGAAGCCCATCGTGCCCAGGCCACCGGAGTTCAGCCAGGTGCCGGGGTTCTCGTACTGCACGAACTGCGCGGCCCACATCTGGTGCTGCCCGACGCCCGCCGCGTAGATCGCCTCCGGGCCCACGATCGCGCCGAGGCGCTCGATGACGTACTGCGGCGCCAGGGTGCCGTCGTCGGGGTGGCTCCAGCCCAGCGGGTAGGTGTCGCGCCAGCGGTTCAGCGTGACCCACCAGCCCTCGTAGTCGCCGACGCGGCCGGCGGCGTGCTCGGACTGGATGGCGGCGACCAGGTCGGCGATGACCTCCCGCGCGTCGCCCACGATCGGCACGTCGGCGGTGCGGTTCTTGGAGATCTCGGCCGGGTCGATGTCGGCGTGGATGACCTTGGCGTCGGGCGCGAACGACGACAGCTTGCCGGTCACCCGGTCGTCGAACCGCGCGCCGAGGGCGACGATGAGGTCGCTCTTCTGCAGCGCGCCGACCGCGGCCACGGTGCCGTGCATGCCCGGCATGCCGAGATGCTGCGGGTGGCTGTCGGGGAAGGCGCCGCGAGCCATCAGCGTGGTGACGACGGGGATGCCGGTGAGGTCGGCCAGCCGGCGCAGCTCGGCGCTGGCGCCCGCGCGGATGACGCCGCCGCCGACGTACAGCACCGGTCGGCGCGCCTCCACGATCATCCGCGCTGCCTCGCGCACCTGGCGCGCGTGCGGGCGGGTGGTCGGCCGGTAGCCGGGCAGGTCCAGGTGCTCGGGCCAGTGGAACTCGGTGGTCGACTGCAGCGCGTCCTTGGACACGTCCACCAGGACCGGGCCGGGTCGGCCGGTCCCGGCGAGGTGGAACGCCTCCGCGATCGCCCGCGGGATGTCTGCGGGGTCGGTGACCAGGTAGTTGTGCTTGGTGATCGGCATCGTGATGCCGCGGATGTCCGCCTCCTGGAAGGCGTCGGTGCCGATGGCGGAGCTGGGCACCTGCCCGGTCACCGCGACCATGGGGACCGAGTCCATGTAGGCGTCCGCGATCGGCGTCACCAGGTTGGTCGCGCCCGGGCCGCTGGTCGCCATGCACACGCCGACCCGGCCGGTCGCCGACGCGTAGCCCTCGGCCGCGTGCCCCGCGGCCTGCTCGTGCCGGACCAGGACGTGCCGGATCTGGTGGGAGTCCATCAGCGGGTCGTACGCCGGGAGGATCGCGCCACCGGGGATGCCGAAGACGGTGTCGACGCCAGCCGCCTCCAGGGAACGGATCAGGCTCTGGGCTCCGGTGATCTGCTCACTCATCGCGTCCTGCTCTTCGGTCGGGCCGGGTGTGTCGGGCTGCTCATGTAGGTCGGTGTGCGGGTCCATCGTCCCCCACCGCTCCCGCGCAATGAAAAACCCCCCGGCCCGGGTCGGGCAGCGAGGGGTGCGCGCGGGCTGGGTGGGGCTCAGCCTGCGCGCTGCGTGATTACGACGACGGTGTTGTGCACGGGGTCAGACTGACCGGGCTCCGACGGCGGTGTCAAGCCGCGCCCGGCCTGTCTCGCCATCCGAGACGCCGCGAGAAGTCGTTCCGCGCGGACGTATCAGGGCGCACGGTCCGCGCTCTGTACGGGTGTCAGCAACCACGACCCGCGACCACCCGGTCCGGCCGAACGAAGTCGAGTCAGCCATGAACCGACACCCCGGAGCCACGCGACTGCCCCGCCTCGTGCGGGACGCGTTGGCGCTGTGCTGCACCGCCGTCCTGCCCGGACGCCGGCCGGCGTGGCGTCCTCCGGTCCCCCTCACCGGGCTGCTCGAGCACCTCGGCCGGACCGGACTCGCCCCGGCCTGACCGGTTTCGCACCGGCTCCACCCACCCGTCCGCACATCAGCACTGCACACGAGGAGACATCGTCATGACCAGCATCACCGCCACCCCGTCCCCGTCCACCGGCTCGCCGCGCATCAGCACCGGCTGGCTCGTCACCGGCATCGCCGCGACCGGCCTGGTCGCGCTCGGTCTCGTCGTCGTGCCGAAACTCGGCACCGACACGGGGACGACCAGCACCACCACCTCGACCGTCGTCCAGCACGCCCGAGCCGGTGGCCCGGACGCCCTGGCGGCCCACCGGGCGCCGAGTGCGGTCCGTGGCCCGTCGGCCGTCGACGTCGAGCGCCACTACTACGGCTCGGTCGCCGGCGTGGCCTCCGCGCCGCAGACGCCGGCGCGGGCCGGCGGCCCGGACGCCCTGGCCCAGCACCACGCGACCGCCGGGGTCCTCGGCGCCTCCCAGGAGTCGCTGGAGATGCACTTCGGCACCAGCACGTCGACCAGCCCGCTGCGGGTCGGTGTGCCCAAGCGCGGATACCGCTGAGGGGGGATGCAGGTCCCGGGGGCGTATCGCCCCCGGGACCTGCGGCTCACCCGGCCCGGGCAAAGCACGCGCCCCGATCACGCAGGAGGAGCACAATGCGACCGGGAGGGACGATGCCGCGTCACGCTGCCGTCACGGCCGACCTCGAGGGCCTGCTCACCGCCGCCGCCTCGGGCGACCAGGCGTCCTGGTCGGCCCTCGTGGACCGCTTCTCCGGCCTGCTCTGGTCCATCGCCCGGTCGTTCCGGCTCCCGACGGCCGAGGCCGCCGACGTCGTCCAGACCACCTGGCTGCGCCTCGTCGAGAACCTGGACCGGATCGAGGAGCCCGAGCGGCTGGCGTCCTGGCTGGCCACGACGGCGCGACGCGAGTGCCTGCACGCCCAGCGCCGGGGCCGCCGTGAGTCCCCGGTCCCCGCGGACGAGACCTTCTCGACCGTGGCCGACGGGGCTGACCCGCTCGACGCCGCGCTGCTGGCCGACGAGCGGGACGCCGAGCTGTGGCGGGTGTTCGAGCTGCTGCCCGAACGGTGTCGACGCCTGCTCCGGGTCCTGGCGGCCACCCCCGCGCCCGGCTACGCCGAGGTCGCCGCCGCCCTGGACATGCCCATCGGCAGCATCGGACCCACTCGTTCCCGCTGCCTGGCCCGGCTCCGCGAGTCGGCGATGACATCGCCGCTGCTCGCCGACGAGGCCGCCGGCCCGGCCGACGGAACCACAGACCGACACAGAGAGGACGGCGCACCATGAGCGCCACCGACGACCTGTGGGAGGAGCGCCTCCGCGACGCCGCCGCGCAGGCCGACCCACCGCCCGACTCCGTTTTGGAGGCGGCCCGGGCCGCGCTGGCCCTGCGCTCCCTGGACGCGGAGCTGGCCACGCTCACCGCCGACTCCTGGGCGGATGTGGAGACGGTCACCACGCGCGCAGTCACCGCCGACGTGCGCATGCTCACCTTCGAGTGCGGGGAGGTCACCCTTGAGATCGACGTCGAGACCGACCACGTGACCGGGCTGCGGTCCCTGCGCGGGGTGGTGGTGGGCGACGTCGTGGGCCTCACCCTGGTCCACCCGGACCGGCGGGCACCGCTCCCGTTGGAGTCCGGCTCCTTCGAGGCCCGCGACCTCCCGGCCGGTCCGGTCCGGATCGAGGCAGTCACCGCGGATGGCCGTCGCGTCACCACGACCTGGGTGACGCTCTGACCGCTCGGCCCGCCGACGGGACGGTGGCCGACCTCACCGCCGCCGCCCGGGACATCCTCGACCTCGCCGGCCGGGACCCGGCCGACGCGCTGGCCCGGGCGGACGCGCTGACGTCCCGGCTCCCGAGCCGGCCCGTGGGCGAGGCCGCTCGCGCGGCCGCGGTCGCGCACCGCGCCGCCGCTCTGGCCCTCCTCGCCCGCGGCGACCCCACCGAGGCGGAACGCCGGCTGCGTCGGGCCGAGAGGCTGGGCCTGCGGTCCGGGGACTCCGAGGTCACCGCGCAGGCGCGGATGTCGTTGGCCTATGCGCTGCTGGAGCAGGGCCGCATGCGCGCGGCGATCGCCGCCGCGGACCGCGCGGCCCCCGGACTGGCCGGCACGCAGTCGGCCCGGCTCCAGGTGCAGCGCGCCACCGTGCTGGCCCGCAGCGGGCGCACGCGGGCGGCCCTCGATGCCTACACGGCCGCCCTGCCGGCGCTCGGCCTGGCCGGCGACGACCTGTGGCGGGCCCGCGCGCTGAACAACCGGGCCCTGCTGCTCGCCTACCTGGGCGACCCGCGGGCCGCCCAGAAGGACCTCGGCCGGGCCCGCGAGCTCGCCCTGGCGGTCGGCGAGACCGTCCTCGCCGCGTGGACGCTGTGCAACCTGGCCTGGATCGCCGGGATGTCCGGTGACATCCCCCGGGCGCTGGCGCTGTACGAGGAGGCCGAGGTCGAGTGCGCCGGGCTCGACGTGCCCGAACGGCACGTGGACCGAGCGGAGGTGCTGCTCCGGGCCGGCCTGTACGCGGAGGCCCGCGCCGCGGCCGAGCAGGTTGCCGGGACGCTCGTCGGCAGCGGGTGGGAGTCGCTGCGAGCCGAGGCCGTGCTCCTGCATGCGCAGTGCGCCCTGGCCGCGGGCGACCCGGACACCGCGGCGCGGGAGGGGGACCGGGCCGCCCGCCTGCTGGCGGCGCAGGGGCGGGCCGGCTGGCAGCGGCTCGCGGACTACGTCCGGGTGCGCGCCCGGCCGGGCGACGCGGGCAGGAGCCTGCGGGTCGCCCGCCAGTTGGAGCAGGCCGGCTGGACCACGCACGCCGCCGACCTCCGGCTCGCGGTCGCTGCCGCTGCCCTGGACGCGGGGCGGGGTCCGGCGGCGGCACGGGTGCTCGCACCGCTCGCCGCCACCCGGACCACCCGTCCCTCCCTGCTGCGCCGGGTGCTGCATGCCCGTGGCCTCGTCGCGGCGGCGGAGGGGGACTTCCGCCGGGCCGATCGCGAGCTGCGGCGGACCTGGGACCGGATCGAGGCGGACCGGGAGCTGCGGGGAGCGGCCGAACTGCGCGCGCTGGTGGCGCCGCAGGCACGGGATCTGGTCGCCACCGGGCTCCGTCTCGCCGTCGACCGCGGCTCCGAGGCAGCCACGCTGGCCTGGGCCGAGCGGGGACGGGCCGCGCACCTGCGGCATCCCCGCGTCCGCCCACCGCGGGACCGCGAGCTGGCCGCAGCGCTGGACGAGCTCCGCACGGCGGCGCGGGAGGAGGAGCAGACGCTGCTCGACGGCGCCTCGTCGTCCCCCGCAGCCGGGCGCCGGGCCCGGGCCGAGCGCCGAGTCGTGACGCTGGCCCGGACCGTCCCGGGCGCGGGGCCCGTCCGGTGGCGGACATCCGCACGGTCGGTGCGCTCCGCACTCGACCCGGACACCGTCGTGGTGCAGTACGCCGAGGTCCGGGGGGCGCTGGTGGCCGTGGTGACCGACCGGACCCGGAGCCGGCTGTTCGAGCTGGCCCCCGTCGCGACCGTCGCCGCCGCCCTGCGGCGGGGGGCGTTCGGGCTGGGCCGGGTCGCCAGCGGGTTCGGCACGACCGCCGGTCGGGCCGCGGCGTGGGCCTCGGTGCACGACGCGGCCGCCGCGCTGGACCGGTTGCTGCTCCTGCCCTGGTCGCAGGGCCTGGCGGACCGGTCGCTGGTGGTCTCACCCACGTCCGCACTGAGCGAGGTCCCTTGGTCCGTCCTGCCGAGCTGCCGGGCTCGGCCCGTGAGCGTGGCTCCGTCGCTGAGCGCGTGGTGCCGTGAGCGAACCCGAAACCGCCCCCCGCGGCTGCGGGCGTTGGCGGCGGCCGGCCCGGGTCTCGCCCAGGCCGCCCCCGAGGCACGGACGGTGGCGGCGTGCTATCCCAGCGGTCGAACCCTGGCCGGCGAGCGGTCGACGGTCGCAGCGGTGCTGTCGGGGCTCGGCGCCAGCGACGTGGCCCACCTGGCCGCGCACGGTCGACTGCGTGCCGACAACCCGCTGCTGTCGGAGGTCACCCTGGCCGACGGGCCGCTGACCGGCTACGACCTGGAGCGGGTGGAGGGGATGCCTCGCACCGTGGTGCTGCCCTCCTGCCACGCCGGACGGGGTCGCGCCCCCGCCGGGGACGAGACCCTCGGACTGGCCTGGACCCTCCTCGCGGGAGGTGCCGGTGAGGTCGTGGCCCCCCTCACCGCGGTGCCGGACGACCTCACCGCCGCTCTCATGGTCGCCCTGCACCGGCGGCTCGCTGCGCAGGAGCCGGCAGCGGCCGCGCTGGCCGCGGTGCAGGCCGCGATCGACCCCGACGACGCGCGCGCGGCAGCGACCGCGGCGTCGTTCGTGGTCTTCGGCGGGTAGCGGCGACCGGCAGTCAGGGACGACGGGGGTCGACCGGCGGTTCGTAGAGCAGACCCAGCTCCGGGTGACCGGGCACCGGCGACAGCGAGGCGAGCAGGTCCCGCCGGGCCTGGTCGGCACTGACCGGTTGACCCTGCGCCCTCCCCTCGACCACGCGGCGGGCGAGCTCCGCCGCCACCAGCGGGGCGGCGAACGACGTCCCGCTCCAGCGCGCCCAGGCATGCCTGGTGAAGTCCTCGGACGTGGTCGGCCCGGTCGGGTACACGCCCTCGACGTACGTGCTGACGAGGTCCACGCCCTGGGTGCAGACGTCGACCCACGGCCCGCGGTTGGTCCAGGCGGGCGGCGTCGGCGCCGCGGGGTCGTCGATCGCGGCCACCGCGACCACGTGCTTCAGCGCGGCCGGCCAGAACGGTCGGGTGGAGCCATGGTTGCCCGCGGCCGCCACGATCACCCGGTCGGGCATGAGCCGTTCGATCATGCGGCTCGCGCCCGGGGGCGGGGCGTCGTCGAAGGTGTAGCCGCCCAGGGACATGTTGATCACCGGCGAGCTGTGCCGCGCCTCGAGGAGCTCCTGGCACAGCTGCACGTCGTCGCACACCCCGTCCGGGTCCAGCACCCGGCCCGGGTCCACCGCGAGGTCGGGCGCCATCAGCAGGACCAGCCCGATGATGAAGGTGCCGTGCCCCGCCTCTCCCAGCAGCTCGGTGGTGCCCGGCGCACGAAGCGCGTCCACGTCGCTGGGATCGGGTCGCAGGGCCGCGGCCATGCCGGGGTGCACCGCACGCACGGAGTGGTCGTAGCCGGTGTCGAGGACCGTGATGTCGGGTGGGCGTCCGGCCGACCCGCGCGACTCCGGTCGGCTGTCCTTCGTGGCCACCGGATGCGTCGCCGGACCCCCCGCCCACTTCGGCTGACCGGTGAGGACGTGGTTGAGCGACACCACGAGGTCCGACTCCCCCTCGCGGTCGTCCCTGCGGGCCTCCGCCACGGCCCGCAGCCGCAGCGCCTGCTCGGGCAGGTCCTCGCGACCGGGCACGCGCCAGTGCTGGAGGCCGACCGCGGCCAGCGCCTCGTTCCCGTCATCCGGTCGCCCGTTCAGCTGCTCGAGCTCGTCGGCCACGAGCGCGGCCGCAGCGTCGGACAGCAGCAGCTGGTCGGGACGGAACAGGCAGGTGTCGGTCGCGACTACGTCGCGCGCGAGCCGCTCCGCCCGCCTCTCCCGCCACCAGGTGTCATCACGGGTCGCGAAGTCCGGCTCGGTCATGGTCTCCCCCTCCGCGTGCGGAAGCACCCAGGGTCCCACCGTGAGACGGCGCCGACCAGACCTCGGCGGGCCCTACCCTCCGGACATGACGATCTCGGCACCCCCGCGATGGCAGGCATGGGTGCCCGGACTGGTCCGGCTGCGCGGCTACCCCCGGTCCTGGCTGCGCGGCGACCTGGTCGCCGGCGTCACGGTGGCGGCGTACATGGTCCCGCAGGTCATGGCCTACGCCGGGGTCGCCGGACTGCCCCCGGTGGTGGGGCTGTGGACAGCGCTCGCGCCCTTCGCGCTGTACGCGGTGCTGGGCACCTCGCGGTTGCTGTCGATCGGCCCGGAGTCGACCACGGCACTGATGACCGCGGCCGCCGTGGCGCCGCTGGCGGCGGGCGACCCGGTCCGCTACGCCGCGCTGGCGTCGGCCACCGCGCTGGTCGTCGGAGGTCTCCTCGTCCTCGCCGGCACCGCGCGGCTGGGCTTCGTCGCCGACCTGCTGTCCCGGCCGGTGCTCGCGGGATACATGGCCGGCGTCGCGTTCCTCATGATCGAGGGCCAGCTCGAGCGGCTGACCGGCATGCAGATCGAGTCCGACGGGTTCTTCTCGTCGCTGGCCTACCTGGCCACCCACCTCGGGGACATCGACCCGCTCACCTTCGGTCTCGGGGTGGCGGTGCTCGCCTTCCTGCTGGTGAGCACCCGGCTGTGGCCCCGGGTGCCCGGCCCACTGGTGGGCGTCCTGCTGGCCACCCTGGTGGTGCTGGCGTTCGGCCTGGAGGACCAGGGCGTGGCCGTGGTGGGCGACGTCCCGCAGGGCCTTCCGCCGGTGGGCATGCCCGGTGTGTCCGGGTCCGACTACGCGTCGCTGCTGCTGCCGGCCGTCGGCATCGCGGTGGTCGCGTTCAGCGACACGGTGCTGACCGGACGCGGCTTCGCCCAGCGCGGCGACCCGCCGATCGACGGGGATGCCGAGCTGCGGGCGTTGGGCGCGTCCAACGTGGGCGCCGCACTCACCAGCGGGTTCCCCATCTCCAGCAGCGGCAGCCGCACCGCGCTGGCCGAATCCTCCGGCGGACGCAGCCAGGGCTACGCGCTCGTGGTCCTGGCCGCGCTGGTGGCCGTGCTGCTGTTCGCCGGTCCGCTGCTGTCGTCGTTCCCCGACGCCGCGCTGGGGGCGCTGGTCGTGTACGCGGCACTGCGACTGATCGACGTGCCCGAGTTCCGCGCGCTGTGGGCCTTCCGCCGCACCGAGTTCGCGCTGGCCGTCGCCGCCACCATGGGCGTACTGGTCTTCGACATCCTGTACGGGATCCTGTTCGCCGTCGGCCTGTCGGTGCTGGACCTGCTCGCCCGGGTGGCGCGTCCGCCGTGGGCGGTGCAGGGGTTCGTGACCGGGATGGCCGGCATGCACGACGTCGCCGACTACCCCGGTGCCACCGAGGAGCCGGGGCTGGTCGTGTTCCGGTACGACTCGCCGCTGTTCTTCGCCAACGCCAGCGACTTCCAGGAGAAGGCGGTCGAGGCCCTGGACAAGCGGCCCGGCACCCGCTGGTTCGTGGTCAACGCCGAGGCCAACGTCGAGATCGACTCCACGGCGGCTCAGGCGATCGACGACCTGCGCGCCACTGTCACCGCACGCGGCCTCGAGTTCGGCATGGCGCGGGTGAAGATGGACCTGCGCGTCCAGCTCGAGCGCGCCGGGCTGCTCGACTCGGTCGGCGAGGACCGGATCTTCCCCACGCTTCCGACCGCTGTCCAGGGCTACCGGGCCTGGGCCGCGGCGAACCCGCGCTCAGTCGCAGACGGCCCCGCGGGAGGCTGAGCCCACGAGCCTGGCGTACTTGGCCAGCACCCCGCGCTGGTAGCGCGGCGGCAGCGGCTCCCACTCCGCCCGGCGACGCTGCAGCTCGGCCTCGTCGACGAGCAGGTCCAGGGTCCGCTCCCGCACGTCGATGCGGATCCGGTCGCCGTCGCGCACCAGCCCGATCGGCCCCCCGTCCGCGGCCTCCGGCGCCACGTGCCCCACGCACAGCCCGGTGGTCCCGCCGGAGAAGCGGCCGTCGGTGATGAGCAGGACGTCCTTGCCGAGCCCGGCGCCCTTGATGGCCCCGGTGACCATGAGCATCTCGCGCATCCCCGGACCGCCCTTGGGGCCCTCGTACCGGATGACCACGACGTCGCCGGCCTGGACCGCACCGTCCTCGACCGCGGCCATGGCCGCCTGCTCGCGCTCGAACACCCGCGCGGTGCCCTCGAAGACGTCGACCGGAACCCCGGCGTTCTTGACGACCGCACCCTCGGGCGCGAGGGACCCGGACAGGATCGTGATCCCGCCGTGGTGGTCCAGCGGCGCGCTGGCCGCGCGCAGGATCTCTCCGTCGGGGTCGGGCGGAGTGATGTCCGCGAGGTTCTCCGCCACGGTGCGGCCGGTCACGGTGAGGCAGTCGCCGTGCAGCAGGCCGGCGTCGAGCAGCGCCCGCATGACCACCGGGACACCACCGACGCGGTCCACGTCGCTCATCACGTAGCGACCGAAGGGCTTGACGTCCGCCAGCAACGGGACCCGCGAACCGATCCGGTGGAAGTCCTCCATGGTCAGGTCGACGTCGGCCTCGTGCGCGATCGCGAGCAGGTGCAGCACGGCGTTGGTGGAGCCGCCGAACGCCATCACCACAGCGATCGCGTTCTCCAGCGATCGCTTGGTGATGATGTCCCGGGTCGTGATGCCCTGTGCGATCAGCCGGACCACCGCCTCGCCGGAGCGCCGCGCGTACCCGTCCCGGCGCCGGTCGACCGCCGGCGGGGCCGCGGACCCCGGCAGCGACATGCCCATCGCCTCGGCCGCGGAGGCCATCGTGTTGGCGGTGTACATGCCGCCGCAGGCACCCTCGCCGGGGCAGATCGCACGCTCGATCAGGTCGACGTCCTCGCGCGACATCAGCCCGCGGGCGCAGGCCCCGACCGCCTCGAAGGCGTCGATGATCGTGACGTCGCGGGACGAGCCGTCGGTGAGGGTCACGTGTCCCGGCAGGATGGACCCGGCATAGACGAAGACCGACGCGATGTCGAGGCGGGCGGCCGCCATCAGCATGCCGGGCAGCGACTTGTCGCACCCGGCGAAGGTGACCATGCCGTCGAGTCGCTCGGCCTCCATCACCGCCTCGACGGAGTCCGCGATGATCTCGCGAGACACCAGCGAGAAGTGCATGCCCTCGTGGCCCATCGAGATCCCGTCGGACACCGAGATCGTGCCGAACTGCAGCGGGAATCCGCCGGCCGCGTGCACGCCCTCCTTGGCCGCGGTGGCGAGCCGGTCCAGTGGCAGGTTGCAGGGGGTGATCTCGTTCCACGACGAGGCGACCCCGATCTGCGGCTTGGGGAAGTCCTCGTCGGTCATGCCGACCGCTCGGAGCATGCCGCGCGCGCCGGCGCGCTCCAGACCCTCGGTGACGTCCTTGCTGCGGGGCTTCAGGTCGGCCATGCGGCACAGCCTAGGGCCGTCCCGGCGAGGTCAGCCCGCGGGCCGGACCACGTGCTCCAGCGGCTCGCCGGCGTCCCAGCGGCGCAGTTGCGCGGCGACCATCCGCCGGGCCCGGGGCAGGAAGGCCGTCGTGTTGCCGCCGACGTGCGGGCTGATGAGCACGCCGGGCGCTCGCCACAACGGGTGGTCCGGCGGCAGGGGCTCCGGGTCGGTCACGTCGAGCGCGGCCCGCAGCCGGCCGGTCGACGTCTCGGCCAGCAGGGCGTCGGTGTCGACCACCGGACCCCGGGAGACGTTGACCACCAAGGCCCCGTCCGGCATGCCCGCGAGGAAGTCGGCGTCGACCAGGCCGCGGGTCCGGTCGTCGAGCGGTACGGCGACCACGACCACCTCGGCGTGCGCGAGCAGCGCCGGCAGACGGTCCATCCCGTGGACGGGCGGATCGGCATCCGGGCGGGGAGTGCGGGAGGCCACGGTCAGGTCGACCTCGAACGGCTCGAGCCGGGCCCGCACGGCGCGGCCGACGCCCCCGTTGCCCACGACGAGGACACGGCGGTCGGCGAGGGACGACCGCCGACCGTGCCGCCACTCCCCCGACGGCTGCGCCCGCGCGAACTCGTCGATGCCACGGAGGCTTGCCAGGATCAGGCCGAGGGCGAGCTCCGCGGTGCTGGCGTCGTGGACGCCTCCGGCGTTGCACAGCACCACCCCGCCCGGCAGGTGCGGCAGCACGTTGTCGTACCCGGCCGTGAGGGTCTGGCAGACCTCGAGCGCCGGCATGCGCGCCATCAGCGCGAGGTCGGCAGGAGCGCCCATGTACGGGGGGACGTAGAACCGCGCACCGGCCAGCGTCTCGTCCGGCGGTGGCGGGCCGCCGTCGTACGTCGCGGTGTCGTTGCGGCCGTTCAGCGGTCCGTCGACGAGGTACGAGGGCAGCAGCACCGACGCGGTCACGGGCTCGACCGCTCCCGGGGACGACGGCCGAGGGTCGCCAGCACGACGGGGTTGTCGGCGAACGGCGCGAGGGGACGCGGCATCCGCACGGCGTGGCCTCCGGGGGGTCGCGATCGGGCGGCGACACCGTACCCGACCGAAGGCCCACGCCCGACGACCCCGCGCCCGACGACCTCACGCCAGACCGGGGGACCCGACGCCCGACGGCCCCGGCCCGGCAGCGACCATGGTGCGATGCATCGCGAGTACGACCTGGTCGCCTCCGACGGGACCCGGCTGACCGCCTGGACCAACGACGGGCACGGCACCCCGGTGCTGGTGTGCAACGGCATGGGGGTCCCGCCGGAGGCCTGGCCGCGGCTGCTGGACCCCGGCTGCGGCTACGAGGTGGCCGGCTGGAACCACCGCGGCGGGATGGGCTCCGACCGCCCCCAGGACCCGAGCCGCATCGAGATCCTCGACCACGTGGACGACGCGCTCGCGCTGATGGACCAGCGCGGCTGGGAGCGGGCGCTGCTGGTGTCGTGGTCGCTCGGGGTCAACGTGTCGTTCGAGCTCGCCGCCCGGCACCCGGACCGTGTCCTCGGTCTGCTGTCGGTCGCGGGCGTGCCCGGTGGCACCTACGACACCCTGTTCGCGCCGCTGCTCGTCCCGCGCCCCCTACGCCGGCCGGTCGGCCTCGCCGTCACCCACTCTGGCAAGCTCATGGGCCGGCCGCTGAGCCTGCTGGCGCGCTCCGTACCCAAGGGACGGACCTTCGCAGAAGTGCTGCGGCACAGCGGGTTCATGCTCCCGTACGCCGATCCCGACGACGTCGTCCCCTGGTTGCAGACCTTCCTGCGACACGACTTCGACTGGTACTTCGAGCTCGCTCTCGCGCTCGCGCGGCACGAGGCGCTGGACCCGTCGTTCGTCACCTGCCCGGTCACGATCGCGGCCGGCCGGTGGGACGTCCTGACGTCCATGCACGACGTGGTGGCCATCTCCGAGCGGATCCCGCACGCGGAGGTGCACGTGCTGCCGGGCACCCACTTCCTCCCGCTGGAGTTCCCCGACCGCATCATGCGGATGCTCGACGACCTGCGGACACGCGCCGACGACGAGCTCGCCGAGGCGGGCTGACGACTACCGTCGGGGGATGCGGCAGCGACAGGTCGGCTCGTCCGGGTTCTCCGTCGGCGCGCTGGGCCTGGCCTGCGCCCTGCTATCCACCGAGCACGGCTCGCGGGCCGAGGCCGACCACGAGGGCGTCGCGATCGTGCACCTGGCCCTCGACCTCGGCCTGACGCTGCTGGACACCTCGGATGCGGTCGGACCGTTCACCAACGAGCTACTGGTCGGGCGGGCCCTGGAGTCGCGCCGGGACGAGGCCGTGCTCGCCACCCGGGTCGGTCTGGTGCGCCAGCCCGACGGCACGCTGCTGCGTGCGGGCACCCCCGCGCACGTGCGGGCGGCCTGCGACCACTCGCTGCGCCGGCTGCGCACCGACCGGATCGACCTGTACCAGCTCGAGGCGGTCGATCCGAGCGTCCCGGTCGAGGAGACCTGGGGAGCCATGGCGGAGCTGGTGGCGGAGGGCAAGGTGCGGGCGCTCGGGCTGGTCGAGCCCAGCGGCGACAGCCTGCCGCGCTGCCAGACCCACTTCCCGGTCACCGCGATCCAGGCGGAGTTGTCGCTGGCGCACCCGGACCGGCTGGACCTGGTGCGCTGGTGCACCTCGCACGGCGTCGGGTTCCTGGCGTCGGCCCCGCTGGCGCGCGGCGTGCTCGCCGGGCGGCAGCACGAGGTGGCCGTCGACACCACCCCGGTCCGCCGGCACCCCTGGGTGTCGCTGGGCGACCGGCGCCCCGATCCGGCGTCACTGGACCACCTGCGGCGGGTGGCCGAGCGGCTGGGCCGTCCTCGGCCGCAGGTCGCCGTGGCGTGGCTGCTGGCCCAGGGCCCGACAGTGGTGCCGCTGGTGGGCTCGACCCGGCCTGACCACCTGCGGGAGCTCGCCGCCGCGGTCGAGCTCACGCTCACCCCCGAGGACCTGGCCGAGCTCGCCGGGGGCTGACCGATGACCGGGCGGCGACCCACGGCGCTGCGGACCGCAGCGGCCGGCAGGGTCCTGGCCGTGCTGGCCGTCGTCGTTCTGCTCGCTTCCGGGCCGCTCGCTTCCGGCCCGACGTACGCCGCCGAGCGACCGGCGCCCGCGGTGCTGCCCGGACAGCGGCTGTGGGTCCAGCTCTCCGGCTCCCTGCGCATCCCCGCGGGGACGGATGCCGTGGAGCTGGACGGCGAGGACACCCCGGCGCGGACCGTGCGGCGACTGCGCGCCTACGGGCTGACCGTCGTCTGCTACGTGTCCGCCGGCTCCTGGGAGCGCTACCGCGACGACGCGGGCGACTTCCCCCGGTCGGTCCTCGGCCGCCGCCTCGACGGGTGGCCGGACGAGCGGTGGCTCGACGTACGCCGTCTGGACGTGCTGCTCCCGCTCATCGAGCGGCGCGTACGGACCTGCGCGGACAAGGGGTTCCGGGGCGTGGAGTTCGACAACGTCGACGGCTACGCGAACCGCACGGGCTTCCCGATCACCCGCCGGGACCAGCTGCGCTACGACCGGGCGCTGGCTGCGCTGGCCCGCCGCCACGGGCTGTCCCCCGGGCTGAAGAACTCCCCCGGTCTCGTGGCAGACCTGGTGGCCTCGTACGACTGGGCGCTGGTCGAGGAGTGCGTGACGTACGACGAGTGCGCGCGGTACCGCCCGTTCGTGCGAGCCGCCAAGTCGGTCACGGTGCTGGAGTACGGCGACGTGGCGTTCGCGTCGGTGTGCCGGGCAGCAGCCCGGCTGGGCGTCAGCGCGGAGCTCCGGCGACGGGACCTGGGCCCGTGGGTGCGCCGCTGCCGCTGAGCCAGCCGAGCACGAGCCGCACGGTGCTGTCGACGGCCTGCTCCTCCGTCAGCCCCCGCAGCCGCAGCGAGCCACGGAACCCGGGATCGATCAGGGCTGAGACCACTTGCAGCGCAGTCGGTTCCGTGTGTCTCGGGCCCAGCACACGGACCAGCCCCTCGCCGTAGGCGCGGTTGTACCACTCCTCCCACCGACGCATCACCGGATGCTCACGGCTGCGCTGGTAGGCCTGGTAGTCCAGGTCCGTCGCGGCGTAGACGGCGAACACGGCCTCGGTGAAGTCGCGGACGCGGCGCTCCAGGGGCGCGCTGGTGTCCACCGACTCCGGCATCGGCATCCGGGTCGCCTCGGCGCGCCCGGAGATGACCGCCTCGGCCAGCGCGTCGGGGTCGGGGAAGTGGTACAGCACGGTTCCCGCTGCCAGGTCGGCCCGCCGGGCGATGCCCTGCATCGAGGCGTCCGCGATCCCCTTCTCGGCGTACTCCTCGAGCGCGGCGTCGAGGATGCGGCGCCGGGTCTCGGCGACCGCGTCGGCGCGCTTCCCCATCCGGTAGGGACGTGGACTCATTTCATTTCCTTGACATGTTCATTCAAATAACTACTCTCGGTCCGGACGGTACACCCGACCTGGGAGGGAACACCATGACCCGACACACCCTGGCGGGCGGCTCGCCCGCACCGACCGTCGCGGCCCCTCGGCCCGGCGTACCCGCTCCCGCGCGCCCTCGGCGCGGGGAGGCGGCGATCGCGCTCCTCGCCGCCCTGGCCCTGTACGCGGCCGGCGCGGCCTTCATGGCCTCTGGGGATCCGCACGGGGCCTGGGCGACGCTGTCGGACCTGGCCACGCTGCTGTTCGCGCTGGCGATGCTCCCCGTCGTCCTAGCGGTCCGGTCCGCCCGGTTCCTCGGACTGGCCGGCCTGGCCGCCGTGGGCGTCGGGGCGGTCGGGCTGCTGGCGGACGACTCCGGCCTGGTGGACCTGCCGGGAGGTGGCGGCCTGCTGCTCCAGCTGGCCGGGTTCGCCGTGCTGGGTGCCTGGCTGCTGGTGGTGGGGGTGCGCACGCTGCGCAGGAACGGCGACCGCGCCCTGGGCGTCCTGGCGACGACCGGGGGCGGCGGCTACCTGCTCGGGACGCTGGGATCGGTGCCCGGCGCGTTCGGGCACCCCGCGTTCCTTGCGGCCTTCGCTGCCGCCGTGGTCGGGTTGGTGGGGTACCTGGGCCGCCTGACCGCGATCGGATCGGATCGCGTCGAGACGCACGAGGAGGAGCCTGTGACCGCCCTGAACCCCCACACCGTGATGAACACCGTGATCCACGACGGGCTGCGACGCGACCTGGAGCGGATGCGCCAGGTGCTGTCCGGGCCGGTGCCCGACGACCAGCGCGTGGCGCTGTGCCGTTTCACGCCGTGGCTGCTGGCCGAGCTGCACCACCACCACATCGGCGAGGACGAGGGCATCTGGCCGCGCGTGCTGGCCAAGGCGCCGGACCTGCAGGTCCTCGCCGACCAGATGGAGTCCGAGCACGAGGTCCTGGCGGCGGCGGCGGACCGGCTGCGCGCGGCCGCGGCCGCGTACGGCGAGGACGGGTCCGACGAGAAGCGGGCCGCCATGCTGGCCGCCGTGGTCGCGATGCAGGAGGCCACGCTCCCCCACCTCGAGCACGAGGAGACCGCCGCGATGCCGGTCGTCGTCGAGGTGCTGGACGATGACGACTGGGCGTGGCTGGACAAGAACTACTTCCGCAAGGGCCGCTCGCTGGCCGACCTCGGCCAGGTCGGCACCTGGTTCCTGGACGACCTCGACCCCGAGCGCGCCGCCCTGGTCCGCACCCAGATCCCCGCGCCGCTGCTGTGGGTGCTGTCGCTGCGGTACGGATCCGCGTACGACCGCGCGGCCCAGCGGCGTTGGGGCACCCTGGCGGGCACCCGCTCCTGAGGCGCTCGACGGCCGCCCGGGGCACCATGGACGGGTGCGCAGACGTCGTCCCCCGATCCGTCCCGCGGCGCCGGCCGCCGTCCTCGCCGCGCTCCTGGTGCTCCCGGCCTGCGGGCTCCTCGACGGGAACGGCGGCGGCGCCGGTGGCGCGGACGGTGGTGGCGTCGTCGCCACCCGCACTCCGGTGGCCTCGCCGGCGACGCCGACCTCGGCGGCCGTCGCGCCGGAGATCGACGGGGTCGTGGCGACGGGACTGCCGGCGCCGTGGGGGCTGGCGTTCCTGCCCGACGGCTCGGCACTGGTCACCGGCCGCGACGACGCGGTGGTGCGCCGGGTCGTGCCGGACCCCGACGGCGGGGAGGCGACGGTCACCGAGGTCGGGCGGGTGGACGGGGTCGCCCCCGAGGGCGAGGGCGGCCTGCTCGGCATCGCCGTGCCGCCCGGAGACTCCCCCGACCACGTGCTGGCCTACTACACCGGCCCCGACGACAACCGGGTCGTCCGCCTCGGCTGGGACGGCGCCGCCCTGGGCGAGCAGACCCCGGTGCTGACCGGCATCCCCAAGGCCGGGTTCCACGACGGCGGCCGGCTGGTCTTCGGGCCGGACGGGTTCGTGTACGTCGCCACCGGCGACGCCGGGGTGCCCGAGAACGCGCAGGACCCGGCCAGCCTGGCCGGCAAGATCCTGCGGATCACGCCCGAGGGCGAGCCCGCCCCGGGGAACCCGGACCCCGGGTCGCCGGTCTGGAGCCTGGGACACCGCAACGTCCAGGGCCTGGCCTTCGACGACGAGGGTCGGCTGTGGGCCAGCGAGTTCGGCGCGAAGGACGTCGACGAGCTGAACCTGATCACGGCCGGGTCGAACTACGGCTGGCCGGTGTACGAGGGCCGCGGCGACGACCCGGCGTACGTCGACCCCGTCGTCGAGTGGTCCCCCACGGC
This sequence comes from Candidatus Nanopelagicales bacterium, assembly GCA_041393815.1. Classification (NCBI taxonomy): domain Bacteria; kingdom Bacillati; phylum Actinomycetota; class Actinomycetes; order Candidatus Nanopelagicales; species Candidatus Nanopelagicales bacterium. The sequence goes on along the minus strand of JAWKJK010000002.1, from coordinate 544,286 downwards.
GCTGGCGTCCCCGAGCGGGCTGGCGATCCTCGACGGCTCCGCCTGGGTGGCCTCGCTGCGCGGGGCCCGGCTGTGGCAGGTGCCGCTGGTGGGTGACCGCGCGGCCGAGCCCGTGGCGTGGTTCACCGGGGAGCTGGGCCGGCTGCGCACCGTCGAACCGGCCCCCGACGGGTCGCTGTGGCTGGTGACCAGCAACACCGACGGACGCGCCGAGCCCGGCCCCGACGACGACCGCATCCTCCGCCTCACCCTGTCCTGACCGGGCACCCCCCGGCCCCGGGCGCCGCGCCCCCGTCTGAGTTCGCCCTCGCTACGCGACGGAATGAGTCTGGGCGTCGTTTGGAGCCCGAACTAGGCCCCCTGAGCAACGCCCAGACTCATTCCGTCGCGGTGGGGAGCCGGGGCGGGCGCAGGAGTGCCCCCCGGGGGTCAGGGGGTGAGGGTGCGCAGGGCGTAGTCGGTCATGGCGTCGCGGTAGAACTCCGCCAGGCCGGGCGCCCGGTCCTCGTAGTGGGCGCGGAACTCCGGGTGGTCCACGTACAGGTCGCCCAACCCGGCGAAGGCGTCCGCGTCCGGCGTCCAGAACCGACACACCCAGGCGTAGTGGTCCGCGACCACGGCCTGGACCTCCGCGTCGCCCGGCCCGTGCCCGGCCGCCAGCAGCGCGGCCATCCGGGACTCCAGTACCTCCAGGTCCTGGCCGACCGCCGCCTTGTCCTGCGGCGTCATCGCCGCGACCCGGCGGTGGCTCTGGTCGATGTGCTCCCGCACAGCCGGGCCGTACCGCTCCTCCAGCTCGCGTTCGTGGCGCGCCTGCGTCTGCGGGTCGACCCCGTCGAACCCCTCGAACAGCTCCTCGGGTGCCATCTCCCGTCCCTCCTCCAGTCCGGCGATCGTGCGGTCCACCGTCACGACCAGCGCCGCCAGCGCCTCCGCCTCGGCCACCAGGCGCTGCCGGTGCGTTCGCAGTGCCGCGACCCGGTCGGTCTCCCCGGCCAGCACCGCGGCGATGTCCCGCAGGCCCAGCCCGGTCGCCCGCAGCAGCAGGATCTCCTGCAGCCGCAACAACTCCGGGTCGCCGTACCAGCGCACCCCGTTCGCAGCGACAGCGGCAGGCGACAGCAGGCCGACGGCGTCGTAGTGCCGCAGGGTGCGCGACGTGACGCCGGCCAGCCGGGCCACCTCGTGGATGGGCACCAGGCCGCCGACGACCCGCTCCGGCTGCGCGCTCATGCCGACGACGGTAGGCGTTGACGCTGCGTCAACGTCAACGCCGTACGCGCAACCCGCGCGCGCTCAGCCCTCGACGCCGAGCCGCTCCAGCAGCAGCGCCCGCACCTTGGCGGCGTCCGCCTGGCCGCGGGTCACCTTCATGACCGCGCCCACGATGGCGCCGGCGGCCTGCACCTTGCCGCCGCGGATCTTCTCCGCCACGTCCGGCTGGGCGGCCAGCGCCTCGTCGATCGCGGCCAGCAGGGCGGAGTCGTCGGACACGACGGCGAGCCCGCGGGACGCCACGACAGCGTCCGGCGAGCCCTCGCCCGCGAGCACGCCCTCCAGCACCTGGCGGGCCAGCTTGTCGTTGACGCGACCTTCGGCGATGAGCTCCTCGACCCGTACGACGTCGGCGGGGGTCACGGGGAGCACGTCGAGCTCCACCCCGCGCTCGTTGGCGACCCGGGCCAGCTCGCCCAACCACCACTTGCGTGCCGCGGCCGGGGTGGCACCCGCGGCGACCGTGGCCTCGACCAGGTCCAGCGCCCCCGCGTTGGCCATCGACTGCATCTCGAAGTCCGTCACGCCCCAGTCGGCCTTCAGCCGCTCGCGGCGCACCGACGGCAGCTCCGGCAGCGTGCCCCGCAGCTCCTCGACCCACTCCCGCGCCGCCGCCACCGGGACCAGGTCGGGCTCGGGGAAGTAGCGGTAGTCCTCGGCCTGCTCCTTGTTGCGGCCGGAGGTGCTGACGCCGGTGTCCTCGTGGAAGTGCCGGGTCTCCTGGACCACGCGGCCGTCGGAGTCCAGCACGTGCCCCTGCCGCTCGATCTCCGAGCGTACGGCCCGCTCCACCGAGCGCAGCGAGTTGACGTTCTTGGTCTCGGTCCGCGTGCCCCACGCGTCGCCGGGCCGGTTGAGGGACACGTTGACGTCGCAGCGCAGCGAGCCCTCCTCCATCCGTACGTCGGAGACGCCGAGCGCGCGCATCAGGTCGCGCAGCTCGGTGACGTAGGCCCGCGCCACCTCCGGCGCCAGCGCGCCGGTGCCGGGGATCGGCTTGGTGACGATCTCGATCAGCGGGATGCCCGACCGGTTGTAGTCGACCAGCGAGTAGTCCGCACCGTGGATGCGACCGGTCGCGCCACCGGCATGAGTGAGCTTGCCGGTGTCCTCCTCCATGTGCACCCGCTCGATCCCGACCCGCACGACGGTGTGCCCGTCCTCGGTCGGGACCGTGACGTCGAGCCAGCCGTCGGTGCACAGCGGCTCGTCGTACTGGCTGATCTGGTAGTCCTTCGGCATGTCCGGGTAGAAGTAGTTCTTGCGGGCGAACCGGCACCACTCCGCCACCGAGCAGTTCAGCGCCAGGCCGATCCGGATGGTCGACTCCACCGCGGTCCGGTTCACCACCGGCATGGACCCGGGCAGCCCGAGGCACGTCGGGCAGACCTGGGTGTTGGGCTCGCCGCCGAACGTGGTCGGGCAGCCGCAGAACATCTTCGACGCGGTGCCGAGCTCGACGTGGACCTCGAGGCCGAGGACCGGCTCGTAGCGGGCGACGACCTCGTCGAACGGGACGGTCGCGTGGGTCGGGGTCACAGGTCCGGAGCCTCCTCGATCAGCAGGTGGCCCCAGCGGTCCACCAGCGCCGCCTCGAGGGCGGCACCCACGGCGTACAGGCGGTCGTCGGCCATCGGCGGGGCCATCACCTGCAGGCCCACCGGCAGGCCGTCGTCGGGGCTGAGCCCCACCGGCAGCGACAACGCGCAGTTGCCGGCCAGGTTGACCGGGATCGTGGCGATGTCGTTGAGGTACATGGCCAGCGGGTCGTCGAGCTTCTCCCCCAGCCGGAACGCCGTGGTGGGCGCCGTCGGGGAGACCAGCACGTCGGCCTGCTCGAACGCAGCCGCGAAGTCGCGGGTGATGAGCGTGCGGACCTTCTGCGCCGAGCCGTAGTAGGCGTCGTAGTAGCCGCTGGACAGGGCGTACGTGCCCAGCATGATGCGGCGCTTCACCTCGGGGCCGAACCCGGCCTCGCGGGTCAGCGCCATGACCTCCTCGACCGTGCGCTCGCCGTCGTCACCCACCCGCAGGCCGTAGCGCATCGCGTCGAACCGGGCCAGGTTGGACGAGCACTCGCTGGGCAGGATCAGGTAGTACGCGGCCAGCGCGTAGTCGAAGCTCGGGCAGGACACCTCGACGACCTCGGCGCCGAGCTCCTCCAGCACGGCGACGGCCTCACGGAACCGCAGCTCCACGCCCGGCTGGTAACCCTCGCCGGACAGCTCGCGGACCAGGCCGACCCGCATCCCGCGGACGTCCGCCCGCTCGGCGGCCCCCACCACGTCGGGGACCGGGGCGTCGATGGACGTCGAGTCGCGCGGGTCGTGGCCGGCGATGACGGCGTGCAGGAGCGCGGTGTCCATCACCGAGCGGCCGCACGGACCCGCCTGGTCCAGCGACGAGGCCAGGGCGACGAGCCCGTAGCGGGACACCCCGCCGTACGTCGGCTTGGCGCCCACGGTGCCGGTGACCGCCGCGGGCTGGCGGATCGAGCCACCGGTGTCGGTGCCGATGGCCAGCGGCGCCTCGAACGCGGCCACCGCGGCGGCCGAGCCGCCGCCGGAGCCGCCCGGGATCCGCTCGAGGTCCCACGGGTTGCGGGTGGGCCCGTACGCGGAGTGCTCCGTGGACGAGCCCATCGCGAACTCGTCCATGTTGGTCTTGCCGAGGATCACCACGTCCGCGGCCCGCAGCCGCTGGACCACGGTCGCGTCGTAGGGGGGGCGCCAGCCCTCGAGGATCCGCGAGCCGCAGGTCGTGGGGACGTCCTTCATCGCCAGGATGTCCTTCAGCGCCAGCGGGACACCGGCCAGCGGGCCCACGGGCTCCCCGGCGCGCCGCTTGTCGTCGACGGCGCGGGCGGCCGCCAGCGCGCCCTCGGTGTCGACGTGCAGGAAGGCATGCACCCGGTCGTCGACCGCGGCGATGCGATCCAGGTGGGCCTGGGTGGCCTCGACGGAGGACACCGTGCGCTGGTCGAGGGCCTCCGCCAGCCCGGACGCGGTCAGCCGGGTCAGGTGCTCGAAGCTCACGCTCACTCCTCGTCGAGGATCCGCGGGACGCGGAACCGGCCGTCCTCGGCCGCCGGCGCACCGGACAGCGCCTGCTCCGGGGTGAGCCCCGGCGTGACCTCGTCGGCGCGGAACACGTTGGCCAGCGGCACCGGGTGCGAGGTCGGCGGGATGTCGTCGGCGGCCACCTCGGACACCCGCGCGACGGACTGCAGGATCACGTCGAGCTGGGCGGCGTAGTGGTCGAGCTCCTGGTCGTCGAGGGCGAGCCGGGCCAGCCGGGCCAGGTGGGCGACCTCATCTCGGGTGATCGCGGACATGCGCCGAATCCTAGGTGTCGGCGCCCCGGCGGCTCGCGGGCGGTCAGCCGGCCGAGCCGGGCAGCAGCCTCAGCCCGGTGCCGCGGGCCCCCGCGCGCTCCAGCAACCAGCGGGTCGCGTGCTCGGGGGGCATCGGCCGGGCGACCAGCCAGCCCTGCACGGCGTCGACCTCCAGGCGCTCCAGACTGGCCCGCACCGCCTCGGTCTCGACGCCCTCGGCGACGACGGTGAGCCCCAGGGCGTGCGCGAGCGCGATGATCGAGCCCACCATCGCGGGGCTGGCGTCGGGGTGCCCGAGGTGGGACACAAAGGAGCGGTCGATCTTCAGCTCGCTGACCGGCAGGTGCTCCAGCAGCGCGAGGGTCGTGTAGCCGGTGCCGAAGTCGTCCATCGAGGCCAGCACCCCGCGCTCGGCCAGCCTCCGCAGCGCGGCGACCGCCCGGGTCGGCTCCTGCACCAGGACCGACTCCGTGACCTCCAGGACCAGCGCGGAGGCCGGCAGGCCGGTGCGGCGCAGCTCGCGATCGACCCGGGCGGGCAGGTCCGTCTCCTGCAGGTCCCGCATCGACACGTTCACGGCGACGGGGACCTTGAGGCCGACGTCCCACCACGCCCGCGCCTGGTCGAGCGCCTCGGCCAGGACGTAGGCCGTCATCCGGTGCACCAGGCCGGAGCGCTCGGCGAGCGGGACGAAGTCCTCCGGGCCCACCAGCCCGCGCTCCGGGTCCCGCCAGCGCACCAGCGCCTCCATGCCGACGACCGCGCCCCCGCGGGCCGCCACCTTCGGCTGGTAGTGCACCTCGAGCTCGCGCGCGTCGAGCCCCTCCCGCAGCCGGGTCACCGCACCGAGCCGCTGGGCGGAGTGCGGGTCGAGTTCGGGTCGGTACATGGCCACGCCGGACCGGGTCCCCTTGGCGACGTACATCGCGACATCGGCCTCGCGCAGCAGCTCCTCGAACGGCGTGCCGGGTCCGATGGCCCGGGCCATCCCGATGCTCACCTCGACGTCGAGCAGCACACCGTCGAGGTGGATCGGCTCGGCGAGGGTGGCGCGGACCCGGCCGGCGACCACGTCCGCCTCCGACTCGTCGGTGACCCCCGGCAGGAGGACCCCGAACTCGTCGCCGCCGAGCCTCGCCACCGTGTCGCTGGGTCGTACGGCGCCCGCAACCCGGCGAGCCACGACCTCCAGCAACCGGTCGCCGGTCGCGTGACCGAGGGTGTCGTTGACCTCCTTGAACCGGTCGAGGTCGAGCAGGAACAGGGTCACGCCCCTGTCGGGGCGCGCGCCGGCGAGGACCCGCTCGGCCCGCGACGACAGCAGCTTGCGGTTGGGCAGCCCGGTCAGGTGGTCGTGCAGGGACTCGTGCTCGCGCTGCTGCACCAGCTCCGCGGTGCGGTTGACGGCCATCACCGGGACCAGCAGCAGCGGCATGAACACCCACGACTGGGGGGACGCGACCGCCGCCAGCACCACCAGGGGCGAGATGGCGACGACGGCCAGCGTGGACAGCGTGTAGAACCAGAAGTCCTCGGTGAACGAGGCCCACCAGGTCTGGTCGTCGGACTCGCACAGGCCGGCGACCAGGGCCAGGTTGACCAGGTGGTAGACGACCCAGGTCAGCACGATCCAGCCGAGGTCGGCTGCCCGCAGCCCCTCCAGGGGCGCGGAGGGCGAGGGCGTGACCCCGGCGACCACCATGACGACCCAGGCCGCCAGCAGGCTCAGCTCGTACTGGCCGATGTTGAAGAGCAGCTTCCACGGTGGCTTGCGCGCGACCAGCTCCCCGATCAGGCCGGACAGGGCCTGCAGCAGCAGCGCGGGGACCGGCCCCCACAGGTACAGCGCCGCCAGCACGAACGCCAGGGAGGACGACACCGTGTCCCCGCCGAACACGCGGGTGACCGCCGGCCGCAGCTCGGACACCACCACCAGCACGGTGAGCATCAGCAGGGCCGGTCCGACGCTGACCAGCCCGTCGCCGATCGCGCGCGCCACCGCGAACGCCAGCACGGCCCAGCCGCCCCAGACGGCGACGTTCCACGTCAGCGCGAACAGGCTCGGCCGCACCAGCGAGGGGCGGTCGCGACGTACGTCGGTCACGATTCCCACCCCTTCGCGGCTCGAGCCGACCCCGGCCCACAGCGTGCCGCGGGACCACCTACCCGGACCATCGGCCGACCGGGCCGGGTTCTTGAGCCCCGGGGTCAGCCCGGGACCGCGGCCGACCGCGCCGCCTCGGGGCCGTCCGCCAGCAGCACCGCGAACCCGGCGTCGTCCAGGACGGGGACCCCGAGCGCGAGGGCCTTGTCGTACTTGGAGCCGGGGTTGTCCCCGACGACGACGAACGACGTCTTCTTCGACACCGACCCGGTGACCTTGCCCCCGCGCTGCTGGACCGCCGCGGTCGCGGCGTCGCGGGAGTAGTCGGCCAGCGTCCCGGTGATGACGACGGTCAGCCCGGTCAGCGGGCCGGGACCGGTGTCGGCCCGCTCCTCGGCCATCCGCACTCCGGCCCGGGCCCACTTGTCGACGACCTCGCGGTGCCAGTCGACCTCGAACCACTCGCGCAGCGCGTCGGCGATGACCGGCCCCACCCCCTCGACCGCGGCCAGCCGCTCGGGCTCGGCCGCGGCGATCGCCTCGACCGAGCCGAGCTCACGGGCCAGCGCCTGCGCCGCGGTCGGCCCGACGTGCCGGATCGACAGCGCCACCAGGACCCGCCACAGCGGCCGGCCCTTGGCCTGCTCGAGCTGGGCCAGGACGTGCCGGGCGTTCTCGCTGAGCTGGGGGCCGTCCTCCCCGGGCCCGGGCTCCCGGGTGAAGAACGGGCAGCGCAGCAGGTCCTGACCGGTCAGCGCGAACAGGTCGCCCTCGTCGGCGACCAGGCCGCAGTCCAGCAGCGCCACGGCCGCCTTCCAACCCAGCCCCTCCACGTCCATCGCGCCCCGGGTCCCGACGTGGAACAGCCGCTCCCGCAGCTGCGCCGGGCAGGACCGGGAGTTCGGGCAACGGATGTCGACGTCGCCCTCCTTCTCCGGCGCCAGGGGCGTGCCGCACTCCGGGCAGTGCGTCGGCATCACGAACTCCCGCTCGGACCCGTCGCGGTCCTCCACCACCGGCCCGAGGACCTCGGGGATGACGTCGCCGGCCTTGCGCAGGAACACCAGGTCGCCGATCAGCACGCCCTTGCGGCGCACCTCGTCGGCGTTGTGCAGCGTGGCCATGGACACCGTCGACCCGGCCACCCTGGCCGGCTCCATCACCGCGAACGGGGTCACCCGGCCGGTGCGGCCGACGTTGACCCGGATGTCCAGCAGCCGGGTGCGCACCACCTCGGGGGCGTACTTGTAGGCGATCGCCCAGCGCGGCGCCCGCGACGTCGAGCCCAGTCGCCCCTGCAGCGCCAGGTCGTCCACCTTGACCACGACACCGTCGATCTCGTGCTCCACGTCGTGCCGGTGCTCGCCGTAGAAGTCGACGTAGGCCTGCACCTCGGCCAGCGACGAGCACACCCGGACCCGGTCGCTGACCGGCAGGCCCAGAGCGGCCAGCACGTCGTAGGTCTGGCTCTGCGACGTCAGCGTCACGCCCTCGTGCGCGCCGATCCCGTGCAGCACCAGCCGCAGCGCCGCCAGCCGCTGCACGGCGCGGTCCAGCTCCGCCCGCTGCCGCACGATCGTCGACTCCCGGCCACGGGCCTGCGCCGCCTCCAGCTCCTCCTGGCGGCGGTCCACCCGTTGGCGCAGCGACCCGGCGGCGGTGTTGCGCGGGTTGGCGAACGGGGACAGCCCCAGCGCCAACTGCTCGTCGTTGATGCGCTCGAACTCCGCGACCGGGAAGTAGATCTCCCCGCGCACCTCCAGCAGCGGCGGCACCGGCAGGTCGCCGGTCGGCGTGAGCCGCCGCGGCAGCGCCGGGACGAACTGCGCGTTGTAGGTGACGTCCTCGCCCACGCGGCCGTCCCCGCGGGTCGCCAGCGAGCGCAGCACGCCGTGGTCGTAGACCAGGTCCACCGCCAGCCCGTCGACCTTCAGCTCGCAGATCACCGGCGGGAACGTGCCGACCTCGCGCTCCACCCGACCGGCCCAGGACTGCAGCTCCTCGACGGAGAACGCGTTGTCCAGGCTGTACATCCGCTCCAGGTGCGTGACCGGCTCGAACATCTCCGAGCGACGCCCGCCCACCGTCTGCGTCGGCGAGTCGCCCCCCGCCAGCTGCGGGTGCTCCCGCTCCAGGTCCTGCAGCTCCCGGAACAGGCGGTCGTACTCCTCGTCCGACAGCGTCGGCGCATCCTGCTGGTAGTAGCGGGTCCGCGCCTGCTCGACGACGTCGACCAGCTCCCGCCAGCGCGCGCGGGCCGCCTCCGGCACGCGGGCGTCGGCGGGTGCCGGCGCCGGGTCAGCCACGGCCATCCTGCTCCTCCGTCATCGGGTCTCCGGGGTCCACGCGGTCGTCGCGCAGGGCCCGGCCGGCCGCGACGCACCGCGCGTAGGCGGTGCGCACCCACTCCGGCGACGCACCGGCCAGTCCGCATGCCGGCGAGAGGGCGACCCTCGCCGCCAGCGTCTCGGGGGCGAACCCCAGCCGGTGCCACCACCGCTCCACGGGAGCGACGGTAGCCGCGAGGTCCGACACCGCCACCGGTGTCGTGGGCACGATCCCGAGCAGCAGGCCGACCCCGTCCTCGACGGCGCGGCCCCACGCCTCGTCGTCGCGACCGGCCACCAGTGCCAGGTCGACCGACAGGACCCGGGCCCCGGCCCCGACGACCAGGTCGACCGGGACGTCGGCGGCGCAGCAGTGCACCGCGGGCACGGCGCCCGCCGCGGCCACCGCCTCCACCACGTCACGCAGCCGGGCCTGCGCGTCCGGGAGGTCCACGGCGCGGTAGCGGGACAGCCCGCTCTGCGTGGGCACTCCGCCGCGCAGCACGGCGGGCAACGAGGGCTCGTCCAGCTGCAGCACCACGTCGGCGCCCGGAACGCGCCGGCGCAGATCCGCGACGTGGTCGGCCGCCACCGCGGCCAGCGCCTGGGCGAGGTCGCGCACCGCACCGGGGTCGGACACGGCCCGCTCTCCGGTCCGCAGCTCCAGCGCCGCCGCCAGCGTCCAGGGGCCGCACAGCTGTGACTTCAGCGCGCCGTGGCGATCCGCAGCCGCCTCCTCCAGGGCGTCGAGGTCCTCACCCAGCCAGGACCGTGCCCGCCGCGTGACCCGGCCCGGGGCGTCGGCGAAGCGCCACCCGGTCGCCGTCGTCTCCACCGCGAGGTCGCGGGCCACCGACGAGAGCAGGGCGGCCGTACGTCCGACCAGGTCGGCACCGGGGCCGCGCGCCGGCAGCTCGACCAGGTGCGGCAGGTCGGGCAGCTCGCCCAGCACGATCCGGGTGGCCTCCCGGGCGTCGGTGCCGGGGAGGCTGCCGACGCCGGTCGCCGCGGCCGGCGGCCAGAGCTCACCCTCCGCACCCACGACGCGAGGCTATCGTCCGCCGCATGTGGGAGAACTTCCTCGCGCTGCCCTCCTGGTCCCAGCTGGCCGCCGTCGTCATCGGCGCGGTCGCGGGCGCCACGCACGCCGCCCGGCGTGGCTTCGACGTGATCGGCGTGCTGGGCCTGGCCATCGCCACCGGACTGGGCGGGCTGCTGCTGCGTGACATCCTGCTGCAGGCCGGGACGTCGGTGGTGCTGCTGCAGAGCCAGTACATCGTCGGCGCCAGCCTCGCGGCCCTCGCCGGCTACTTCTTCGCCGGCCTGATCTCACGGGTGGGCAACCTGCTGCTGGTGTTCGACGCCTTCGCCCTGGGCTTCCTGGTGAGCGTGGGCACCGACCAGGCCGTCCGGCTCGCCCTGCCGGCCGGGTCGGCCATCTTCATCGGCGTCGTCACCGGCGTGGGCGGCCTGGTGCTGCGCGACATCCTGTCCGGCGAGGCGCCGCAGATCCTGCGCCCCGGGGTGTTCATCGCGGTGGCCGCCCTCGCCGGCGCCGTGGTGTTCATGGCGCTGCAGCGCTACACCCAGCTGCCCGGCAGCATCGTCCAGCTCACCACCGTCGCGGTCGTGGTGCTGCTGCGCGTGGGCGCTCGCTGGCGGGACTGGGAGACGCGCCCCGCGGTCGACTACACCGACCGGATCTGGCAGCTGTGGGCCAAGGTGGGCGACCGGCTGTGACCCTGCTGGCGGCCGTGTCGGCGGCGGCGGAGGTGGAGACGCAGTTCGTCTCGCTCCCGCCGACGTTCGACATGGCCGTCATCGTCATGGGCGGCCTGTCCGGCGCCGCCCACGCCGCCCGGATGAGACTGGACCCGATCGGTGTCTTCACCGTGGCGCTGTGCACCGCCGTGGGCGGCGGAGCGATCCGTGACACCCTGCTGGACCGCGGGCCGCCGGTGTTCCTGGTCGGGACGAACTACCTGGCCTACGCCGTTCTCGCGGCAGTGGTGGGCTACCTCTTCGCCGGTCTGATCACCCGGGTGCAGCGTGCGATGGACGTGGTGGACGTGCTCCTGCTCGGCCTGTGGGTGGTCATCGGCGCCCAGAAGGCGCTGGTGCTCGGGCTGAGCGGGCCCGCGGCGGTGTTCCTGGGGCTGGTCACAGCCACCGGCGGCGGCCTGCTGCGCGATCTGCTCGCCCGTCGCACGCCCCGGGTCTTCACCCCGGGCGAGTTCAATGCCCTGGCCGCCTTCGTGGCCTCGGTGGTGTTCGTCGGGCTCGCTCTCGCCGGGGTACCCCTGGAGGCACGGATCGTCGTCACGATCATCAGCGCGTCGGCGCTGCGGGCGGCGTCGCTGCGCTGGCACTGGCAGACCCAGCCTGCGGGCGGCCTGGGCATCCCGGTCGCCCGGGCCCCCGACCCCGCCGGCGACTGACCGACGCGCCGCTGACCGCGGCCGGATTCCAGATCCCGCGAAACACCAGAAGGGGCCCACCGGGACCGGCGGAACCCGGCCCGTTGTGGTGTCTCGCGAGGATCTTCCGACGCGGAGGCGCAGCAGCGCGGGTCAGGCCGTCCCGGCGATGGTCGCCGACCCCAGGACCCGGTCGCCGTCGTACAGCGCCACCGCCTGGCCCGGGGCCACTCCGCGGACCCGCTCGGCGAGACGGACCACGACCCCCTCGCCGGCAGCGCCCCCCTCGCCGGACCCGGCCGACGTCACCTCGACCGTCGCGGGGACGGCGGGCGCGTGCGCGCGCACCTGGGCGGCCGCGTCGAACGGGGAGCCCGGCGCCGGCCCGCACCAGCGCGCCGCGGTGCCTTCGATCACGCCGACACCGAGCAGCTCGGCCGGCCCCACCAGCACGGTCGCGCGGTCCGCCTCGACGCCGACGACGTACCGAGGCCGGTGGTCCGGTGCCGGCCGGCCGAGGCCGAGCCCGCGGCGCTGGCCGACGGTGAAGGCGTAGGCCCCCTCGTGCACGGCCAACACCTCCTCGGTCACCACGTCCACGACCGGACCGGGGCGGGCACCGAGCCGGGAGCGCAGGAAGCCGGCGGTGTCGCCGTCGGGGATGAAGCAGATGTCGTGGCTGTCCGGCTTGTCGGCGACCAGCAGGCCGCGCGCGGCCGCTTCCGCCCGCACGTCGGCCTTGTGAGAATCCCCGATCGGGAACAGCGCCCCTGCCAGCTGCTCCGCGTCGAGGACGGCGAGCACGTACGACTGGTCCTTGTCGGGGTCGACCGCCCGGTGCAGGCGCGGGCCGTCCGGGCCGTCCAGGCGGCGGGCGTAGTGGCCGGTGCAGACGGCGTCGAACCCCAGCGCCCGGGCCCGGTCGAGCAACGCCGCGAACTTGATCCGCTCGTTGCAGCGCAGGCACGGGTTGGGCGTGCGGCCGGCCGCGTACTCGGCGACGAAGTCGTCGACGACGTCCGCCCGGAACCGGTCCGCGAGGTCCCACACGTAGAACGGGATGCCGAGCACGTCCGCCACCCGCCGGGCGTCGCGGGCGTCGTCCAGGGTGCAGCACCCGCGACTGCCCGTGCGGTGCCGGTCCGGGTCCGGGGCCAGCGCGAGGTGGACCGCGGTGACGTCGTGCCCGGCGTCGACCGCCCGAGCGGCGGCGACGGCGGAGTCGACACCGCCCGACAGGGCCGCGAGCACGCGCATGCGGAACCGTCTCAGCCCGTCGGCCGGATGCGGACGAGGCCCGCGCGCCGGGCCCGCTGCACGGCACCGGGCAGGGCGTCGAGCAGCGCATCCACGTCCTCGTCGGTCGAGGTGTGGCCCAGCGAGAACCGCAACGACCCCCGCGCGGTCTCCTCGTCAACGCCCATGGCCAGCAGGACGTGGCTGGGCTGGGGGATGCCGGCGGTGCAGGCCGACCCGGTGGAGCACTCGACCCCGGCCGCGTCCAGCAGCATCAGCAGCGCGTCACCCTCGCAGCCGGGGAAGGACAGGTGCGCCACCCCCGGCAGCCGCTGGCGGGCGTCCTGCGTCGGGTCGTCGACCGGGTCGGGTCCGTTGAGAACCGCGTCGGGGACCAGGGACAGGACACCCTCGACCAGCCGGGTCCGCAGCGCGCGCACCCGGGCGGCCTCGGCCTCGCGGTCGCCGACCGACACGGTGACGGCGGCGGCGAACGCGGCCGCACCCGCGACGTCGACCGTGCCGGAGCGGATGTCGCGCTCCTGGCCACCGCCGTGCAGCAGCGGGACGGGCGTCAGCGCGCGGTCGAGCACCAGCGCACCCACTCCGGTCGGGCCGCCCAGCTTGTGCGCGCTGAGGGTGAGCGCGTCGACCCGGCCGGCGTCGACGGGCAGGTGGCCGACCGCCTGGACGGCGTCGCTGTGGAACGGCACTCCGGCGTCCCGGCACAGCGCCGCCAACTCGTCGACCGGCTGCACCGTGCCGACCTCGTTGTTGGCCCACATCACCGAGCAGACCGCGACGGCGTCGGGGTCGGCGCTCATCAGGTCGCGGGCCGCGGCCGGGTCCACCCGCCCGGTCCGGTCGACCGGGAGCAGCGTGACGTCGAAGCCCTGCGTGCCCAGCCACTCCGCCGGGTCCAGGACGGCGTGGTGCTCCACGGCCGACACCAGCACGCGGCGGCGGTGCGGGGACTCGGCGCGGCGCGCAGCGGCGAGGCCCTTCAGCGCCAGGTTGTCGGACTCGGTCCCGCCGGCGGTGAGGACGACGTCGCCCGAGCGCACGCCCAGCGCGGCCGCCAGCGCCTCGCGGGACTCCTCGACGACCCGACGGGCACGACGGCCGGATGCGTGCAGCGACGAGGCGTTGCCGACGTACGAGGAGTGCTCCAGCCAGGCCGCGCGGGCCTCGGGCAGCAGCGGCGTGGTGGCCGCGTGGTCGAGGTACGTGGCCGGGGACGTGCGGGACACCCGCCGAGGATAGACGCCCCGGCCCGAGACGCACTGTGGTGCCGGTTCCGTGAGCTGGAGCTCACGGAACCGGCACCACAAGCGGGTGGGCGCGGGGGCGCCGGAATGCGCGGGGCGCGTCAGCCCTTGCGCTTGCCGATCTCCTCGGTCAGCTGCGGGACGACCGCGAACAGGTCGCCCACCACGCCGAAGTCGGCCAGCTCGAAGATCGGGGCCTCGGGGTCCTTGTTGACCACGACGATCGTCTTCGAGGTCTGCATGCCGGCGCGGTGCTGGATCGCCCCGGAGATGCCGTTGGCGATGTACAGCTGCGGGGAGACGGTCTTGCCGGTCTGCCCGACCTGGAACTGGTGCGGGTACCAGCCGGCGTCGGTGGCCGCGCGGGACGCGCCGACCGCCGCGCCGAGGGAGTCGGCCAGTGCCTCGATGACCGCGAAGCCCTCGGCCCCGCCGACTCCGCGACCGCCGGACACGACGACGGCCGCCTCGGTCAGCGCCGGGCGCCCGCCCTTGGCCGCCACGGTGCGGTCGGCGACCGTGGCCGCCTTGGCCGCGTCCGACACGGCCACGGCGACGTCGGTACGGGCCGGCTGCGCCGGGGCCGCCTCCGGCGGGGTGGAGTTGGGCCGGATGGTGATGACCGGCGTGCCGGCGGTGACCTTGGAGTGCACGATCGTGGAGCCGCCGAACACCGACTGGGTCGCCACCAGGTCCGGGGACACCGCGACCGCGTCGGTGATGATGCCGGAGCCGGTCTTCACCGCCAGCCGCGCGGCGACCTCCTTGCCCTCCGCGGTGGAGGGGACCAGGACGGCGGCCGGCGACTTCTCCGCCACCAGCTGCGCCAGCAGCTCGGCCTTCGGGGCGACCGGGTGGTCGACCAGGTCGGCGGCGTCGGCGACGTAGACGTTCTGCGCGCCGAACTCGGCCAGCGTCGCGGCGCCGGTGTCGTAGCCGGGGCCCACCCACACCGCCGACGGCTCGCCGAGGGAGCGGGCCAGCGTCAGCAGCTCGGTGGTGACCTTCTTGACCACGCCGTCGGTGTGGTCGACCAGAACGAGGATCTCAGCCATGGGTCGTCTCTTTCGCTCTCGTCGGCGGGGTCAGAGGAACTTCTGCTCGGACAGGTAGTCGGCGATCTTCACGCCGCCGTCGCCCTCGTCGGTGACGATCGTGCCGGCGGCCTTCGGCGGCCGGGCGGCGAAGTCCTCGACCACCGACCACGACGCACCCAGGCCCACCTTCGCGGCGTCCAGGCCGGCGTCGGACGCGCTGAGCGTCTCGACCGGCTTCTTCTTCGCCGCCATGATCCCCTTGAAGGACGGGTAGCGCGGCTCGTTGATCTTCTCGACCACGCTGACGACGGCCGGGGTGGAGGCGGTCACGGTGTCGTAGCCGTACTCGGTCACGCGCTGCGCGGTGATGCTCGAGCCGTCCACGTCGACCTTCTGGCAGAACGTCACCTGCGGCAGGCCGAGCCGCTCGGCGACCATCGCGGGCACCACGGACATCCGCGCGTCGGTGGACTCCGAGCCGAACATCACGATGTCGAAGCCGCGGTCGCGCAGGACCTCGGCGAGCGCGTACGAGGTGCCCAGCGCGTCGGAGCCGTGCAGCGCGTCGTCGACGAGGTGGATGCCGCTGTCGGCGCCCATGCTCAGCGCCTTGCGGATGGTCTCCGCGGCGCGGTCGGGGCCCATCGAGACGACGACGACCTCGCCACCGGCGGCCTCGACGATCTTCAGCGCCTCCTCGACGGCGTACTCGTCGATCTCGTTCATCACGCCGTCGGCCGCGGCGCGGTCGAGCGTCGAGTCGTCGGCGCGGAGGGTCTTCTCCGCCCAGGTGTCCGGAACCTGCTTCACGCAGACCGCAATCTTCATGCTGCTCGCCGACCTCCCGTGTCGGTAGCCGGCCCGGCCAAGGCCGGGCGGTGGGCGCCCGCCGCGCCCTGCGATGACCCCAAGGATGCCCCCCGGCGTCGGGTGCCGGACGACCGGGTCCGGCGCACCCCCCGAGGTGGGTGCGCGGCTATGTTACCGGTCAGTAGGAAGTCAGGACGAGCTGGTCTGGCTGGGCACCTGCTCGCGGACCCAGTCCGACAGCTCGCGGATGCTGCGCGACTGCGTCCAGACCCGGCCGGGACCCGTCAGCTGGACCGCCAGCCACTCCCCCGACTTCACCGAGTTGAGGAAACCGCCGCCCTGCTGCTGCACCTGGGCGCCCATCCCGTCGTCGTACCCGACGACGTGGCCGAGGTCGACCACGACGCTCTGCCCGGCCTCCAGGGTGAAGTGGTCCAGCGCGCCGTACGACGCGACCACCGCGGTCCCGGACCCGGTCAGGTGCACGGCGAAGAAGCGGTTGCCGCCGAGCATCGACTTGAAGCCGCCCCACTTGGTGTCCAGCTGCACGTCGTCGGTCGAGGCCAGCCAGCTGCCCTGGGTGAGCACGATCCCGTGCGCGGGGTCGATGTCGAGGGTGGTGATGTCGCCCGGCAGGGCCAGGGCGAGGTCGAGCCACGAGGACGCGGCCGGGTCGCCGATCCACGTGGTGGTGAAGAAGGACTGGCCGCCGACGCTGCGCTTGAGGGCGCCCATGAAGCCGCCCTCCATCTTCGCCTCGTACGTGAGCGTTGCGGCCCGCATGTACAGCGCGCCCGAGGCGCACCGCACCCGCTGCCCGGGTTCGAGCAGGAGTCGGGCCACCGCGAACGACGGCTGGTGGCGGATCTGGACCTGGAGGGTGCCGGCACCGGGCTGCTGGGTCATGCCCCGATCCTGCCCGCAGGCGGCGGCGACGACCAGGGATCCCGGTCGTAGAGTCACGCCCCGTGACCCACGCCCTCCCGCTCACCGGCGAGCGGACGCTGCCCGGGGTCGCCGAGGAGACGTACTGGTTCCGCCGGCACGAGGCCGGCTACGCCTGGGCCGCCGCCCGGGCCGGCTCCGCGCTGGTCGGCGCGACCGTCCTGGAGGCGGGCGCCGGCGAGGGGTACGGGGCCGACGGGCTGCTCGCGCAGGGGGCCGCCACCGTGCTGGCGCTGGACTACGACGCAACCACCACCCGGTACGCCGCGACGGCGTACCCGCGGCTGGCCGTGGCGCGGGCCAACCTGGCCGCGCTGCCGGTGCGCGAGGCGACGGTGGACGTGGTCGTGACGCTGCAGGTCGTCGAGCACCTGTGGGATCTGCGGGGCTTCCTGCGCGACTGCGCGCGGGTGCTGCGCCCCGGCGGTCTGCTGCTGGCCAGCACGCCGAACCGGCCGGTCCACTCCCCCGGGCTGGGTCGGGGCGAGCGCCCCGTGCACCCGTACCACGTGCAGGAGTTCGACGCCGCGGAGGTCGCGGACCTCGTCGGCACGGCGGGGTTCACGGACGTCCGGGTCGAGGGTCTGCACCACGGCCCCCGGCTGTCGGCCTGGGAGGAGGCGCACGGCCCCCTCGTCGGCGCGCAGGTCGAGGCCGTGCTCGGCGGCACCTGGCCGGACGACCTGGCCCGGGCGGTCGAGTCCGTCACGGTCGCCGACTTCGTGGTCGACGACCGGGTGGACGACGCGCACGACCTGCTGGTCTCGGCGGTGCGGCCGTGACCGGGGGCGGCGCGGCGGACCGCGAGCCGGTCGGCACGTTCTGCCTGGTGCTGCACACCCACCTTCCCTGGCTGGCCCACCACGGCGCCTGGCCCGTGGGCGAGGAGTGGCTGCACCAGGCCTGGTCCAGCTCCTACCTGCCCGTGCTCGACCTGCTGGAGCGGCTGGCCGCGGAGGGTCGCCGGGAGCTGGTGACGCTGGGCATGACCCCCGTGCTCGCGGCCCAGCTCGACGACCCGTACTGCCTGGAGCAGCAGCACGTGTGGCTGGGCTTCTGGCAGGCCCGGGCCGAGGCGCTCGGGTCGCGCTCGGACCCCCGCGCCCGCGAGCTCGGCTCCTACGAGTTCCGCCGCGCCCAGCAGGCGTTCGCCGCGTTCGAGCGGCGCTGGACGCACGGCGCGTCGCCGGTGCTCGCCGGACTCGCCGACAGTGGCGCGGTCGAGCTGCTCGGCGGTCCGGCCACCCACCCGTTCCAGCCGCTCACCGAGGACCGGGTCGTGGCGTACGGGCTGCAGGTGGGCCGCGACGACGCGCGGCAGCGGCTGGGCCGCGCCCCCGCCGGCATCTGGGCGCCCGAGTGCGGCTACCGGCCGGGGCTGGAGCGGCTGTACGCGGCCGCCGGCGTGGGGCACCTGCTCGTGGACGGGCCGACGCTGCTGGGCGCCGGGCGATCGACCGCGGCCGGCTGGCGGCTCGGCGACAGCGACGTGGTGGCCTTCGGCCGCGACCTGGAGGTGTCCTACCGGGTCTGGTCGCCCCGCCGCGGCTACCCCGGCGGCCGCTGGTACCGCGACTTCCACACCCTCGACCACGACTCCGGCTTCCGGCCTGCGCGGGTGACCTCGACCCGGACCCCCTCGCACGACAAGGCGCCGTACGACCCGGCCCGCGCGGCGGTGGCGGTGGAGTCCGACGCCCGGGACTTCGTCGAGGTCGTGCGCGGCCGGCTGGCGGACCTCCGGGCCGAGCGAGAGGGCCGCCCCGGGATGGTCGTGGCCGCGTACGACACCGAGCTGTTCGGGCACTGGTGGCACGAGGGCCCGCAGTGGCTGGAACGGGTGCTGCGGCTGCTGCCGGAGGCCGGCATCCGGGTGACCACGCTGAACGGCGCGCGCGAGGCCGGCCTGGTCGAGGGCGCGGTGTGGCCGGGCGCGGGGTCCTGGGGGTCGGGCAAGGACTGGCGGGTGTGGGACGGACCCGGCGTCGCCGACCTGGTGGAGTCCCACCGGGCGGCGCAGCACCGCGTGCTGGACGCCGTGGACAAGGCGATGGACCGCCCGGGCGGCCGCGACGCCCGGGACCCTGCCCTGGACCAGCTGGTCCGCCAGCTGCTGCTGCTCCTGGCCAGCGACTGGGCGTTCATGGTCACCAAGGACTCCGCCGCCGGCTACGCCCGGGACCGGGCGCACGGCCATGCGTCGGACCTGCACCGGCTGGCCGACCTGGTCGAGTCCGGGCGGACCGTCGCCGCGGCGGCGGAGGCGGCCCGGCAGCGCGCGTACGACGGGCCGTTCGGCCACCTCGACGCCCGGCTGCTGTGACCGGCGCGGTCCGGCGGGCAACTCCCCGGGGTGGGTCCTACCATCGACCGGTGCGCGTCCTGCACGTGTCCTGGGAGTACCCGCCGGTGGTCTACGGCGGGCTGGGTCGGCACGTGCACGCACTGGCGGAGGCGCAGGCCCGCCGCGGCCACGACGTCACGGTGCTCACCCAGGGGTCCGACCAGGCGCCCGCCGACCAGGTGGTCAACGGCGTCCGCATCGTGCGGGTGACCCCGCGTAGCGACCTGCTCCCGCTCGACCTCGACCGGCTGCTGCCGTGGGTCGCGGCGTTCGACCACGACCTCGGGCACGCGGGGCTGGACCTGGTCGAGCGCTGGCGTCCCGACGTCGTGCACGGGCACGACTGGATGGTGGCGCACGCCTCGACCACGCTGCGGCAGGCGGCGGACGTCCCGCTGGTCGTGACGGTCCACGCGACCGAGGCCGGCCGGCACCAGGGCTGGTTGCCCACGGCGATGTCGCGGTCGATCCACACCACCGAGTGGTGGCTGACGTACGAGGCCACCCGCGTCATCGCCTGCTCGCAGCACATGCGCTGGGAGGTGACCCGGCTGTTCGCCGTCGACGCGGACCGGGTCGACGTCATCCCGAACGGGATCGACCTGGACGAGTGGCGTACGGACGCGGAGGCCGAGACGGAGGTCCGCGCCCGCTTCGCCGGGGACGGCCCGCTGGTGGTCTTCACCGGTCGGCTGGAGTGGGAGAAGGGCCCGCAGGTGCTGCTCGAGGCGGTGCCGGCGCTGCGCCGGCGTTTCCCCGGCCTGCGGGTGGTGATCGCCGGCAAGGGAGGCACGGCCCCGGACCTGGCCGAGCAGTGCGCGCGGCTGCGGCTGGGAGACACGGTGGTCCGCACCGGCTGGCTGCCCGAGCGCGACCTGCACGCCCTGGTCGCCGCGGCCGACGTCGCGGTCGTCCCGAGCCTGTACGAGCCCTTCGGCATCGTCGCCCTGGAGGCCGCCGCGCTGGGGACGCCCCTGGTGGTCTCCGACACCGGCGGGCTGGGTGAGGTGGTGCGGCACGGCGCGACCGGGCTGGCGTTCCCCGCCGGCGACCCGGTCGCCCTCGCCGACGCCGTCACCGCCGCCCTGGAGGATCCCGAGGCCACCGCCCGCCGGGCCGCCGCGGCCCGGCGGCTGGTCGAGCGCGAGCACGACTGGGACCTGCTGGCGGACCGGACCGTCCAGACCTACCGGCGCGCCGCCGCGGTCGGCGCGGCGCCCCCGGGCCGACCGGAGGACGTGCGGCCGGTGCTGCCGGACGGCAACCTGTTCAGCGACCGGACGGCCTGACCTCCGCCGGACCGGACCCTGCCGCCGGACCGGACCCTGCCGCCGGACCGGACCCTGCCGCGGGCTCCGGCGGCCCCGGCTGGCCCGGACCGGGCTGTGCCGGCCCGGGCTGTGCCGGCCCGGGCTGTGCCGGCCCGGGCTGTGCCGGACCGGGCAGGGCCGGAGCGCTCTCCCCCGCCGGCCCGCCGCCGGCCACCTCGCGGGCGGCGACGGCGGTCTTGCGGGCGATGTCGGCCAGCGCCGCCCGTCGCGCGGCGTCCGCCTCGTACACCGCGACCCGGTCCTTCAGCAGCCGCGCGGGTACGCCGCCGACCACGGACATCGGCGCCACGTCGCCGCGCACCACCGAGTTCGCGGCCAGCACGCTGCCGTGCCCGACGGTGGTGCCGCGCAGCACGGTCACCTTCGTCCCCATCCACACGTCCGGCCCGATCCGGACCGGCGACTTCACCAGGCCCTGGTCCTTGATCGGCCGGTGGATGTCGGCGGTCACGTGGTCGAAGTCGCAGACGTAGACCCAGTCGGCGACGATCGTGCCGCCGCCGATCTCGATGTCCAGGTAGCAGTTGACCGTGTTGTCCCGGCCGAAGACGCACTTGTCCCCGACGGTCAGCACGCCCTCGTGGCAGCGCAGCCGGTTCTCGTCCCCGACGTGCACCCAGCGGCCGAGGACCAGCCGGCCGTAGCCCCTGCGGGCGTACAGCTGCACCCGGCGGCCGATGAAGACGAAGCCCTCGGTGACGACGTGCGGGTTGCGGACCTTGAACCAGAAGAACCGCCAGTAGCGGACCAGGTACCACGGGGTCCAGGCCCGGTGCCGCACGACCCAGCGCAGCGACGCCCAGGTCAGGAAACGGGCCTGACGGGGGTCACGGGGCCGACGGCGGAGCACGGGCGGACAGGCTACCGGTGCGTTCACCGGCCCGAAGCCCGCGGGAAACGCGCACGACACGTACCGGGCGGACCCTGGCGGCATGGACGCCCGGCGCGCCCCCGTCCTGACCTGGACCGCGGCCCCGCGCACCGTCCCGCTCGCGGACGGCACCGTCGTGCTGGTCCGGGGTGCCCGGACGGCGGACGCGGACGCCGCCGCACTGCTGCACGGGCGGTGCAGCCCCGAGACGGTCTACCGCCGCTACCTGACCGCCGTCCCGCAGGTCAGCCGGTCCTGGCAGCGCCGGCTGCTGCTCACCGAGGTCGCGCTGACCGTGTGGGACGGGCGCCGGATGGTCGCCCTGCTCAACGCCTCGCCGCGCGGGGACGGGGAGGCCGACCTGGCCGTGCTGGTCGAGGACGCCTATCAGGGCCGCGGCCTGGGCACCCTGCTGGTCCGGCACGCCGCCGGGGTGGCCCGGCTGCTGCGCCACCGGGCCGTGCGGGCGCTCACCCTGCCGTCGTCGTACGCGGCGCGCCGGGTCCTGGCCGCGGCCGGCGCGGCCGCGTGGGAGGAGCCCGGCGACGGGACGCTGGTCGGGCGGCTGCTGCTGGGCACCGGCAGCCTCGGCGGGCTGATCGAGCCCGACGACCCCCCGGTCCGGCCGCCCCGCCCCTGACGGCGTACGTCGTCGCCCCGGTCCCCCGCGTTGTGGTGCCCCGTCGTCAGGGCTTCAGGCCGGTGACGCAGACGTTGTAGAAGAACTCACCTTGAGGGGCGGTGCCGTGAGGGGACTCGGGGTCATACCGCCTCTGACCTGCGGAAACACCGTTGGGAGCCGTTGGGACGCGGGGAGCGTTGTCGGACGTCTTGCGGACTCCTTGCGGACTCGCGGCCCGTGCCTACCGTCGTCCCCATGCCGATCCCGTCCCGCCGCTGCCCGGCCTGCAACCTCCCGATGGCCGGCCTCGAGGTCGACGCGCGGACCGCCCGCTGGTCGTGCGGTCGTCGACCGGGCGCCCGCGCATGGGGCGGCCACAGGCCGGACAGCGACGGCTCGGCAGGTCGTGGTCGGTGGTCGTGGTCGTCACGGCTCGACCTCGCTCACGGTGCCGTCGCCGTCGACCCGGTATCGGCCCATCGGGTGCTCAACGACGCCGTGCGGCAGGTCGTACCCGCGCACCACGACGTCCTCGCCGGCCAGCAGGGCGGCCGCCCGGGCGGCGAACGGTGCGCCCTCGACCTCGTCGTACACGGCCGCCAGGCGGCGCTCCTCGGCCAGCAGGAACCCCCGCACGTCGGTGCCGCCGGCTGCACCGCTACGCCGTGCCACCGCGCACCCCGCGCCGGCCCTGGAACCTGTCCCAGCGCGCGTTTGCGGCCCGGGCTGCCCTCGCCTGGGACTGGGTGCGGGTCACCCCGTCCTCGTCGGGCAGCGCCAGCTCGCCGAGCATCTTCGCCAGCGCCAGCCGGCCTTGTCGCACCTCGGTGACGGCGGCGCTGAGTCTCGGCTGGCCGGCGGCGCCGAGCACGACCAGTCCGTCGCGGTCGATCACCGCCTCAAGGGCGGCGATGTCGTCGGCCTGGCGGCAGGCGGCGGCGAGGGTCGCGCACTCCCGGCCGTCGAGCTCGAACCCGGCGTCGTGGACCTCGGTTGTGATGCTGCGCCACAGGCTCCGGCCGGCGTCCCCGAGCCCTTTGGGCGGGGCCGGGGGCTTGTCCTTCGCGGTCATGGTGTCCTCTCAGGATCGCTCGTGTTGGCATTCCAGCGGGCGGGGAGCGCTATGCCGACCAGGGCGGGGCGCCGGCCGGGAGGGTCCCTCCCCAGGGGTGCTGGACGACGTCGGCGTCGGTCAGCGGCTCGACCCGGTCGTCGAGGATGCGGACGGCGGGTGCGCCGGTGCGCCGCAGCAGGTCGACGGCCTGCGCCAGTGCTGCGTCGCCGATGCCGCGGCGGTGCAGCTCGGCGCGGACCCGGGCCACGGTGTCGGCGACGTCCTCGCCGGGTCGCGGTGCGAGTGCGCCGCGGTGCAGTACGGGCACGGGGTCTCCGTTCTCGCGCAGGGGTCCCGACCGGGCGGGAGCGCCGGCCACGGGCGGTGCCGCCCCGTGGAACTGACACCGCGGGCGCAGCCCGCCCGGCCGGGGGTCTCATTCAGCGGCCCTCGCCGGCCGCCCGGTCGCGGGCTCGACGTGCCAGCTCGCGCGCCGAGGGTCCGTCGTAGCCGCTGGGGTCCCCCGAGGTGTCGGCTCCGCCCTTGCCGGCGCGGATACGCGCGGCCGGGTCGTCGTCGACGTCGGGCTCGATGAAGATCGGGTCAAGTCGCGTGGAGTCGGCGCCCTTGTCTCGGCCGTGCGACCACGTCCGGTTGCGGGCGGCGAGCGCGAGCTCGCGTGGCGTCGGGTCGGCGGTCATCGCAGGCCCCCGACGTTCCACGGCTCGGGGTGCCGTCCGGCCGCGGCCTGCTCGGTGGCGTACTCGATCACGTTGGCCCACGCCTGCTCGACACCGACGACGCCGGGCCTCGCGCCGGCGTCGAGGGCGGCGGCCAGCCGGAGCCCGGGGTCGACGGGGAGTCGCTGCGGCAGCCTGTCGGGCCGGTGGCAGTGTCGCCACGGGGAGCGTGCCGGCAGGACCGACGGCATCGCGCACTCGAGGATCGCGGCAGCGGCGTCGAGCCGGTCGGAGGCGGCCCACGCGGCGTCCGCCTTGTCGACGGCCCGGAGCATGGCCCCCCAGTGGTCGCCGACGCCGGCGCGGGTCGCATCCTCGGCGGTCGTCACGCCGTCGAGCTGCAGCGCCGCCTCCGAGCAGTCCGCGGCCGCATCCCGGACGACCCCGTCGAGGGCGGCCAGCAGCGGCTCGGCGTTGGCGCGACACCAGTCCAGAGCCTCGCGTCGGGCCCGGTCCCGGGCGATGGCGAGGGCCTCGCAGGCCTGCTCGGCGTCAGCCTGCTCGGCGCGGGCCTTCCGCAGCCTCGCAGCCGCCTGCTGCGGGGTGACGTCGCCGGCGACCAGGGCGTCGAGCGAGGCCTCGGCATTGTCCGCGAGGGTGGCCCTCATGCGTTTGTGCTCGGCGTCCAAGGCGTCGGCCCGGTCGAGCAGGTCGACGCACGGCCGGACCGCCTCGCCGACGCCGGCGGAGTCGAACGCCTCCGCGACCAGGCGCAGGCCGGCGGCGCTGTTCTTGCTGACGGTGCCGTAGCGCCAGCGCGGCGGGTCCGGCGGCGTCCACGGCCGCGGCCGCGGCTCGATGTCGGTGGGCGGGTCGGTGTCGAGGTAGGTGCTCACGTTCGATCTCCGTTCGCTGTCGGGTGGTGCGGGGCTGGTGATCCGAGGGCTCGCTCGGCGATCTCGTAGGGAGTCAGGCGGGCCCGCAGCCGGACGACGGCCGGCGGGTCGACGGGGACGGCCCGGGCGGCGCAGGCGGTGTCGTGCGGCACGCCGGCTTGGGCGTCGTGGTCGCCGGGTTCGCACAACGGGCAGGTCGTCCTCATCCGTAGCCCGCCCTTCTCGCGGCCTTCTCGCGGCGCAGGCGGGCGCGTTCGGCGCGTTCGGCGTCGCGGCGTCGGACGGCGGCTCGGGCGCAGACGGCGCACCTCGAGGTCGGTCCGCGCAGGACGACGTCGTGGTGGTCCCTGCAGACGTACACGTCAGTCCTCCTCGCCGTCGAGCGGCTCGACGGCGACCGCCCCGCAGTCGGAGCAGCGGGCGACCTTCCACGGCCAGCCGGCGCCGTCGGCCGACGGCCGGGTTACGGTGACGACGGGCGGCGGCTCGCCGCAGCCAGGCCGGTGGTGCAGGTCGGGGGCGGTCACGGCGTCGGCTCCCGGGTCGCGTCCACGGCAGCGCGGACGACCTCGCGCCAGTAGCCGTCGAGGACGGCCTGCGCGTCGGACTCGCCGGCGTACCAGCCGTCGAGGACGAGGGCCACGCCCCAGCCGCCGTCGGGGTGCTGGGCGAGGGTCAGCGGCAGCGGGTCGCTGCCGAGCTGGTGGTGCAGCAGCGCGGCGTGCCCGGGCCGGTCGGGCAGGTCGAAGTCGAGCCGGGCGACGACGTGGCCCCTGCCGCGGTCCCGGCGCCGGTCCCGGCGTGGGCGCTGGTCCTGGGTCGTCACGGCGTCACCTCCGGCGCCGGCGGGGCGTAGGCGTCGACCTCGGCGAAGCGGACCGGCCTGGTGCGTTCGAGCGTCACCTGCGCGGTGCCGGGGACGGTCAGCCAGACGCGAGCTCGGGCCTCGGCGGCGGCCCGGTGCAGGTAGGTGCGGGTGGCGCGGACCTCGCCGTCGAAATTGATCCGGCGGACTCGCCACACGCGGTGTCGGCGGTGCAGGCGGACGGCCGTCATTGGTCGTCCTCGGGGTCGTAGGCCCAGGCCATCTCCTGCGCCAGCCACGTCGTCAGCACGGCGTGCAGGTCGGTGGTCAGGACGGGGTCGGCGAACGCGAACACGTCGCCGGCGGGCAGCCAGCCGCATCGGTCGCCGCTGCGGGCCTCGGTGGCCGTACGGACGAGCGGCCACAGGGTCGCCTCGAACCAGGCGTCCGCCTCGGGTGGGCGGGACGTGGTCCACCAGCGGTCGACGGCGACGGCGGAGTACCTCGGCCGCAGCGTGACCTCGACGGAGAAGCTGCCGCCGGACGGGTGGGGCACGCGGTACTCGCGCCAAGATGACCGGCCGAGGGTGCGGTGCTCGGGTGGTTGTCCGGTCGCGGCGGTGATGGCGGCCTCGAGGTCGGCCCAGGTCGGCCGGGTGGTGGCGGGGGCGGTCATCGGGATGCTCCGTTCGTGGGCTCGGTGGTCGGGGTCCGCCACAGCTCGCTGATCCGGCGGGTGGCCTCGACCGGTTGGCCGACGGCCGCGTGAGGTGACCTCGGGCGGCGGCAGCGGACAGCCGGGGCGATGGGTCAGGCCGCTCATGCGGCGTCCTCGTCGTACTCGTCGAACAGTCCGCTGGGGCGCTGCGGGGGGTCGAGGTGGCTAACGCCGACGGGTGAGCCGTCGAGCGCGGACGCGGCGTAGGCGTGGACCCACGCGCCGGGCGCCAGGACGAGCAGGGCGAGCGGGTCGCGGTCCATGCGCGCGTCGTCGCTGACCTTCTGAGTCTCCGACCACAGGGTCAGCACGCCGTCGCTGACGGTCATGGAGTCGGCCAGGCAGTAGGCCTCGCGGCCGTCGGGTAGGCCGACGTTGAAGCACAGCCGCCCGTAGCGGTCGGCGGTGCGGTGGTTCCCCTCGATGGAGAAGTCGAGCACCTTCGTGGTGGTCATGTCGTGTGCTCCCGTTTCGTAGTGGTGGAGGTGGCCGCACATTCCGCACTTCTGCGGAATGCCTGTGTCAGCGGCGTTGTGCGCGTTGTGCGGAATCTGCGAGCACCTGTGGGTGCACGCGGAACGTGGGTGAGGGGGGTCGGCCGGGTCCGTCGCGCGGCGGCTCGGGCTTCGGCTCGATCCACCCGTGGTCGGTCAGCAGGTCGAGCACCGGGTCGAGGTCGGGGACCTTGCGGAAGCGTCCGCGGGCGGCGTTGAACACGTCCCGCTTGGACACCGTCTCGGCGCCAAGGCGTCGCAGCACCGCGACGATGTAGCGGGCGTCGTCCAGCTCGACGTCGCCGCCCATCCGGTCGAAGGCGACCAGGGCGTTGCCGACCAGCCAGTTTGCGAGCAGCACGGCCCGGTCGACATGGGTGGACTCCACCGGCTTGCGCCCGGCGCCTTCGGGGTCGTCGGCGAGCGCGAGCAGCCCGGCGATCCGCACGACGGCACCGCCGAGCTTCGAGCCCCATGCGGCGACGTGCCCGAGGTCCGCGCCCGGTGCCAGGCGTGGCTCCAGGTGCCGCAGGAAGCCCACCAGGGCGCTCGTCGCGTCGGTCGTGAGGGTCAGCACGGCCGGGTCGGTCCAGCCCGCCAGCGAGCCCGCGAGGGTGGTGATGCCGGCGGCGTAGCCGTCGACCACCGGGTCGGGGATCGTGGGTGGGTCGACGTTGCGGGACCCCACCCTCGAGGTCGGCAGGACCCACCAGAAGCGGTCCAGCAGGCCGCGTCCGCGGAACCCGTCGTGCCGCGCGATCGCCTGGAGCACCTGTGGTTGCAGCATCAGCAGCAGGGTCAGCGCGGGGCGCTCGACGTACTCCGGTGCGCGTCCCTTGCGGTCGACCCGCAAGGTGTCCCCGGCGTGGCCCTTGAGGAACACGTCGAGGTTCGCCAGGCCGGAGGTGTAGCGGCCGGCGAGCATGTCGAAGACGCCCCCCTCGGCCGACAGGATCGCCAGCCGCCCGCCCTGCTCGGCCAGTAGCGTCGCGGTGGCCTCCGGGGTGACGTCGTCGGCGAACAGCCGCGGCTCGGCGGGGACGACGATGGCGCCGGCCATCGCAGCGGCGTCGATGGCCTCGGCCAGCGCGGCATCCCGGTCTTGGCCGTCCTTGCGGGCTGCACTGGTGCGGGCTGCGTCGGCGGCACGCTGGGCGACCTCGCGGGTGACGGCGGCCTCCACGATGCCGGGTCGGGCCCCTTCGGCGAGCGCCTGCTCGATGGTCACCAGCGGCTCGGTCATCGCGCGGTGGACCGCGGACTTCCGCTCACCGGGGGCGGCGACCACGCCGACGTAGGCGTTGGTCGGTTCGGTCCACCCGCGTCGGGCCTCGACCTGGGCTCGACCCCCACCACAGGCGGCGAGGACACCGAGGGCTGCGCCCGTGGTCATCGCGGCGTCGACCTGGGCGAAGTCGGCGAGCGCGGTGACGTGGTCGCCGAGCCAGCGGGGAAACACGTCGACCGGGGCGGACTTGGGCTGCCGCACCGCGCCGAGGGGGACGGGGTCGGTGGCGGCGAAGGTCTGCGCTCGACTCACGCGGCACCGCCGACGACGACACCGAGAGCGCGGGCGCACCGGCAGCGCGGGTCAGGCTCGGTGGCGCGGTAGGCCAGCGCCTCCAGGCCGACCGCACTGCATCGGTAGCAGGCGTTCTGCGTTTGTGCGGAATATGCGGGGTGGTGGTGATGGTCGCGGTCGCGTGGATCGGTGCAGCCGCAGGGGATCGGCGGCAGCCGCAGCGCCGCGAGGGCGCGGGCGGCGAGCCCAGGGACGGTTACTCTGTTCACGTCGTAGCTCCTCCTCGACGGCCCCCGGCCTGGTCACCGGGGGCCGTCGGCATGTCAGGACTGAGGACGGGTGAGCGCCGCCACGGGGATGGCCGCCTCGGACTGGAGGCGCTCCAGCCAGGCGATGACGTCGCGCTCGCGGTACAGGACCCGGCGGCCGACCTTGAACGACGGCGGGCCGTAGTCGATGTGCCGCCAGTAGCGGACGGTCGTCTCGGGCGCCCGGGCGAGCTCGCCGACCTCCCTGGTGGTGAGGTACTTGTCCATCTCCATTCCCTTCCGGGGAGGCAGTGGTTCCCTATCAGTTGTAACGGCTGGCGTTGACCGCAGTCAAACGGGTGGGGTATGTTTCTATTCCGTTTAGGGAATCGGAGGCCGGAGCATGCCGAGGCAGAACAAGGGGCGCAGCATCGGGGCGGAAGACGCCCTGGCCAGGCGCGTCAAGGTCGAGCGCGAGTCGCGCGGCTGGACGCCCGAGTCGCTCGCCAAGCGGATGACCGACATCGGCTGCCCCATCCAGCCGTCCGCCATCTACAAGATCGAGGGCGGCACCCCGCGTCGGGCGGTACGGGTCGACGAGCTCGTGGCGCTGTCGCAGGTCTTCGACATCCCGATGACGTCCCTGGTGGTCGACCCCGACGAGGGGCTGCCCGACGACGTCGCGGAGTCCCTGCGCGCTCTCCGCGGCGAGCTGGCGAACCTGAAGGCGGCCAACGACGCCCTGAAGTTCGCCGAGGCGGCGAACAGGCGTGCCAGCGACGAGGTCGTGGAGGCCCTGGCGGAGCTCACGGACGGAGCCGACCCGGTCCATCTTCGCTACGCCCTGGACAACGACCTGATCCCCCCGATGCCGCCCGACTTCCTGGCACTCATCGAGACCGCGGCGGGCCGTCGCCGGCGCCGCAAGAACACGAAGGGCTGACATGGCCAGCATCAGCAGGATTCAGCGCACCGGCGTGTGGCGGGCTCGGTACAGGGACCGCGCCGGTCGGGAGCACGCGAAGCACTTCACTCGGAAGGTCGACGCGCAGCGGTGGCTCGACTCGGTGACGGCCGCGGTGGTGACCGGGTCGTACGTCGACCCGCGGGCCGGCCGGGTGACGCTGCGGGAGTTCTACGCCGGGTGGGCCGAGCGCCAGGTGTGGGCGCCGACGACGGCACGGGCGATGGACCTGGCGGTGCGGTCGTGCTCGTTCGCCGACGTGCCGCTGGGCCGGGTCGACGCGACCCACGTCGAGGCGTGG
Source organism: Candidatus Nanopelagicales bacterium (assembly GCA_041393815.1). NCBI lineage: Bacteria > Bacillati > Actinomycetota > Actinomycetes > Candidatus Nanopelagicales > Candidatus Nanopelagicales bacterium. Next base: position 514,683 of record JAWKJK010000002.1, on the reverse strand, counting down.
GTGAAGGCGATGGAGCGGCGGGGACTGGCGGCGTCGACCATCAAGACCAGGGTTCAGAACGTGCGCGCCGTACTGCACGGTGCCCGCAAGGCCAAGGTCATCGGTGAGCACCCCGCGGACGGGGTGCAGACGCCCCGTGTGCGGCGCAGGGACGCGGCCATGCGTATCCCCACGCCCGAGCAGGTCGGGGCGCTCCTGGGCGCTGACAGCGGGTTCGCCCCGTTCGTGGCGCTGTGCGCGTTCGCCGGGACCCGGGTCGGGGAGGCGGCCGGGCTGCAGCCGGGCGACGTGGACTTCCTGGGGCGCAAGGTCCATGTCCGCCGCCAGGTGCAGCGCGCCGGCGATGGCACGGTCGACGTCCGGCTGCCGAAGTACGGCGCCGAGCGCACGGTGTACGTGCCCGACGAGCTGCTGGCCCTGCTCTCCCCCGTGGTCGACCTCGATGCGGCGTGGATGTTCACCCGCGACGGGGTGACGCCGTGGGACCAGAACGCGGTCGGTCACCGCTGGCGCCGCACCTGTCGGGCCGCTGGCGTGACCGGGTTCCGGCTGCACGATCTGCGGCACTTCTTCGCGTCGGGGTTGATCGCGGCCGGGTGCGACGTGGTGACGGTGCAGCGGGCACTCGGGCACTCCAGCGCGACCACGACACTGGCGACGTACTCGCACCTGTGGCCGACGGCGGAGGACCGGACCAGGGCCGCCGCGGGTGGTCTCGTGCGGCAGGTTCTCGGGACTCCTGCGGACTATTTGCGGACTGGCGGAGCCTCATCAGGGCTCTGACCTGGGCAAACACCCGTCACGCAGACGTTGTAGAAGAACTCGTCGGGCACGACGCGGGACAGCACGTGTTCGTCCCACCAGGACAGCCGCATCCAGCCGGTGTACGCGAACCTGGCCCAGCCCCAGCCGAGGGCCTCCGGCCGCACCGCGCACTCGAACGTACGCACCGGCCAGCCGAACCAGGACGCCGTGAGCTCCTCGGTCACGGTCTCCACGTCGATCGCCCCGGCCCGCAGGCAGGTCCGGGCCAGGTCGTCCGGGTCGAACGTGTGCTGGTCGACGATCCACTCCAGGTGCGCTGCCTCGGAGGACGCCTCCAGCTCCTCCCTCGGCCGCGCCCACCTGTCACGCAGCCATGGCAGCTGCGTCACCCGGGTCGCCGTCTCCCAGGTGAGGCGGGACAGCCAGCGGGCCACCGTGTCGCCGCGCTGCGTCGGCTCCCCGCAGAAGACGAACCGCCCGCCGGGCCGCAGCACCCGCAGCACCTCGCGCATCGCCGTGTCCACGTCCGGGATGTGGTGCAGGACGGCGTGGCCCACCACCAGGTCGAACTCGTCGTCGTCGTACGGCAGCCGCTCCGCGTCGGCGACCCGGCCCTCGACCTCGAAGCCGAGCGCGCGGGCGTTGCGCACCGCGACGTCGACCATGCCCGGGGAGATGTCGGTGACGTGGCCCTCGGCCAGGACCCCGGCCTGCTGGAGGTTGAGCAGGAAGAACCCGGTCCCGCAGCCCACCTCCAGTGCGCGTCCGTACGGCCATCCTTCGTCGCCCGCGACGTGCATGAACCGGTCCCGCGCGTAGTCGATGCAGCGGTCGTCGTAGGAGATGTGCCACTTCTCGTCGTAGGTCGACGCCTCCCAGTCGTGGTACAGCACGTTGGCGAGCTTGGGGTCGTCCCAGGCCCGCGCGAGCTGCTCCGCGGCGGTCGCTGGGCCGTCTGTGGTCATCGGGGTGTCGGTGCTCATCGGTGGTGGAACTCCGCCTTCCCGGGGCCGTGCTCGAGGAACGAGCGCATGCCGGTGGTCCGGTCCTCGGTCGCGAACAGCGCGGCGAACTGGATCCGCTCGATGTCCAGGCCGGTGTCGAGGTCGGTCTCCAGGCCAAGGTCGACGGCCTCCTTCGCGGCCCGCAGCGCGTAGGCGGGGCCACGGGCCAGCTGGGCCGCCAGGTCGCGCGCCTCGTCGTAGACCCGGTCCGGGGCGACCACGCGGTCGGCCAGCCCGATCCGCAGCGCCTCCTCGGCATCGACGAACCGGCCGGTGTAGATGAGCTCCTTGGCCCGGGAGGGGCCCACCAGGCGGGGCAGCCGCTGGGTGCCGCCGGCGCCGGGGATGATGCCCAGCAGGATCTCCGGCTGTCCCAGCCTGGCGTTGTCGCCCACCACCCGCAGGTCGCAGCACAGCGCGAGCTCGCAGCCGCCGCCGAGGGCATACCCCGTGATCGCGGCGATGGTCGGGTGCGGGATGCGGGCCACGGCGGTGAATCCGGCCTGCAGGCCGACCGACCGGTCCACGGCGTCCCGGTACGACCAGTCCGCCATCTCCTTGACGTCGGCACCGGCGGCGAAGATCTTCGGACCGCCATACACCACGACCGCGCGCACGTCCCCGCGCGTGGACGCCTCGTGCGCGCACGCGCCGAGCTCGTCCTGCACCTGCGCGGACAGGGCGTTCATCGGGGGCCGGTCGAGCCGGATGGTGGCGACCCCGTCGTCGTCCACCTCGAGCCGGACGAACTCACCCACGCCGTGCCTCCGCTCGTCGAGCCGTGCCCCCGGACCGAGCCGAGCCCCGGACGCGATGCCGACCGGGGAGACGATCCAGCCCCCGGATCCGGTCCGGGGGCTGGCAGCCTAGCGGCGCGGCGTCAGGTCGCCCTCTCACAGGTCCGTCCACACCACCGAGGGGACGTCGATGCAGCCGGCCTGCATGCCGACCTTGGCCAGCCCGGCCCGGTCGCCGTCGTGGTAGCCCGCGGACGGGCGGCTGATGAGCACCGGGTACATCAGCTCGCTGGTCGAGCTCACGTGCTCCAGGCCCACGACGTGGCCGAGCTCGTGCAGCAGCAGGTTGCCGCGAGTGATGCCCTTGCCGAAGCCCGGACGCACCGTCTTGTTCTCCAGCGCGTTCAGGACGACGTAGCCGCGCCCGATCGCACCGGTCCAGGGCTCGCCCGGGTAGGCCCACTGCTTGAAGGAGTACCCGCCGGTGCCGGCGACCGGACGGCCGTTCGAGTCGGTGCCGAGCAGGCTGGAGGAGGTCTTCGTCCGCGTCGGGTTGACCCAGGCCACCACGATCTCGGCCGGCTGCTCGGTCGACCACGACCGGCCGTCGGGGATGTAGCTCGTGGTGCCCGTGAAGGTGAACGTCATCCCGGTGGCGGAGCCGAGGATGTCGAAGGACTTCTTCACGTCGGCGAGCGCCGCGGCGCGGGCGGAGGAGGTCGAGCCGGCCAGGGAGACGTTGACCTTGTAGGTGATGCCCGGCTGGCAGGGGTTCCAGCGCATCGGGAGCTTCTGCCCGGTGGAGGTGGTGCTCGAGGCCAGCGAGTAGGCGGCCGAGGCGGCCGACGCCGGGGTGGAGCTGGTCGCGAAGGTGGCCACCGACAGCGCCGCGAGGGTCCCCGCCACCGCGGCGATCCCCTTCCGCATCGTGGCCTCCCGGCCTCGTTCCGTCGCTGACACCTCAGAGATCGGCCCTAGGGGTGCCCGTCTTGAAAGCCGGTGGCCGCCATCACCCGAACGGAGCAGCGGCCGCGGGCCGTCGTCACGCGGAGTCGATGTCACGGCGGGGTACGGTGGCGCGCCGGCCGTGGCGGCCCCGGCCGTGAACCTGCGAGGGAGACCGTGTGGACGACGCATCCGCTCCGGCACCGGTGTGGCCGGGTGACGGCGAGCCGCTGGGCGTCACCGTCGACGACGACGGCGCGAACGTGGCGGTGTGGGCCGAGGGCGCCGACGCGGTGACGCTGTGCGTGTTCGACGACGACGGGACCGAGCACCGGCTGCCGCTGGAGGAGCGGACGTTCCACGTCTTCCACGGCTACGTGCCGGGGATGTCCGCGGGCACGCGCTACGGCTTCCGGGTGGACGGCCCGTGGGAGCCCGAGCGCGGGGCGCGGTGGAACCCGAACAAGCTGCTCATCGACCCCTACGCCCGCGCGGTCGAGGGCCGGATGTCGCTGGACCCGGCGATCCTCGGCCACCAGTTGGGGGACGACCTGGCCCGCAACGACACCGACTCGGCCGCCTTCGTCCCCCGCTCGGTCGCAGTCCGCGACGACTTCGACTGGGGGGACGACTCACCCCGGCGGGTGCCGTGGGGCGACACCGTCATCTACGAGGCGCACGTACGCGGGTTCACCCGACTGCACCCGGGCATCCCGGAGGAGCTGCGCGGCACCTACGCGGGGCTGGCGCACCCGGCCGCGCTGGAGCACCTGACCTCGCTGGGAGTCACCGCGGTCGAGCTGCTCCCCGTGCACCAGTTCGTCGACGAGGTCCACCTGCTGCAGAACGGGCTGACCAACTACTGGGGCTACAACTCCATCGCGTTCTTCGCGCCGCACAACGCGTACTCGGCCTCCGGCCAGCGCGGGCAGCAGGTGCGGGAGTTCAAGCAGATGGTGAAGGCCCTGCACGACGCCGGCCTGGAGGTGATCCTCGACGTCGTCTACAACCACACCGCGGAAGGCGACGAGACGGGCCCCACGCTCAGCTACCGGGGGATCGACAACGACGACTACTACCGGCTGCGCGACCACGGCCGCCGCTACACGGACTACACCGGCTGCGGCAACACGTTCGACGTCTCCCGGCCGCACGTCCTGCAGCTGGTCATGGACTCGTTGCGCTACTGGGTGCAGGAGATGCACGTCGACGGGTTCCGCTTCGACCTGGCCTCGGCGCTGGCCCGGTCCTTCCACGACGTGGACATGCTCGGCACCTTCATGAGCACTGTCCAGCAGGACCCGGTGCTGCGCCGGGTGAAGCTCATCGCGGAGCCGTGGGACATCGGCTCGGGCGGCTACCAGGTGGGAGAGTTCCCGCCGCTGTGGACCGAGTGGAACGACCGCTACCGCGACTGCGTGCGCGACTTCTGGCGGGGGAACGCCGGCGTCGGCGAACTGGGCTGGCGACTGAGCGGCTCGGCCGACCTCTATGCCAGCGAGGGTCGCCGGCCGTACGCCTCCATCAACTTCGTCACGGCGCACGACGGCTTCACCCTGCGCGACCTGGTGACGTACGAGCGCAAGCACAACGAGGCCAACCTCGAGGACAACCGCGACGGCACGGACAACAACCGCTCGGACAACTACGGGGTCGAGGGCGAGACCCACGACCCCGAGGTGCTGCGGGTGCGCCAGCGCCAGCTGCGCAACCTGCTGACCACTCTGCTGCTGTCGACCGGCGTACCGATGATCACCGCCGGTGACGAGCTCGGTCGAACCCAGCGGGGCAACAACAACGCCTACTGCCAGGACAACGAGATCTCCTGGCTGGACTGGGGCCTGCAGCCCTGGCAGCACGACCTGCTCACGACGACCCGCTGGCTGCTGCGCCTGCGGCGCGACCACCGTGTCTTCCGCCGCCGCTTCTTCTTCGACGGCGCGCCGGTGGAGGCGGGGGGCGCCAAGGACCTGGCCTGGCTGGGCCCGGACGGGACCGAGCTCACCGACGAGGAGTGGCACTCCCCCGACACCCGGACGATCGGGATGTACGTCTCCGGTCGGCTGCGCGCCCGGGACCGCCAGGGCCGGCCGATCCGGGACGACTCGTTCCTCCTGCTGCTGCACGCCGGCGACGGGCATGAGCCGTTCGTGCTGCCCGGCGCGCCGTACGGACTGCGCTACCGGCGGATCCTGGACACCCAGGAGGACGTGCCGCACGACGCGCCGTGGGAGGACCCCGCCGGTGCGACCGTGATGCTCGGGCCGCGCAGCACCGTGCTGCTGCGCGTCACCGAGGACGCCCCGGCCGAAGCAGGCTGATCCGACGGTGAACCGACCGGCGGTGGGCTGACCCTACGGTCACCCCACCGCGCGTCCCACTAGCGCAGGTCGCCCTCGACCAGGCCCACGGTCGGCGGCGGCAGCGTCTGCAGGCCGAGCTCGGCCGGGGACGCCAGCCCGGCGTGGCGGGGCAGCACGCGCACGGTGTAGCCGAACGGGCCGGTGCGCTCCATGGCGACGCCGCCCTCGAACCGCCAGCGGTTGCCCTCGTAGGACTCCGCGGCCACCAGCGACACGTGCTCCCGGCCCACGATCCGGTCGTCCGCGTCGACCCGGCCGTGGACGAGCTGCACGTCGACGTCCTCCGGCGTCAGGGTCCCCAGCGACACGAAGGCGCGCACCGAGACCACCGTCCCCATCAACGGGGTGTCGCCGATCCCCTTGGCCTCCACGTGGTCGACCCGGACGCCCGGCCACGCAGCACGCACCTTCGCCTTCCAGGCGGCCAGGTCGCGCGCCAGCGCGAAGTCGTCGGCCACCGCCTCGCGGGAGGATGCGGCAGCGGGGGCGTACAGCCGGTAGACGTAGTCGCGCAGCATCCGCGACGCGAGGACCTTGGGTCCCAGCGTCTGCAGGGTGTGCCGCACCATGGCGATCCATCGGGTGGGCAGGCCGCCCTCGGCCTTCTCGTAGAACGCCGGGGCGACGCTCTTCTCGATCAGGTCGTACAGCGCCGCCGCCTCGAGGTCGTCCCGCCGGTCCGGGTCCTCCACGCCGTCGGCGGTGGGGATGGCCCAGCCGTTCATGCCGTCGAACCACTCGTCCCACCACCCGTCGAGGATGGACAGGTTGAGGGCGCCGTTCAGGGCGGCCTTCATGCCCGACGTGCCGCAGGCCTCCAGCGGGCGCAGCGGGTTGTTCAGCCACACGTCGCAGCCGGGGTAGAGCACGGTGGCCATACCGATGTCGTAGTCCGGCAGGAACACGATCCGGCGACGCACCTCCGGGTCGTCGGCGAATCGCACCAGCTCCTGGATCAGCCGCTTCCCGCCGTCGTCGGCCGGGTGGGACTTCCCCGCCACGACCAGTTGCACCGGTCGCTCCGGGTCCAGCAGCAGCGACCGCAGTCGGTCGCGGTCGCGCAGCATCAGGGTGAGGCGCTTGTAGGACGGCACCCGGCGGGCGAAGCCGATCGTGAGCACGTCGGGGTCGAGCACGTCGTCGACCCAGCCCAGCTCGGCGTCGGAGGCGCCGCGCGCCACCCAGGCGGCGCGCAGCCGCCGACGCGTCATCTTGGCCAGCCGGTCGCGCATCGCCCGCTTGGTCGCCCAGATCGCATCGTCCGGGATGTCGGCGACCGCCTCCCAGTTCTGCGCCTCGTCCACCAGCCGCGGACCGACCCGCTGCGCCGCGAGGTTCCACACCTCCCGCGCGACCCAGGTCGGCGCGTGCACGCCGTTGGTCACCGAGGCGATCGGGATGTCCTCGGGGTCGAATCCCGGCCACAGCCCGGCGAACATCTCGCGGCTGACCGTGCCGTGCAGCAGGCTCACGCCGTTGGCACGCTGCGCGAGGCGCAGGCCCATCACCGCCATGTTGAAGACCTGCGGGTCTCCGCCCTCGTACGTCTCCGCGCCCAGGGCGAGGATGCGCTCCACCGGCAGGCCCGGCACGGCGCAGTCGCCGGTGAAGTGCCGGGCCACCAGCTCGCGGGGGAACCGGTCGATGCCGGCGGGCACCGGGGTGTGGGTGGTGAACACCGTCCCGGCCCGGACCGCCTCCAGCGCCTCGTCGAAGGTCAGGCCGCTGTCGCCCTGCACCAGCTCGCGCATCCGCTCGACGCCGAGGAAGCCGGCGTGCCCCTCGTTGGTGTGGAACACCTCCGGGGTGGGGGACCCGGTGATCCGGGCGTAGGTCCGCAGCGCGCGGACACCACCGACGCCGAGCAGCAGCTCCTGCTGCAGCCGGTGCTCGGAGCCGCCGCCGTACAGCCGGTCGGTGACCTCGCGCTCCGACGGCTCGTTGTCCTCCACGTCGGAGTCGAGCAGCAGCAGCGGGACCCGGCCCACCTGGGCCACCCAGATGCGCGCCACGAGGGTGCGGCTGCCCGGGAGGATCAGCTCGACCCGGGCGGGGGTGCCGTCCTCCTCGCGCAGCAGGCTGACCGGCATCCCGTCGGGGTCGAGCACCGGGTAGTGCTCCAGCTGCCAGCCCTCGCGCGAGAGCGTCTGGCGGAAGTAGCCGGACCGGTAGAACAGGCCGACGCCGAGGATCGGCACCCCGAGGTCGCTGGCCGCCTTGAGGTGGTCGCCGGCCAGGATGCCCAGGCCCCCGGAGTACTGCGGCAGCGCGGCGGCGATCCCGAACTCCGGCGAGAAGTAGCCGATGGCGCGCGGGGCCTGCTCGCCCAGCGTCTGGTACCACCGGTCCCCGGCCAGGTACATGTGCAGGTCGGCCAGCGCGGCGTCCACCCGCGCGACGAACTCGGCGTCCTCGGCCAGCGCCCGCAGCCGCTCGATCGGGACCTCGCCGAGCAGCCGGACCGGGTCGTAGCCGGTCGACCGCCACAGGTCGGGGTCGATCGACTCGAACAGGTCGCGGGTCTCCACGTGCCAGGACCACCGCAGGTTGGTGGCCAGCTCGTCGAGCGGGCGGAGGGCGTCGGGCAGGACGGTGCGCACGGTGAACCGGCGGATGGCTCTCACGGGGGGTCACCGTAGCGCGCCCGGCCGGGCGCCGCCCGCTCGGTTGTCACGTTCTTGCATCGATCGCAAGATCTTGCAGAAACGGGTGGCGGTCCCGCGCGGACGCCCCGGCGCGCGCCCGTCCCGGCGGGTAGGGTCGGGCGCCGATGGACACCGACGCGCACGACACCCCGGACCCGACCGCTCCCGTGCCGGCCGCCACCCCGCCGGCACGCAAGGCCCCGGCGAAGAAGGCCACCGCCGCGACGAAGGCCACCGCCGCGAAGAAGGCCCCGGCGAAGAAGACCGCCGCCGCCTCGAAGACCGCCGCGACGAAGACCGCCGCGACGAAGACCGCCGCGACGAGGGGGACGGCCCGGGCATCGGCCGCCGCGCGCCCTGCCGCTCCTGAGGTCGACCCCGGGCACGGCCGCACCGGCGGGCTGGTCCCGCCGCCGGTGCTCGACGGCCGCTTCCCCGTGATCGACGTCGAGCCCACGGTGGAGTCCGGCCGCCGACCGGCCAAGGCGGTGGTCGGCGAGCCGATCCCGGTGCGCGCGACCGTGTTCCGCGAGGGGCACGACGCGCTCGGCGTGGAGGTCGTCCTGCTCCGGCCCGACGGCAGCACCGCGCAGCGCGTCCGGATGGTCCCGATCGGGGCCGGGATGGACCGGTGGGAGGGCTGGATCCGGCCCGACACCGAGGGGGACGGGTCGTTCCGGATCGAGGCCTGGGGCGACGCGTGGGCCACCTGGCGGCACCGCGCCGAGGTCAAGGTCCCCGCCGGCCTGGACGTCGAGCTCGAGCTCACCGAGGGCGCCCTGCTGCTGGACCGGGAGGCCGACGCGATCGAGGCGGCCGGCGCCAGCGGCGCCGACGTGGTGCACTCCGCGGCCCGTGTCATCCGGGACCCGTCGCTGCCGATGGAGGTCCGGCTGGCGGCCGCCCTGTCCGCGGAGGTGGACGAGGCCGTGGAGCGGCACCCCCTGCGCGACCACCCCACCGCCTGCGGACCGTGGCCGCTGCGGGTCGAGCGCCGCCGGGCGCTGTACGGCTCCTGGTACGAGATGTTCCCCCGCAGCGAGGGCGCGCTGAACGACCCCCCGGTGTCGGGCACGCTGCGCGCCGCGGCGCTGCGCCTGCCGGCCATCGCCGCACTCGGCTACGACGTGGTCTACCTGCCGCCGGTGCACCCCATCGGCACGGCGTACCGCAAGGGCCGCAACAACACCCTCGACCCGGGACCGGGCGACCCCGGGTCCCCGTGGGCGATCGGGGCGCCCGAGGGCGGGCACGACGCCCTGCACCCCGACCTGGGCACGATGACGGACTTCGACGCCTTCGTCGCCCGCACCCGGGAGCTGGGCATGGAGGTCGCCCTCGACCTGGCGCTGCAGGCCTCGCCCGACCACCCCTGGGTCCGCGAGCACCCCGAGTGGTTCACCGCCCGCGCCGACGGCACGATCGCGTACGCGGAGAACCCGCCGAAGAAGTACCAGGACATCTACCCGTTGAACTTCGACAACGACCCCGAGGGGCTGTACGCCGAGGTCGTCCGGGTGGTCCGCTACTGGATGGACCACGGCGTGCGGATCTTCCGGGTCGACAACCCGCACACCAAGCCGCTGTGGGTGTGGGACCGGCTGTTCGCGGACATCAACGCGACCGACCCGGACGTGTTCTTCCTGGCCGAGGCGTTCACCCGCCCGCCGATGATGCGCGCGCTGGCGGAGGTCGGGTTCCAGCAGTCCTACACGTACTTCACCTGGCGCAACGGCAAGGACGAGCTGGTGGAGTACTTCACCGAACTGTCCGGCCCGGCCGCGGCGTACATGCGCCCCAACGTGTTCGTCAACACCCCGGACATCCTGCACGCCTACCTGCAGCACGGCGGCCCGGCGGCGTTCGCGATCCGCGCGACGCTGGCGGCGACCCTGTCTCCGACCTGGGGCGTCTACAGCGGCTTCGAGCTGTTCGAGAACGTCGCGGTGCGGCCGGGCAGCGAGGAGTACCTCGACTCCGAGAAGTACCAGTACCGCCCCCGCGACTGGGCGGCTGCCGAGGCCGAGGGCCGCACGCTGAACCCGTACATCGCACGGCTGAACCAGGCCCGTCGCTCACACCCGGCGCTGCAGCAGCTGCGCAACCTGCGCTTCCACCACACCGACGACGACGCGGTGATCGCGTACTCCAAGGCCGACGGCGACGACCTCGTCCTCGTGGTGTGCCTGCTCGACCCGCACGCCGCCCGCGAGACCACGGTATGGCTGGACATGCCGGCCCTGGGCATGGACTGGCACGACCAGTTCGTCGCCCACGACGAGGTGACCGGCCAGAAGTGGACGTGGGGCCAGGCCGTGTACGTCAGGCTGGAGCCCTGGGGCGACGTCGCGCACGTCGTCCACGTCCGTCGCTGGTGACCCGGTCCGCGGGTCGCCCCGCGCACGTCGAGAGGTGAACGCCATGGCCGCCATGCCGCCGGTCCGTCCGGTCGCCCTGGAGGAGATCGACCGCCTGGTCGACGGGGCACACCACGACCCGCACGGCATCCTCGGGCCGCACCCGCACCAGGGCGGCGTGACCGTCCGGGTGCTGCGGCCCGGCGCCGAGTCGGTCACGGTCGTGTCCGGCACGCTGCGGGTGCCGCTGGAGCACGAGCACCGGGGCGTCTGGGTCGGGGTGCTGCCGGTCTCGGAGGTGCCCGACTACTCCATCGACGTGGAGTACGACGGCAACGTGCTGCCCGGCGACGACGCCTACCGGTTCCTGCCCACCCTCGGCGAGGTCGACCTGCACCTCATCGGCGAGGGCCGGCACGAGCAGCTGTGGCAGGTGATGGGCGCCCACGTGCGGCACTTCCCCAGCCTGCACGGGGACGTCAGGGGGACCTCGTTCGCGGTGTGGGCCCCGAACGCGCAGGGCGTCCGCATCGCCGGCGACTTCAACAGTTGGGACCCGGTCGCCAACCCGATGCGCTCGCTGGGGTCCAGCGGCGTGTGGGAGCTGTTCGTGCCCGGCATCGGCGACGGCACCCGCTACAAGTTCCACATCCTCGGCCGCGACGGGGGCTGGTACGAGAAGGCCGACCCGATGGCGTTCTGGACCGAGGAGCCGCCGCAGACCGCCTCCCGCGTCTTCACGTCCACCTACGAGTGGGGGGACGCGGACTGGATGCGACGCCGGGCCGAGTCGGACCCGGCCACCGGCCCGATGAGCGTCTACGAGGTCCACATCGGCTCCTGGCGCCAGGGCCTGTCGTACGAGCAGCTGGCCGACGAGCTGTCGGCCTACGTCCGCGACAACGGGTTCACGCACGTGGAGTTCCTGCCCGTCGCGGAGCACCCGTTCGGGGGCTCGTGGGGCTACCAGGTGACCTCGTACTTCGCGCCCTCCTCCCGGTTCGGCGACCCGGACGGGTTCCGGCTGCTGGTGGACCGCCTGCACCAGAACGGCATCGGCGTCATCGTCGACTGGGTGCCGGCGCACTTCCCCAAGGACGAGTGGGCGCTGGCCCGCTTCGACGGCGCCCCGCTGTACGAGTACGCCGACCCGCGCCGCGGCGAGCACCCGGACTGGGGGACGCTGGTCTTCGACTTCGGCCGGACCGAGGTGCGCAACTTCCTGGTGGCCAACGCGGTCTACTGGCTGGAGGAGTTCCACGTCGACGGGCTGCGGGTCGACGCCGTCGCCTCGATGCTCTACCTCGACTACTCGCGCAAGGACGGCGAGTGGTTCCCCAACCAGTTCGGCGGCCGCGAGAACCTCGAGGCCGTCTCGTTCCTGCAGGAGACCAACGCGACCGTCTACAAGCGCGTCCCCGGCGTCGTGACCATCGCGGAGGAGTCGACCGCCTGGCCCGGCGTCACCCGGCCGACGCACCTCGGCGGCCTGGGCTTCGGGCTGAAGTGGAACATGGGCTGGATGCACGACTCGCTCGGTTACATGAGCCGCGAGCCGGTCCACCGCCAGTGGCACCACAACGAGATGACGTTCGCGATGATGTACGCCTACAGCGAGCGCTACGTGCTGCCGCTGTCGCACGACGAGGTCGTGCACGGCAAGGGCTCGCTGATCGAGAAGATGCCCGGGGACCGCTGGCAGAAGCTGGCGAACCTGCGCGCCTACCTGGCCTTCATGTGGGCGCACCCGGGCAAGCAGCTGCTGTTCATGGGCGGGGAGTTCGCCCAGTCGCACGAGTGGTCCGAGGCCCGGTCGCTGGACTGGTGGCTGCTGGAGTTCGCCGAGCACCAGGGCATGCAGGCGTGCGTGCGCGACATGAACGGCGCGTACGCGGCCACCCGCGCCCTGTGGGACCAGGACCACACGCCCGCCGGGTTCGAGTGGATCGACGCCAACGACTCCGCGGGGAACACGTTCTCCTGGCTGCGCTGGGGCTCCGACGGCTCGGTGGTCGCGTGCCTGGCGAACATGTCGCCGGTGGTGCGCAGCGGCTACCGGGTCGGCCTGCCCTACACCGGCCGCTGGACGGAGATTCTCAACACCGACGCGGAGGCGTACGGCGGGTCGGGCGTGGGCAATCTGGGCGGCGTCGACGCGGAGCCGACCGCGTGGCACGGCCGGGGGTCGAGCGCCCTGGTGACGGTTCCGCCGCTGGCGACGGTCTGGCTGCGCTACGACGGCTGACGCCAGCCCTCACCTGCCCCACCCGTCTCACCCGGTGGAACGTCCCGCCACCCCCCACGGGCTCGGCCCTGGTCCTGCGTTCCACCGGTGAGGGTGGGGTGCCGCGGGGTGCGGGCGGCGCGGGGCGCGCGAGCTCGACGCGCGCTAGAAGAGCGCGCTGGCGAGACCCGTGCGGGCCTTCGGCACGGCCGGGTCGTCGCCGGCGACGTCGAACAGCGCGAGCAGGTGGGTACGGACCGCCTCGCGGTCGTCGCCCGAGGTGCGCCGGACCAGCCCGACCAGGCGGTCGAACGCGGCGGCCCAGTCGCCGTTGACGGCCTCGATGTCGGCGGCCAGCCGGCCGGCGACCACGTCGTCGGGGGCAGCGTCCGCGGCGGCGATCGCCGCCTCGGGGTCCGCGCCGTCGGTACGGGCGTACAGGTCCACCAGTGCCAGTCCGGCCCGTGCGTCGGCGTTGCCCGGCTCGGCATCGATCACCTGCTGGTACGCCGCCCGCGCGGCGTCCCAGTCACCCGCCTCCACGGCGTCGAACGCCGCGACGAAGCGCGGGTCCATCGGCGGCTCCGCCGGTTCCTCCGCAGGGGCGGCGGGGGCGTCCGCGCCGCCCACGGTCCCGGTGACCCCCGCCTGCGCGGCCACCTTGAGCAGCTCGTCGAGGTAGGCCCGGACCTGCTGCTCCGGCAGCGCGCCCTGGAACAGCGGCACCGGCTGCCCCTGCACCACGGCCACCACGGTCGGGATCGACTGCACCTGGAACGCGGCCCCGATCCGCTGCTCCGCGTCGACGTCCACCTTGGCGAGCACGAACCGGCCGCCGTACTCCGCGGCCAGGCGCTCCAGCACCGGCGACAACTGCTTGCAGGGCCCGCACCAGGTGGCCCACAGGTCGACCACGACGGGGACGGTCATCGACCGGTCGATCACCTCGGCCGGGAATGTGGCCTCGGTGACGTCGATGATCACGCCGGCGGGGGCGGACGCCAGGGCGGCGTCGGCACGCTGCTGGGCCTGGCGCTGGCTGGCGAGGGCGGAGAGGTCCACGGCGCCGTGGACGGGGATCTGCTGGCTCACCCCGGCATTCTCACCCGTGCACGCGGATGCCCGCGAGCCAGGTCCCCGCGACCGCGACCTCCGGCAGCGCCGCGGGATCCAGCTCGTGCACGCGCGCGGCCAGCCAGGCCAGGTCGGCCCGTGCGCCCGGCACGATCCGCCCCCACAGCCCCTCCTCGCCCGCCTGGTGGGCCACGCCCGCGGTGTACGCCAGCAGGGCCTCGTCCAGGGTCAGCCGCTCGGCCGGGACCCAGCCGCCCGGCGGCCGGCCGTCCGGCGTCTGCCGGGTGACCGCCACCGCGATGCCCCGCAGCGGCACCGGGGACGAGACCGGCCAGTCGCTGCCGAAGGACACCGGCGCCCCCGAACGCAGCAGCGTCGCGATCGGGTACTGCCGGTCCCCCCGCGGCTGCCCGAGCCGGGGCAGCGTCAGCTCCGTCTGCGCCGGGTCCAGCTGGGCCCACAGCGGCTCGAAGTTGGCCACCACCCCGAGGTCGCGGAACCTCAGCAGGTCGTCGGGGTCGACCAGCTGGGCGTGCGCGATGACCGGCCGGCGGGCGGTGCCGTGCTCGCGCACCGCCGCCCGGACCGCGTCCAGGGCCGCGCGCACCCCCGCGTCGCCGATGGCGTGGATGTGCGGCTGGAAACCCGCGCCCACGACGGCCGTCACCGCAGCAGCGAGCTCGGCCGGCTCCCAGTTGGGCATCCCGTGCGAGGTCGGGCAGTCGCAGTACGGCTCCAGCAGCGCGGCGGTGCCGCCCTCGAGGATGCCGTCGGCGAAGAACTTGACCGTGCGCGCGGACAGCACGCCGGGGGCATGGGCCTCGACCTCCCGGCGGCGCTCGACCAGGCCGGGCAGGTCCTCCCGCCACCGCCCCGGCTCGGCGAGCAGTGCCAGGTTGACCCGCTGCCGCAGCAGGCCCGCGTCGTGGCCTGCGCGCCAGGTGGTCCAGACGTCGTCCTCCACCCAGGCGTCCTGCAGCCAGGTCACCCCCGCGGCGGCGTACGTCTCGGTCGCGTGCTCCACCGCGGCCACGCGGGTGTCCCGGTCCAGGGCGGGGACGAGGGCGTACACCGGCCGCCACGCACCCCACTCGCGCAGCGTGCCCATCGGGGTGCCGTCCGCTCGCAGCACGATCTCGCCGTCCGCGGGCTGCGGGGTTCCCTGGCCGATCCCGGCGAGCTCCAGGGCGCGGCTGTTGACCCAGGCGGTGTGGTAGTCGGTGGCGCGCAGCACCACCGGCCGGTCCGGCACCGCCGCGTCGAGCCAGCGCGCGTCGAACTCCCCGCGCGGCGCCAGCGACGGGTCGTAGCCCTCGCCGCGGACCCACTCCGCGTCCGGGTGCGCGGCCGCCCACTCCCGGACCGCGGCGACGACCTCGTCCACCGACCCGGCCGACCCCACGTCCGCGAACAGCGCCGCGATGCCGCCCTGGGTGGGGTGGGCGTGCCCGTCGCCGAAGCCCGGGACCAGGGTGCCGCCCTCCAGGCCGACCACGGACGTCGCCGCGTCGGCCAGGGCCTCGGCCTCGTCGCCCAGCGCGAGGACGCGTCCGCCGCCGATGGCGACCGCGTGCGCCGTCACCACCTGTCCGGCCCGGCGCACGCCGGTCCAGACAGCCCCGTCCCTCAGCACCAGGTCGACCCCGCCGTACGCCATCCGCCGAGCATGCTGGGGAGGGCTGCGGCGTTCAAGCGCGCCGCCCCGCTTCCGGCCCGGCGCCCCGTACGGATGCGGCACGATGGCGGTCGTGTACGTGTCCGCCCGGGTCGACTACGCCATGCGCGCGCTGCTGGTGCTGACCGAGGCGGCGCAGGACGACCCGCGGCGCCTGGTCAAGGGCGACGCGATCGCCCGCCAGCAGGACATCCCGGTGAAGTTCCTCGAGGGGATCCTGCGCCAGCTGCGCCAGGCGGGGATCGTCGCCAGCCAGCGCGGCGCGGAGGGCGGCTACCGGCTCGCCCGCGACCCGGACGAGGTCACGGTGGCAGACGTGGTCCGGGCCCTGGACGGGCCGCTGGCCGCGGTGCGGGGCGAGCGGCCCGAGGACATGGCGTACGACGGCGCGGCGGCGCACCTGCGCGAGGTGTGGATCGCGGTGCGGTCGTCGCTGCGGCAGGTGCTGGAGAACGTCACGCTCGCCGACGTGTCCGCCGGTCGGCTGCCCGCGCCGGTCGGCGCCCTGCTGGACGAGCCGGGGGCCTGGGAACGCCGCTGAAGCGACCCCACCGGCCGGGGTGGCGGGCTACGGTCGAGCGCCGGCACACGTCCGGCTGGACCCCGACACCGACCCCAGGACGGACATGACCCGCACCGGACGACGCCCCGCCGCCCTCGTGACGGCCGCCCTCGTGACCACCGCCCTCCTGCTCGCCGCGTGCGGCGGCGGGAGCGACCCGGCCGGCGGGAATGCCGCGGACGGCGGCGGCGCCGCGGCCGCAGCCCAGGACGCCGGGTCCACAGGCGACGGCGGCGCCGACGCGGTGTGCGCGGCAGTGGAGTCGGTCGACCTGTCGGCCGCCTTCGGCGGCACGCTCACGTTCGGGGCGCCGCAGGATGTCACCGGCACCGGTCGGGGCTGCGTCGCGGCCGTCGAGGGGTCGGAGGGTGAGGGGCTGATCGCCACGGTGACCACCGGCGACTACTACCGGGAGAAGGCGAAGTACGAGAAGCAGGACGTCCCGTTCGAGTGGATCGATGGCCTGGGCGAGGAGGCGTTCCTCGTCAACGAGGCGGACCTCAACGTGCTGCTGGCCGACGACTCGGCCGTGAACGTCGCGATCAGCGCGTTCTTCACCAGCGGATCACCCCCGGACCCGGCCGTGCTCCGGGCCGGGCTGGTCACCGTGGCCGACGCGGTCGTCGCCGCCCAGTAGCCGCCGCGCCGCGCCTCGCCCGACAGTCGTCGCGTCCGGTCACAGGAAGTACAGCCGGCCCAGCGGGACCCGGTCGACCGGGTCCATGACGAGCGGCACGCCGTCCAGGGTCACCCGCGCGCCCGACGGGTCCACCCGGACGTCGCCGAGCCGCCCGTGCCCGACCATGTCCGCCGCGGTCACGGTCCGGCAGCCGCGCACCGGCACCCGCCGGCGCCGGGTCGGGACCGGGTCGGCGCCGGACTCCACCGCCGCGCCGCTGGTGAACAGCACCGCGAGTTCGGCCGGCATCGCGCCGTGCGCGCCGAACTGGCGGTCCAGCACCCGCGGCTGGGCGCTCGGGATGGTCGCGTTGGGATCCCCCACGGCCCCCCAGGCCGGCAGCCCGGCCTTGAGCACCAGGGCGGGCTTGGCGCCGAAGGCGCGCGGCGACCACAGCACGACGTCGGCCAGTCGGCCCGGCGCCAGTGACCCGACCTCGTGCGCCAGGCCGTGGGTGCGGGCCGGGTTGACGGTCAGCTTGGCCAGGTAGCGCAGCACCCGTGCGTTGTCGTGCCCGCTGCCGTCATCCGGCTCAGCGCCCTCGAGCCCCCGGGTGACCGCGGCGAGGGCGAAGGTGCGCCGTACCGTCTCCCCCGCCCGGCCCATGCCCTGCGCGTCGCTGCTCGTCATCGGGATCACGCCGAGGTCGTGCAGCAGGTTCTCCGCGCCCATCGTGGCGGCCCGGACCCGCTGCCGGGCCAGGGCCACGTCGGCCGGCAGCTCGGGGTGCAGGTGGTGCGACACCATGATCATGTCGACGTGCTCGGCGAGGGCGTCCCGCCCGAACGGCAGCGTCGGATTGGTCGAGGACGCCAGCACGTGTCGGATCCCGGCGAGCCGCAGCACGTCCGGCGCGTGGCCGCCGCCGCAGCCCTCGACGTGGAACGCATGCACCACCCGACCGTCCAGCACCGCCAGGGTGTCGTCCACGGTCAGGCCCTCGTTCAGGCCGTCGGTGTGCAACGCGACCTGGACGTCGTACTCCTCGGCCACGGAGAGGGCCGTGTCGAGGGTCGCCAGGTGCGCACCGGTGTCCTCGTGCACCTTGAACCCGCAGACGCCCCCCTCCAGCGCCTCCAGCAGCGGCCCCGGGGTGGAGGCCGCGCCACGGCCCAGCACGCCCACGTTGACCGGCCATGCGTCGAAGGCCGCGTACGCACGGCGCAGCGCCCACGACGACCCGACGCCCACACCCCAGAAGGGGCCGAACTCCTGCGTGACCAGCGTCGTCACCCCGGACGACAGGGCCGCCTCGAACACCCGCGGCGACAGGGCGTGGACATGCGTGTCCACCGCTCCCGGGGTGGCGATCAGACCGTCTCCGGGGACCACGACGGTCCCGCTGCCCACGACGACGCCGACACCGGGCGTGGTGTCGGGATTGCCGGCGCGGCCGACGGCCGCGATCCGCCCGGCTCGGATGCCGAGCGAGGTGACCCGCACGCCCAGCAGCGGGTCGAGCAGCAGGACGTCGCTGACCACGACGTCGCAGGACTCGTCCGCGCGTACGGAGCGCAGCCCGATGCCGTCGCGACCGTTGCGGCCGAAGCCGATCGCGAACTCGTCGCCGGGCTCCCGGTCGTCCGCTTCGACCTGCACGACCAGCCCGGTGTCGCCGAGCCGGACCCGGTCGCCGCGCCGAGGACCGTACGCCGCCAGGTCGTCGGCACCGCGGGGGACGCCGGTCACGACGGGTCCCCGTCGGCCTGGCGCCGCCGCCGCCGCACCGCCGCTGCCGCCGCCCCGTCCGGCCCCGGACCCCGGTCGTTGTCCCCGCTGTCGTCCACGCCATCGCTGGCTGCGGTACCGGCCGCGGTGTCCCCTGTATCGGCGAACCCGCACTCCCGCAGCGCCGCCAGGGCCCGCTCGCGCGCCCCCGGTGCGTCCAGCGGGCCGTCGACCAGCCCGGCGAAGCCGACCACGACCCGGTCGCCGCCGATCGGCACCAGCTCGACCGTCACCGGCTCCCCCGGGTCGAAGCGCACCGACTGCCCCGACGCCAGGTCCAGCCGTCGCCCGTACGCCGCGGCACGGTCGAAGCGCAGCCGCGGGTTGACCTCGAAGAAGTGGAAGTGGCTGGTCACCGCGACCGGGACCGCGGCCTCGTTGACGACCACCACCGGCACCCGGTCCCGCGCCGACCAGCGGTCGCGCACGTCGGCGTGCGCCCCGTCACGGTCGCGGCCAGCACCCGGCAGCACCGCACCCGGTGCCTCTGGTCCGAGCCGAGGGCCGGCGACCGGGTCGCGCACGCAGACCAGCCGGCTGCCGTCGTCGAACACCGCCTCGACCTGGACGACGTCCAGGACGTCGGCCACGCCCGGGAGCACGTCGTCCACGGTGAGCACTGAGCCGCCGGCGGCCACCGCGTCGGCGTGCCGCGCGCCGTCGCGGGCCGCCTCGCACACGGCGTCGGCGACCAGCGCGGTGGCCTCGGGGACGTTGAGCCGCAGTCCCCGGGCCCGGCGGGCCCGGGCCAGCTCGGCGGCGAGGAACAGCAGCAGCCGGTCACGTTCCTGCGGGGCTAGGTCCACCCGCCGATCGTGCCGGTCAGGACCCCAGTTCGGCCAGCAGCACGTCCGCCGCGCCGTAGGGGTCCAGCTCGCCGGCGACGACGCGTTCGGCCAGCGCGACCAGTTGCGCGTCACCGCGCAGGTCGCCGATGCGCGCGCGCACGGCGGCCACCGCGATTGCCTCGACCTCCGCGGCGGCCCGGCCGACCCGGCGCAGCTGCAGCCCGCCGGTCTCCTCCAGCCACCGGCGGTGGTCGTCGATCGCCCCCACCACCGCGTCGATCCCCTCGTCGCGCGAGGCCACGGCCTTCAGCACCGGGGGCGTCCAGCCCCCGTCCGGGCGCTCGCCCAGCGTGAGCATGTGGCGCAGCTCGCGCGCGGTCGCGTCCGCGCCGTCCCGGTCCGCCTTGTTGACCACGAACACGTCGCCGATCTCGAGGATCCCGGCCTTGGCCGCCTGGATCCCGTCGCCCATGCCCGGCGCCAGCAGCACCACGGTGGTGTCCGCCGTCGAGGCGATCTCCACCTCGGACTGGCCCACGCCGACGGTCTCCACCAGCACCACGTCGCAGCCGGCGGCGTCGAGGACGCGCAGGGCCTGCGGCGTCGACCAGGCCAGGCCGCCGAGGTGGCCGCGGGACGCCATCGACCGGATGTAGACCTCAGGGTCGGTCGCGTGCACCTGCATGCGCACCCGGTCCCCCAGCAGCGCCCCGCCGGAGAACGGCGACGACGGGTCGACCGCGAGCACCCCGACGCGACGACCCTGGGCCCGGTACGCGGACACGATCGCCGACGTCGTGGTCGACTTGCCGACCCCCGGGGAACCGGTGATGCCCACGACGTACGCGCGACCGGCGTCCGGCGCCAGCGCGGCCATCACCCGCCGCAGCTGCGGCGAGGCGTCCTCGACCAGCGAGATCAGCCGGGCGACCGCCCGGGGCTCGCCGCGCCGGGCCCGCTCGACGAGCTCGTCGACGTCGTACGAGCGGGCCACGGGTCGGGGTCAGGCCTTCGGCACGCGCACGATCAGGGCGTCGCCCTGGCCGCCGCCGCCGCACAGCGCGGCCGCGCCGACGCCGCCGCCGCGCCGCTTCAGCTCGTGCGCCAGGTGCAGCACCAGCCGCGCGCCCGACATGCCCACGGGGTGGCCCATGGCGATCGCGCCGCCGTTGACGTTGACGATCTCCTCGTCCACGCCGAGCTTGCGGGTGGACACGATGCCGACCGCGGCGAAGGCCTCGTTCAGCTCGACCAGGTCGAGGTCGGCGGGCGTGATGCCCTCCTTCTCGCACGCCTTGAGGACCGCGTTGGCCGGCTGCTCCTGCAGCGAGGCGTCCGGGCCGGCCACGACGCCGTGCGCACCGATCTCGGCCAGCCACGACAGGCCGAGCTCCTCGGCCTTGGCCTTGCTCATGACGACGACCGCAGCGGCGCCGTCGGAGATCTGCGAGGCCGAGCCGGCGGTGATCGTGCCGTCCTTGGCGAACGCCGGGCGCAACCGGGCCAGCGTCTCGGTCGTGGTGTCCCCGCGGACGCCCTCGTCGTGGGCGAAGACGATCGGGTCGCCCTTTCGCTGCGGGATCTCGACGGCGACGATCTCGTCGTCGAACAGGCCGTTCTTGTGCGCCTCGGCGGCCCGCTGGTGCGAGCGCGCGGAGAACGCGTCCTGCTCCTCGCGGGTCAGGTCGTAGCGGCCGTTGTACTGCTCGGTGCTCAGGCCCATCGCGAGCTGGTCGAAGGCGCAGAACAGCGCGTCGTACGCCATCGAGTCGACCAGGGCGGTGTCGCCGTACTTGAACCCCTCCCGGGACTTCGGCAGCAGGTGCGGCGCCTGGGTCATCGACTCCATGCCGCCCGCCACCACGATCTCGAACTCGCCCGCGCGGACCAACTGGTCGGCGAGCGCGATGGCGTCGATGCCGGACAGGCACACCTTGTTGATCGTCAGGGCCGGCACGTCCATCGGGATGCCGCCCTTGACCGACGCCTGCCGCGCGGCGTTCTGACCCGCGCCAGCCTGGATGACGTGGCCCATGATCACGTAGTCGACCTGGTCGGGCGCGACCCCGGCCCGCTCGAGCGCCGCCTTGATCGCGAAGCCGCCGAGGTCGGCGGCGGAGAAGTCCTTCAGCGACCCGAGCAGCCGACCCATGGGGGTGCGTGCCCCCGCGACGATGACCGATCCGGACATGGGCCCTCCCGAGAGCCGTCGATGGAGTGCTGCCACGATAGCGAGGGGCCCGCCGGCCGCCGCCGACGGCCCCACCCGGACCGCCCCCGGGCCGCGCGGCCCGGACCGACCACCGGAGGAGACCGATGACCACCCCCGCGACCGAGGCGCTCGGACCGCTCATCACCCGGATCGACCACGTCGGCATCGCGGTGCCGGACCTGGACGCGGCGAAGGAGTTCTACGCCCGGGCCTTCGGTCTCCAGGTCGTGCACGAGGAGGTCAACGAGGAGCAGGGCGTCCGGGAGGCGATGCTCGCCGTCGGCGACTCCGGCTCGTGCATCCAGCTGCTCGCCCCGCTCAGCCCGGACTCCACGATCGGCAAGTTCCTCGACCGCAGCGGTCCGGGCATCCAGCAGGTCGCGTACGGCGTCGACGACGTCGAGGAGGCCGCTCGGCGCCTGCAGGCGGCGGGCGTGCGGGTGCTGTACGACGCCCCCCGGCGCGGGACCGCCGGATCCCGGGTCAACTTCGCCCACCCCAAGGACTGCGGCGGGGTGCTGGTGGAGCTGGTCGAGGCCGCGCCCGGCGCGTCGCACTGACCGACGGGCACGACCGGCCCACACTGGCGGCCAGACAGCCACGGGCCGCATCGGGCCATCGCCGGCAGCACACCCGCAGGAGGGGCCGATGGGACAGGTCGGGCTGACCCTGTTCGGCTACACGTTCACCGACCAGCAGATCGAGCTGATCCAGGTGGTCTTCGGCTGCCTGTTCGGGGCGCTGCTCGTCTGGGGCGTGGTGACGAAGGCGACCAAGCTGATCGTGTTCTCCGCGCTGGTGGTCGCCGTGGTCCTGGCCTGGTACGGCGTGACCCACGGATGGTTCGACACCTGGCTGGACCGCTGACCCCGCAGTTCCCCGACCCCTGCGCGAGGACCGACGCTACCGGCCGGTAACGTCGGTCCCGGTCCCTCGCCGCGAGTCCGCTCGCCGCGAGGCCGGTGGCCCACGCAGGCTGGGCCGACCCGACCCTTCGGAGGCAGCCGTGCAGGAGATCCGCGACGCCATCCTCGCCGGGGACACCCCGGCCGAGACATTCGCCACGCTTCCGGTCCCGGAGTCCTACCGCGCCGTCACGGTGCACAAGGACGAGGTCGGCATGTTCGAGGGGCTGCCGTCCCGGGAGAAGGACCCGCGCAGGTCGCTCCACCTCGACGACGTCCCGGTGCCCGAGCTCGGCCCCGGCGAGGCACTGGTGGCGGTGATGGCGTCGTCCATCAACTACAACACCGTGTGGACGTCGATCTTCGAGCCCGTCTCGACGTTCGGCTTCCTGGAGCGCTACGGCCGCAGCCATCCGCTCGCCAAGCGGCACGACCTGCCGTACCACATCATCGGCTCGGACCTGTCCGGCGTGGTGCTGCGCACCGGTCCCGGCGTGAACGCCTGGAAGCCCGGCGACGAGGTGGTCGCGCACTGCCTGTCCGTGGAGCTGGAGAGCCCGCTGGGCCACAACGACACGATGATGGATCCCGAGCAGCGGATCTGGGGCTTCGAGACCAACTTCGGCGGCCTGGCCGAGATCGCGCTGGTCAAGAGCAACCAGCTGTTGCCGAAGCCCGCCCACCTGACCTGGGAGGAGGCGGCGGCGCCCGGGCTGGTGAACTCCACCGCCTACCGCCAGCTGGTGTCGCGCAACGGCGCGGGCATGAAGCAGGGCGACATCGTCCTGATCTGGGGTGCCTCCGGTGGCCTGGGCTCGTACGCCACGCAGATGGCGGTCAACGGCGGCGCGATCCCGGTGTGCGTCGTGTCCAGCCCCGAGAAGGCGGACCTGTGCCGGGCCATGGGCGCCGAGCTGATCATCGACCGCAACGCGGAGGGCTACCGGTTCTGGAAGGACGAGACGACCCAGGACCCCAAGGAGTGGCAGCGCTTCGGGAAGCGGATCCGCGAGCTGACCGGCGGCGAGGACGTCGACATCGTCTTCGAGCACCCGGGCCGGGAGACGTTCGGTGCCAGTGTCTACGTCACCCGCAAGGGCGGCACGGTGGTGACCTGCGCGTCGACGTCGGGCTACATGCACGAGTACGACAACCGCTACCTGTGGATGAACCTCAAGCGCATCGTCGGCTCGCACTTCGCCAACTACCGCGAGGCGTACGAGGCCAACCGGCTCATCGCGAAGGGCATGGTCCACCCCACGCTGTCCAAGACGTTCCCGCTGGAGCAGACGGGAGAGGCGGCGTTCGAGGTGCACCGCAACCTGCACCAGGGCAAGGTCGGCGTGCTCGCCCTGGCCCCGCAGGAGGGGCTCGGCGTCCGCGACGAGGAGCTTCGGACGCAGCACCTCGACCAGATCAACCGCTTCCGCGGGACCTGACCGGCACGGGTCGGACGGGCGGCCGGGCGGCCGCCCGCGCACCCCTCAGCCCGGCCGCCCGTCCCCGTCCTCGGGCTCGAGGACCACGTGGTGCATCAGCGGGCCGTAGGTCGTGAGCAGCACGACCACGGCCAGCACCACCAGCGCCTGGCCCAGGACGTAGACGAGCACCTCGGTGCCGCCCGCCTTCCCCACCCCGGTCCCGATTCCGGAACGGGACCACCACAGCTCGACGGCGACGACGAACACCAGGCCCAGGCCCCAGGGCAGCCCGTACGCCATCCGGCGCGAGGGTCCGGGTCGTCCGGCGCGGGCCACCCACCACGCCGCGACGCCCGACAGCCACAGCCCGGCCAGGAGCACGCCGCCGAGCGCATCGGAGGGCCGGTGCCACCCGCTGGCGACCGTCGCGATGCCGACCAGCGAGGCCCACGCGATGCCGGCCAGGCCCACCCACCTCCGCCACGCGGGCGCCGAGACCAGCACCAGCGCCAGCGCGGACGCCGTGGCGATCGTCGCGTGCCCGCTCGGGAACGTGTTGAACGCCTTCTCCCCCAGCACGTCCGCCCAGACGTCGTCCAGACCCGGGCGGGGCAGCACCCGGCGCAGGACCTCCGCGGTGACGACGGCGCCGGCGAAACCGGCTGCCGCCACCAGCGCCCGTCGCGGGGTGCGCCGGGCCAGCCCGACCGCGGCGAGCAGCACCAGCGTGACCACCAGTCCTGCGACGGTCACCACGCCGAGCAGGTCACGGTCGACCAGGAGGTCGGGGTGGTCGATGGCGCCGCGGGACACCCACGCCTCGTCATCGCCGCGCTGGCCCCAGGACGTCCACACCAGCACCCCGTACGCGGCCACGGCGAGCGCGCCGCACCAGCCGGCCAGCCAGCCCAGCCGTCGTACGGTCCGCTCGACCGGCACCATGGCCGTCGCCGCCACGGGAGTGGTGCTCATCCGGCCCTCCCTCCGGTCGGGATCATGCCGTCGCGATCATGCCGTCGGGATCGGTTCCGTCGGGATCGTGCCGTCACGGGCCGGAAGTGGTTCCTGAGCCGGGAGTGACCCATGGGGCCCCTGTCCGCCGGGCGCGGCGTGCGGGGGCAGTCGGTCCCCTCTCGTAGAATCGTCACGATCCGATCACCGTGCACCTGACCCCGCCCGGGGAACCCCGTCCCGCCCCGGCGCGTCGGTACCCCCGGGATCCCCCGCCCCCGCGAGCCAGGAGGATGCGTGGCCTCGAGCCCGGCGCCCACGCGCGTCCCCTGGAACCTCGACCGCGGCCGCCCCGCCGGCGAGATGGGCTACCTGCCCGGCCTCGACGGGATCCGGGCCATCGCGGTGCTCGGCGTGCTGCTCTACCACGCCGACCTCACCTGGATCGAGGGCGGCTTCCTCGGCGTCGACGTCTTCTTCGTCCTCAGTGGCTTCCTCATCACCTCGCTGCTGCTGGAGGAGTTCGACCGCCGCGGCACCATCGACTTCAAGCGGTTCTACATACGACGGGCGCGCCGGCTGCTGCCGGCGCTGTTCCTCGTGCTGGCGGTCGTCTCCGTCATGGCCGCCTTCTTCTACCGCGACGCCGCGCCGTCGGTACGCACCGACGTGCCCGCGGCGTTCTTCTACGTCACCAACTGGTGGTATATCGCCGCCGACCAGTCGTACTTCGAGTTCATCGGCCGGCCGGCGATGCTGCAGCACCTGTGGTCGCTGGCGGTGGAGGAGCAGTTCTACCTGATCTGGCCGCTGGTCGTCTTCGGCGCCCTGCGCTGGCGGGGCCGGTCCGCGGTGCGCATCGTGGCCGTCGTCGGCGCGGTGCTGTCCACGGTATGGATGGCCTGGCTGTCGATCCGCAACGGCTACCCCGAGCTCGCCGACCCCAGCCGGGTTTACTTCGGGGCGGACTCCCATGCCATGGGCCTCCTGGTCGGTGCCGCCATGGCCACCGCCTGGCGGCCGGGCCGGCTCAAGCAGAAGCTGGCCCCCGGCGGCGCGGCGGTCGTGACCGGGGTGGGCATCGCGGCCCTGCTCGCGGTCGGCTGGATCTATCTCAACGTCGGCGAGTTCTCCAACGCGCTGTACCGCGGCGGCTTCCTGGTCATCGCGGTCGTGGTGGCGGTGCTCATCGCCGCGGCGAGCCACCCCGGCGCCCCGTTCGGCCGCTGGCTGGGCACCCAGCCGTGGCGCTACATCGGCGAGCGCTCATACGGCCTGTACCTGTGGCACTGGCCGATCTTCGTCGTCACCCGGCCCGACCTGGACATCCCTGTCGAGGGGGTCTGGAACCTCCTGCTGCGGCTCGGGCTCACCTTCGGCGTCGCCGAGCTGTCCTATCGCTACGTCGAGCTGCCCATCCGGCACGGGGCCATCGGCCGCTTCATGGCCCGATGGAAGGAGTCCGACCACCAGACCCGCGACATCTACCGCCGCCGGGCGCTGGTGAGCGTCGGCCTGACGGTGGCCTGCGTGACCCTCGTCGGTGCCGGCCTCGCGACCGCACCCAAGGCCGACGAGAACGGCGGCCTGGCCTCCGACGTGGCCGCCGCGATCGGCGTAGCCGACGGCGGCCCGACCAGCGTCTCCCTGGACGACCCGCAGCCCGCCGGGGCCGGTGAGGTTGTCGACGACGGCGCGGGGCCGGCGGACGGAGGCGACACCGACGCGGGACCGACCCAGGATCCGTCGACCGAGGCGGGATCGGGCTCAGGCTCGGGCGCCTCGGCCGAGCCTGACGCACGGGTCACCAAGAACCGCAACGGCCGGCTGTCCGCCATCGGCGACTCGGTCCTGCTCGGCGCCCGCGTCACCCTGCAGCGGGTCATCGACATGACCGGCGTGGACGCCGAGGTCGGCCGCCAGGCCGGCGGGGTGCTGGCCCGGATCGAGACGCTGCAGTCGCAGGGCAAGCTGGCACCGACCGTGATGATCCACACCGGCACCAACGGCATCATCACCGAGAGCCAGCTGCGCGACATGCTGGAGGCGCTGGACAACCGGCAGCGGGTCGTAGTGGTCAACGTCAACGTGCCGCGGCGCTGGATGGACCCCAACAACGAGGTCATCGAGAAGGTCGTGCCCGACTACCCCAACGCGGTCATCGCGGACTGGAAGTCGGTGTCGGAGGGCCACCCCGAGTACTTCGTCTCCGACGGCGTGCACCTCACCGGGGACGGCATGAAGGCCTACGCCAAGCTGGTCAAGCAGGTCGCCGGGCTCTGACCCGAGTCGGCCTCCCCTCGCACTCCGCTCCCTCGCACTCCGCTGCCGTCGCCCCCCGGGACGGGTCATCGTTGTGACGCGGGCTGCCTGCCGCCCGGCATTGGCTGTCCAGGCGGGGGTGTCTGACCTCCGCCGTAGCGTCGGGTCATGCCTGATCACCTGACCTTGGTGTCTGACGTCCGACCCGAGTCCTCGCCGACCGCGCCCGGTGGGACCGGCGCTGCCCGCCGCGCGGGCGCATCCCTCGTCCGCCCGCGCCGCGTCGACGCGCGTGATGCCGAGGCTGACGTCGGTCGCGCTGACCTCGATGGCGCTGGCCTGGGCGGCGCTGGCCTGGGCGGCGCTGGCCTCGGTGGCCCTGACCACCTCGTCGGGGCTGACGGGGCCGCCGCTGATGCGCTGGGCGCCGATGTGCCTGCCGTCGATGTGCCTGCCGTCGATGTGCCGGGTGTCGATGTGCTGGATGACGGTGCGTTGGAGGAGCTGGTGGTGGGTGAGGCGGGGCGGATCGCGGCGGCGACGTGCGCGTGGCTGCTGCACCTGGGCGAGTTCGACCGCCGGTCCGCCTGGTCCCACTCCTACGGGGTGCGGTCCACGGCGCACTGGCTGTCCTGGCGCTGCGGCATCGGGTCGGGCACGGCGGCCGAGCACGTGCGGGTGGCGCGGGCGCTGAGGCGGATGCCCAGGACGGTGGCGCAGTTCGCGGCGGGCCGGTTGTCGTACTCCCAGGTCCGCGCGGTCACCCGCGCCGTCGACGAGGTCGGGGAGGACACCCTGCTGGACCTGGCGGTGCAGTGCACCGGGGCGCAGGTGGAGCGGCTGGTGGCCGGGCTGCGCCGCTCGCTGCGCCCGCAGGAGGAGTCCGCGCGGCACCGGGCCCGGGAGGCCCGCTGGTACGTCGACACCGACGGCATGGTCGTGCTGAGGGCGCGCCTGGCCGGGGAGGAGGGGGCGCTGGTGGTGGCCGCGTTGGACGCCGCCTACGCCACCGCCCTGAACGAGCCGGACCCGGCCGAGCCCGGCGATGAGGACGACGGGGCCCACGAGGGGGCGCACGACGGGGCGCAGGACGGGGCGCACGGCCGGCACGGGGAGCGGGCGGTGCGGTCCCGCGCGGACGCGGTGGTCGCGCTGGCCCAGGCCTACGCCGACGCCGTCGCCGACGCCGCCGGGGTCGACCCGACCGGGCAGCGGGCACCGGTGCAGGTCGTGCTGCACGCCGACCTGCCCGCCCTGGCCGAGGCCGCCGCCTGGACCGAGGCACCCGCGGCCGGCACCGACGCCGGCACCGACGCCGGCACCGACGCCGGCACGGACGCCGGCACGGACGCCGGGACGCACGCCGGGATGGACGCGGAGACCGGGAAACGATCTTCCGCGGAAGATCACCAACGCCGGGGCAGATCCAGCTTCGACATCGGGCTGGGCGCCCACCCCGTCCTGC
The DNA here is from genome assembly GCA_041393815.1 of Candidatus Nanopelagicales bacterium. Taxonomy (NCBI): domain Bacteria; kingdom Bacillati; phylum Actinomycetota; class Actinomycetes; order Candidatus Nanopelagicales; species Candidatus Nanopelagicales bacterium. The sequence continues at coordinate 485,921 of JAWKJK010000002.1, read as the reverse complement.
TCGCCCGGGTGCTGTGCGACCAGCAGATCCGGCTGATCGCCGAACTCGGCGACGGCCGCGGGATCGACCTGGGCCGCACCCGCCGCCGCACCACGGCCCGGCAGCGCGCCGCGGTGCTACGACGCGACGGCGGGGCCTGCCGCTACCCCGGCTGCGCAGCGCGCCGGCACCTGCACCTGCACCACGTCCGGCACTGGATCCACGGCGGTACCACCGACAGCGACAACCTGATCACCCTGTGCGGCTTCCACCACCGCCGCCTGCACGAACAGGCCTACAGCATCGGCATCCCCGACCCCGGGCGGTTCACCTTCTGGCTGCCCGACGGCCGCCCCCTACCCGAACACCCCCCAGTCCAGCCGACCCCCGGCGCGCCCCCGCTGACCCGCGACGACTCCCTACACCCCGCCGCCGACGAACTACGCAAAGCGGCCGCCCGCTACGCCCGCGGCCAACGACTCCACCTCAACGCCGCAGTCGGGGCGCTGCTCGGCGCCTGACGAGGGCAAGACCGGGCGCCTGACGAGGGCAAGACCGACGGTGGGCGTGCGCGACAGGGGCTGCGCGGCAGGAGGCGTGCGCGACGGTGCGACTGCCTGCCCATCGCCCGCCAAGGGCCCTGGGCCGGCAGTGCGCCCTGCGCGGGTCCGACTCACGGTGGCCTGCGGGGGCGGGTGCCCTTGGTCCGACGCTCGGTCCTCAGTCGGGCCCGGTGGTCCGGGACTGCGCCGCCGCGGCCAGGTCGTCGAGGTCCTTGCCGACCATGCCCTCGATGCTGCGCCGGACGAACGGGTTCATGATCGCGCCGAGGACGCGCGACACCACGTGGGTCGGCGTTCCCGAGAACGTCATCGCCAGGTCCGTGCCGCCGCCGGGGCTCGCGGCCACCGTGACGACGGTCCGGTAGTGCATCCCGTTGCTCTCCGCCTCGACGGTGTAGGACGTCCCGGGGTCGATCTCGGTCACCCACATCTCCTCGGTGGCCTCGCGGCGCATCATCACCCGCGTCTCCCGCCACCGCGTCCCCACCCGGAACGGGGGTTCGGTCAGCATCTCCACCCGGACGACTCCGGTGAGCGTCCGCGGAGAGCCGGCAATGTCGGTAGTGAGTTCCCACACCACCTCCGGGGGCGCCTCGACGTGGCGGCTGACGGTGACCGGGTCCATCCGTACAGTCTGGCGTCCGATCCCTACGCGCGACCAGGCCCGCCGGATCGTCCGGTGCCGTCCGCGGCGCTGGCGCCCTGAGCGTGCTGCGGGTGCCGCAGGGGATCGTGCCGGTGCGACGGCTGCGTACCTGCTGACAGGATCTCGGTATGACCGTGCACGCGCGTCTGCCCCAGCGGCGCATCGGCGATCGCGAGGTCGGCTGCATCGGCCTCGGCTGCATGCCGATGTCCTTCCCGCTCATGCTGGACGACCGCCCGCGGGCACTGGCGACCATTCATGCCGCGCTCGATGCCGGCGTCACGCTGCTGGACACCGCGAACATCTATGCGCCCGCGTGGAACGCCATGGGCCACAACGAGGAGTTGGTCGCGGAGGCGCTGCGTACGTGGGACGGCGAAGCCGCGGACCGGTCCGCGCTGGTGGTCGCCACCAAGGGCGGTATCACCCGCGGGCCCGGTGAGACATGGGGTCGCGACGGGAGCCCCGACGGGCTGCTGCGCGCGGCGGAGGAGAGCCTGCGGGTGCTCGGCGTGGACGTGATCGACCTGTACCAGCACCACCGTGCCGACCCCGCGATCCCCTATGCGCAGCAGGTCGCCGCCCTCGGTGCACTCCGGGACCGCGGCCTGGTGCGGCAGGTGGGTCTGTCCAACGTGAACCTGCCGGAGCTGGACCTGGCGCTGGAACTGCTCGGCGGCACGGGTGGCGGCGGCGTGGTCTCGGTCCAGAACGAGTTCTCGCCACGGTACCGAGGGGATGCCGACGTCCTCGACCGCTGCACCGAGCTCGGGATCGCGTTCCTGCCGTGGTCACCCCTCGGTGGCGCGGACCAGGCGGCTGAGGTGGGGTCCCGGTACGAGGCCTTCGGCCGGGTCGCCGCCGACCACGGGGTCAGTCCGCAGCGCGTCGTCCTCGCCTGGCTGCTCGCGCTGTCGCCCGTGGTGATCCCTATCCCGGGCAGCAGCCGGCCGGAGTCCGTCCTGGACAGCGTCGCGGCCGCCGAGCTGGTCCTCAGCGCCGACGAGGTGGCCGTGCTCAGCACGACGCCTCCTGCGGCGGACTCGATGTACCCCGACGACCAGCCGCGGCCCCCGCTGCGCTGAGCGAGCGCCGCCGAGCGAGACCGAGCCGGAGGAGATGCGATGCCTACCCGCCACGCCACGACTCACTGGACCGGCGACCTCATGTCGGGGTCGGGCTCGGTCAGCCTGAACTCGTCCAACGCCGGTGACTTCCCGGTGTCTTTCCCGTCCCGCGCGGGTGAGCCGGAGGGGCAGACCAGCCCGGAGGAGCTGATCGCCGCCGCTCACTCGGCCTGCTACTCGATGTCGTTGGCGCACGCGCTGGCCCAGGCCGGTACGCCGGTCCTCGCCCTGGACGTCGACGCCAGCGTGACGCTGGGGCGCGACGAGACCGGCTTCGTGATCACCTCGATCGTGCTGCGCGTGACCGCGTCCGTCCCGGGTGTGAGCGAGCAGGACTTCCAGGCGATGGCGCAGCAGGCCAAGGAGAGCTGCCCGGTCAGCCGGGCCCTCGCGGCGGTTCCCGAGATCTCGCTCGAGGCCAGCCTCGACTCCTGAGCCGGCGACTCCGGAGTCGGCGGCGAGCGTGTCAGGGCCACGGACGCAGGAGTCAGTGCGAGGGAAGGAACCATGCCCGAGTCGGGACCCGGTCGAGGCCGACCGCGCCCGGGTCGGGTGCATCCCCCGTACGGCGGGGGTGACTAGGCCAAGGACCCTGGTTGGTGCGGTCGGCTCGGGCGAGGCTGCCCGACGTGGGCATCCGCCGCCTCCTTCCCCTGCTCGTCGGTGCCGCTGCCGGCACGGTCCTGGTGGCCCTTTCGGCGCCGGCGTCGGCGCTGGCGGCGCCGGGGTCGGGCACGGCGGCCGGGTCGGGCACGGCGGCCGGGTCGGGCACGGCGGCCGGGTCGGGCACGGCGGTCCGGCCTGGTGGGGCGGTCCGGACGTGGGGCGAGTCGGTGGGCGACCCTGCGGACGGGCTGGCCCTGACCTGGAACCTCGAGGGTGCCGGGCTGGACCGGATCAGCGGGCCGGTCCAGGACCGCTGGGTGGACGGTCAGGTCCTGTCCGACCAGGTCGTTCTGTACGCCGACCTCGTGGTCGGGCTGCCCGCCACGGCGAGCTCGGCGGCCGTCACCCGCGTGAGCGGGTCCGCCCGGCTGTCGATCGCCGGGAACATCACGCCCGAGACATCGGTGTCCTTCCCTCCGGCGGGAGAGCCGCTGGAGGCCGGTGCCGGTGACATCCGCCGCTGGCCGGTTCGCCTGCGACTGGCCGTTCCCCACGGCGTCCCGGTCACGTTCTCGGTATCGGTGGGACGGACCGGTGGTGTCGGCGAGGTCCTCCGTGTCGAGGGGTACCTCAACCCCTTCGTCGACGACGCGGCCACGGCGGCGGTCCCGCCGTCCGGCGCGCCCGCGACCCCGTCCGCCTCGGGTGTCGCGCCGTCCTCGTCCGCGGGTCCGGCTCCCCCCGCGACCGGTGCGGTGTCGTGGATCCCCCTGGTCGGCGGACTCGGCCTGCTGCTGGCGGCGGCCCTGCTGGTGGCCTGGGCGCTGCGTGCCCGTCGAGGGCCGCCGGGGTCGCCGCCGGAGACGGTGTACCTGCTGCAGGTGGACCCGCCGGAGATCACCACACCACCGGACCGCACCGTCCCGCTGCGGGCGGTGGCCTGGCGGGTCGACCCGACGGGCGCGGTCCTGCCCGCACCCGAGGCCGTCGTGGACGTCACCCTGTCCGCGCCGGTCCCGGGGATTCGGCTGGACCGGGCCGGAACCCCGTCGGCGGCGGAGGTCGGCGTGCACGTCGACCCGGGCGTCGCGGACGTCGACCTGGAGGTCGTGGCGACGTCGTCCGGCCCCGGCGCCGGGACGAGCGCTGCCTGCGCGGTTCACGTGCGCACCCAGTTCGAGGTCGTCCTGCGCGACCCGGACGGCCGCGAGCTGCGCGACGTGGACCTGCTGGCGGACGGGAGGGCGCTGCTTCGGCTGGTGGCGTACGGCCGCGAGGTCGGTGGCCGGGACGAGCCGAGCCCGTCCGTGGCCGTGGTCGGCGCCCGCCTGCGCGGCATCCCGGCGTTCGCGGCCGACCAGGTGGTGCTCCGCCTGCGCGAGGATCTCTCCCCACCCCACACGCTCACGTTCGAGGTCACCACCAGCCGGCTCCTCCTGGACTCCGAAGGTCGCCGCGCGTGGCGCCCGCAGATCGAGGTGCTGGCGCGCCGGCGTACCCCGACCGGGCTCGGGGAGGACCTCCCGCCGACGGTCTGGCCGCTGAGGGTGGTGTGCCCGCACCTGCGGCTGTGGGCCGTTCCGGGGCGCGACGCGGGGACGGTCGACCTGGCCGTGGCCGCCGTGGCTCCCGGTGACTGGGGGCGCCGACTGGCCGGGATCCCGTTGCGGTGCCGGGTGGAGGGGCCGGGGTCCGCACCCGGTTCGCTGACGGTCGCGTCCGACGAGCGCGTCGAGACCGATTCCGGCGGGACGGCCCACTGGCAGCTGAGGTGGTCGGGACTGCAGTGGCGGCTGCTCCCCACGGTCGACCTCGTCGTCGAGTCCGACGGGGCCGATGAGTCCGCGCGTGAGGGCACGGCGCTGCTGGTGGACGTCGGCCGCAATGCGCAGGCCCTCGTCGAGGCGGTCAATGCCCACCATCGCGACCCGGCTGCCGGTGGCGGGCTGGATCTGGTGAACCCGGTGTACGAGGCCTACTGGCGGTCGGTCCGGGAGGGCGCCTGGTCCGCCCGTGTCCAGGACCCGGTGTGGCGGCTGGTCACCGGCGCCGCCTGGAACCTTCGCTGCGGGGCCGTGGCAGACCTGACCAGCCCGTACATCTGCCGCAACATGGCCCCCCGCGTGGTGGAGTGGCTGCTCGCCCGCCGGGCAGGTCGTACGCCGCCGGCGGCCGCGTTCGATCCGGAGACGGCCGCGCGGATGCTCGGTCTGGAGCCCATCACGTACGAGTTCCCCGGGCTCGTCGGCCCCCACAACTGGGCGGCCGTCGTGCTGGCGGGGGACGCCGGCTACGACGACCCGCGCGCTATCGACTCCTGGTGGTCGCAGGACTGGCCCATGCCGACGGGCCCGGACGGGCTGATGACGAAGGAGGGGGAGCGGACCAGGGCGCTCGCGGTGGCGGCCGCCCGGACCGCCGCGGTGACGGCGGCGTGCGCCCTCCTCGCCTGGAGTGGTGTCGTGACCAGCCCCGCCCTCCTGGTCGGGATGCAGTACCTGCCCAGGGGAGCCGCGATCGAGGAGTCGCTGGCCCTGGCGCGGCTGCGGGCGCACCCCGAGGACGTCGTCGGGCCGAACGGCGTGGCGGGCTGGCCGGAGTCCTGGGTGGAGGCCGCTCTGGCGTGCGCGGCGCGGGACGAGCCCGGTGGCCCGGGCCCGATGCGTCGGTGGCGGGGGGTGTGACATGGCGGCCTCGCGTCAACCCGAAGCGGCGTCCTGGCCGCGAGTGCTCGCCGTGCTGTCGCGGGTGGCGCGCGGTGACGCGGTCGACGACGACGAGGTCGTGGCGGCGCTGGTCGTCCTCGATCGGTTGCGGGACGCCGCCGGGGCGGTGACCGGCGGGTCCGCGGCCGGCGGGGCCGCGGCCGGCGGGGCCGAGGCCCGTGGGGCCGAGTCCGGCGGGCTCGACGGAGACGGCTGGACGAGGGTGGGCCCGGTCCCGGTGGGGTGGGGGACCCGGGTCATCCACGTCTTCGGTCCCGGCGGCGACGGGCTGGCGCTGACGTTGGCCGAGGACGGCCGTTGCCGGGGAGGCGCCTTCGTCGCCGGTGACCTCGCGGCCGCCTTCACCGTGTCCGAGCCTGCGGGCGGTGACGGTGTCGGTGACACTGACGGTGACGGTCCTGGCGACGACGCCGGTCGGGTGGAGCTGTGGGTCGATCCCGGGGACGGGGTGCGCCGGATCGCGACGTCGTCGTTCGCCGGCGCGCGGGACGTCACCCGAGGTGCCGGGGACCCGGTGGGATCCGGGTGGTTCCCGATTGCGGCCACACCGTGGTACCGCCGTCCGGCAGACACCCCGGCGGAGGGGACGGATGCCGCCGAGGCGACCGGCCCGCTGTCCGCGGACCAGCTGGTCCGTCTGCGTCGGTCCGGCGGGATGGGGGACGAGGACCTGCTGTGGCGACCGGGGTGGAATGACTGGCGGGCCTGCGCCCAGGCCTGGCACGAGGTGGCGCGGGAGGCTCCCTACGCCTGAGATGCGCGCCCCAGCCGTCACCGGTCCGTAAGGCGAGGGGCGGTGCCGGTGCCGGCCTGGTGTGCTGTCCTGGTGCGGTGGACCGGACCTCTCATCACGGCGCCGACGACCGTGCGGACGGCACCGCCGTCGACGGCAGACCCCCGGACACCGGCGGCAGCCCGGTCGGCCGCCGGGTCGTGCTCGGGATGCTCGGGCTCGGGGCGCTCGGCGTCCTGGGCGGGTCGGCGGTGGCCCGCGGCGTCAGCTCGCTGTTCGCCAACGACCCGACGGGCATCACCAGCCTGCTGCCGGGCGCGGGTGGCTTCCGCTTCTACTCGGTGACCAGCGTCCAGCCGGAGCGGACCAAGCAGGACTACCGGCTCACCGTCGGCGGCCTGGTGGACCGTCCGCGGGAGCTCACGTTCTCCGACCTGGGCCTGCTCCCGCAGACCGGCATCACGGCGGACTTCCAGTGCGTCACGGGGTGGCGGGTCGACGACGTGCCGTGGAAGGGCGTGCTGCTCCGGGACGTGCTCGACCTCGTCGGCGTCCAGGACGCGGCGACCGCCGTACGGTTCACCTCGTTCGACGGCGTCTACACCGAGTCGCTCACGCTCGACCAGGCGATGCGCGACGACGTCCTGGTCGCGACCGGCATGCTCGGCGCCGAGGTGCGGCGTGAGCACGGTGGTCCCGTGCGCCTGTACGTGGCCCCGATGTACGGCTACAAGTCGCTGAAGTGGCTCGGCGGCATCGAGCTGACGGCCGAGGTGAAACCCGGCTACTGGGAGCTGCGCGGGTACGACATCGACGCCTGGGTCGGATCCTCCAACGGTCGCGTCAATGACGAGCCGATCGCATGACGGCGGCCAGCGACCCGGTGGCGGGAACCCGGCTGATGCTGCAGCGGTTCACCGGCGGCGAGCGGTGGGTGCACCGCAGCCTCGGGGTGCTGATGCTCGGCTGCCTGGCCAGCGCGGCGGTGCTGTACGTCCCCGACCTCAGCCAGCTCGTCGGGCGCCGTTCGCTGGTGGTGCAGGTGCACCTGTGGTGCGGCTTCCTGCTCCCCGTCCCGCTGCTGCTGGGGTTCCTGCTGTCGCCGTCGTTCCGGGCGGACGTGCGGCGGCTCAACCGGTTCCGGCCGGGGGACTGGGAGTGGCTGCGCTCCTCGGACCGTCGTAGCGGACGGATCGCCGTCGGCAAGTTCAACGCCGGCCAGAAGCTGAACGCGTCCTTCACCCTGGGCGCGGTCCTGGTCCTGCTCGGCACCGGCACCGTGATGCGGTTCGCCTGGCTGTGGCCGCTGGAGTGGCGGACCGGCGCCACGTTCGTGCACGACTGGCTCGCGCTGGCGGTGGCGGTGGTCGCCGTCGGGCACCTCTACATGGCCGCTCGGGATCCCGTGGCCAGGGCCGGCATGCGCACCGGGTCGGTCCCGGTCGACTGGGCCCGCCGCGAGCACGGCGCGTGGGCCGGTGCGGACGAACCGGGGACTACTCCGTCCGGCGGTCCTGCGCCGCCGCGATGAGCGCGGCCATGGTGTCCTCGACCCCGCGGGCGAGCACGTCGACGTCGGGTGCGGCATCGAGGTCGCCGGTGATGCCGAGGGCGAGCCGGCCGTCGTACGACATGATCCCGATGATGATCCGGACGGACATGCCCAGCGGGATGTAGGGGAACATCTCCTGCAGCCGGCGGCCGGCGAAGTACAGCGGGATCCGCGGCCCGGGCACGTTGGTCGTCACCGTGGACACCCGGTCCTGCCAGCCGTACTGGCCGATCCAGGTCGTCGCGGCGTCGAGCAGCGCCGGCGGGGGGACGTCGGCGAGCGCGAACGCCCCGGTGATCACCTCGGCCATGCCCGAGGTCTTCGCGGCCTGCAGCGTCCGGGTGAGGTCCTCCAGGCAGGCCACCGGGTCGGCCTCGCCGACGGGGAGGTCGACGAACAGCGCCGACACCGCGTTGCGCGGCCCGGCCGGGTCGGGCTCGGTGCGGGTGTTGACCGGGACCATCGTGCGGACGACCCGGCCGTCGACCGCGATGCCCCGTGACTGCAGCAGGGCCCGGAACCCGCCGGTGACGGCGGTGAGGACGACGTCGTTGAGGGTGCCGCCGAACGCCTGCCGGACCGTCTTGACCTCGCGGATCGACATCCGGGCCCAGGCCCAGCGCCGGTGCGGGCTGAGCGGGCCGGTGAGCTCGCTGACGTGGGGGCTCGCGAGGCGGCCGCCCAGGCGGGCTGCGCCGTAGGCGACCCCGGCCACCAGCTTCGCCGCGTCCGCGGGTCGCGCGAGGGTGCGTCCGAACGCGACCGCGCCGTGCGCCAGGTCCGTGGCCGAGCCCTGGACGGTGACTCGGACGACGTCGAGCGTCGAGGGCGACCCCTCCGCGGCCCAGTCCGTGTCGGTGCCGACGGGCTGGTCGTCCGCGGGGATCACGCGCGGGCGCGCGGGGGTGGGCTGGGGGTCGAGCAGCAGACCGGCCAGGTCCACCCCCGCGACGCCGTCGACCATCGCGTGGTGGGTCTTGCTTAGAAGCGCCCAGCCGCCGTCCCCGAGGCCCTCGACCAGCCACATCTCCCACAGCGGGCGGTCGCGGTCCAGGCGCAGCGAGAAGATGCGGCCGGCCGTGGTGAGCAGCTGCTCCTGGGTGCCGGGAGCGGGCAGCGCGGTGTGGCGGACGTGGTAGCGCAGCGAGAAGTGCGGGTCGTCGACCCACACCGGACGCCCGACGCCCAGCGGCGGGGTGTGGACGCGCTGGCGGTAGCGCGGGACGGCGGGCAGCTTGCCGGCGACGGCCTCGAGGACCTCGCGGTACGACGGCATCGGCCCGTCGAAGGTCAGGGCCGCGCCGACGGCCATCTGCTGCCGGTCGTTCTCCAGCCGGAGGAACATCGAGTCCAGCCAGCTCATCCGCTCCATCGGGCGAGTATGGCCGGGCCCGGTGTCCCCCGGTGGCCCGGTCGGGTCAGTGGCCCCGGCCGGTGACCGAGGCGATCTCGTCGACGTACTGGGGCCACAGCGCCGCGGGCAGGTCGTGGCCCATCCCGGGGAAGCCGACGAAGCGGGCCCCCGGGATCGCCTGCGCGAGGGCGCGGCCGCCGCTGGGGTGGATCAGCGGGTCGTCCAGCCCGTGCATCACCACGGTCGGGACCCGTACCCCTGCCAGCGCGCGGGTCCGGTCCGGTTGGGACATCGCTGCGGCCAGCTGGCGGGTGACGCCGGCGGGGTCGAACGCGCGGTCGTAGGAGCGGCCGGCGAGGTCCCGGACGTACGTCTCGTCCAGGGGGTAGCCGGGGGAGCCGATGACCCGGAAGGTGTCGATCCGCATCTGGATCGCGGCCTCGCGGTCGGGGGTCGGGGGCCGGCGCAGCAGCACCAGGGCCGCCCGCGGGCTGGGGAGGCCGACCCGGCGTGACCCGGTCGACGTCATGACCAGGGACAGCGACCGCACCCGGTCCGGGTGCCGCACCGCCACCGTCTGCGCGATGAACCCGCCCAGCGACGCGCCGACCAGGTGGGCCGACTCCAGCCCGAGCGCGTCGAGCAGCCCGACGGTGTCGTCGGCCATGTCGTCGAGGGAGTACGGGGGGCGCCGGTGCGGCAGCAGCGTGTCCCACGGCTTCGGCGTCGGCAGGCCGTCCAGGTGCGTGGACAACCCGATGTCGCGGTTGTCGAAGCGGATGACGTGGTGCCCCAGGTCGGCGAGCGCCCGGCACAGCGGGTCCGGCCAGGCGATCATCTGCGTCGCCAGCCCCATGACGAGGACGAGTGGCTCGCCCGCGGGGTCGCCGAACGTCTCGTATGCCAGCGTCACCGAGCCCACGTCGGCGAAGCGGGTGACCGGGGCGTGCACGGGGTCGGCGGTCATGCCGGGGAGGGTACGCGGCGACCCGGCTGCGGCCCTCGGGTCGGTCCGCGGTCGACCGGCGCGGCCGGTCAGGCGCCGCGGAAGAACACCCGGGGCCAGGGGGCGACCGGGTCCTCCGCCCGCCAGACCTCGGGGCCGTTCACCCGGGTGTGGCAGCCCTGGCAGAAGACCTCAGGGGCGCGGGCGGCCACCTCGTGCAGGTCCCCGTCGCCGTCGGTCCAGCGGGCCAGCACCCGGCCCCGGGCGTCGAGGTACCAGTGCACCCGGTGCCAGGGCCGCGCGTGCACCCCCACCGCGGTGTAGAGCGCGTCGGTGCCGCAGACCGGGCAGGCGACCCGGGTCAGCCGGCCGTCCGCCGCGTCCTCGACGTCCGCGTCGCGCCAGTGGTCACGGTGGGCGCCGGTCTCGTGCCGGGTGTCAACCCGTCGGTCGTCCATCCCGACCTCCCCCCGACGGTGTGGTGGCCTCCTCCGAACTCTCTACTCAGAGTAGCTCCGTGGTCACCGAACGCGTAGGGGGATCAGGTCGCAACTGTGTCTCGATCCGGCGGTACCTCGGGCGGGCCGTGCACCTCGGGCGGGCCGTGCACCTCGGGCGGGCCGTGCACCTCGGCCCGGTCGTGCGCCGGGCCACCACCCTCGCGCAGGTTGTGCGCGGCGTTGATGACGCCGACGTGGGAGAACGCCTGCGGGATGTTGCCCAGCATCCGGCCCGCGCGCGGGTCGTACTCCTCGCTGAGCAGGCCCACGTCGTTGCGCAGCGCCAGCAGGCGCTCGAGCAGCTCCCGCGCCTCGCCGTGCCGGCCCTGCAGGGCCAGGTTGTCGACCAGCCAGAACGAGCAGATCAGGAACGTGCCCTCCGACCCGCTCAGGCCGTCGTCGGTGGTGTCGGTGCGGTAGCGCTGCACGAACCCGTCCTGCACCAGCGCGTGGGACAGCACGTCCACGGTGCTCACCACCCGCGGGTCGTCCGGGGGCAGGAAGCCGACCAGCGGGATGGCGAGCACGCTGGCGTCCAGCGTGGTGGAGCCGTACGACTGCACGAAGGCGCCGATCCCGGCGTCGTAGCCGTGCTGGCACACGTCGGCATGGATCTCGTCCGCCACCCGCCGCCAGCGCTCCCCGTCGCCGGCCAGCCCGTAGCGCTCGACCCCCTTGGCCGCGCGGTCGAGGGCGACCCACGCCATCACCTTGGAGTACGTGAAGTGCTGCCGGCCGCCGCGGACCTCCCAGATCCCGTCGTCCGGGTCGCGCCAGTGCTCCACCACGAACTCCACCAGCTCGCGCTGCAGGTCCCAGGCGTCGGCGTCCGGCGGCAGGCCGGCCTTGCGGGCCAGGTGGAAGGCGTCCATCACCTCGCCGTAGACGTCGAGCTGGAACTGCCCGGAGGCGGCGTTCCCCACCCGCACGGGGGCGGAGCGCTCGTACCCGGGCAGCCAGTCGATGGTGGACTCCACCAGCCGACGCTCGCCGTCGACGCCGTACATGATCTGCAGCTGGGAGGGGGCGCCCGCCGCGGCACGCAGCAGCCAGTCCCGCCACGACGCGGCCTCTCCTTCGTGGCCGGCGACGGAGAAGGCGTACAGGGTGAACGTGGTGTCGCGCAGCCAGCAGTAGCGGTAGTCCCAGTTGCGCGAGCCGCCGACCTGTTCCGGCAGGGAGGTCGTGGCGGCCGCGACGACACCGCCGGTCGGGCCGTAGGTCAGCGCCTTGAGCGTCAGCAGCGACCGGACCACCGCCTCGCGGTAGGGACCCTCGTAGGAGCAGGTCCCGATCCAGTCGGCCCAGTAGCGCTGGCAGTCGGCGAGCGCCTCCTGCGCGTCCACCTGCGGTGGGGGCTCCTCGGCCGGGTGGTACGACGACAGCACGAACGGCACCAAGTCGCCCTCGCGGACCTCGAGGTCGGCCACCGTGGCGAGGTCCTCGCCGCGCAGCGGCACCGGCGTCGCCAGCCGGATGGCGTGCGGCCCCGCGACGGCGGTCATGCCTCCCGGCACCGCCTTCACCCAGGGGATCGTGTGCCCGTAGTCGAACCGCAGCCGCAGCGACATGTGCACGGGGACGGACCCCTGCAGTCCCTCGACCAGCCGCACCAGCGCCTGGCGGTCCGGTGCCGGGGTCATGAAGTCGACGATGCGAATCCGCCCGCCGTGCGTGGCGAGCTCGGTCTCCAGGATCAGGCTGTCGCCGCGGTAGCGCCGCTCCACCGCGACCACCTCGTCGGTCGGGTCCAGCCGCCAACTGCCGTGGCTGTCGTCGCCGAGCAGGGCGGCGAACACGGCGCCGCTGTCGAAGCGGGGCACGCACAGCCACTCGACGGCGCCGTCACGGCCGACCAGGGCCGCGGTGCGGGTGTCCCCGATGATCGCGTAGTCCTCGATCCGGCCGGCCATGGCGCCGTGTCCCTCCCCTCCGTCGAAAGCCGGTGCCGGACCCGGCGTGGGCCGGCCCGGGTGTGGCGCAGGTCGCGCGGGGTCCCGGGTGATTCGGGTCCAACGGCCGTCGGTCCGGCGGTCGGGCCTTGCCAGGATCGGGAGGGACACCGGCGACTGTGCCTGATGCGACCTTGCCACGGAGGACTGACATGCGTGACCTGAACGGCCGACGGGTACTCGTCACGGGCGGCGCCCGCGGGATCGGGCTGGCGATCGCGGAGCGGTTCGCGCTCGAGGGCGCGGCGCTCGTGCTCACCGACCTCGACGGCCCGGGGGTCGAGGTCGCGGCGGCCCGGCTGCGCGAGCGCGGGGTCGACGCCGTGGGCTACCAGCTCGACGTGACCGACGAAGCGGCGATCCTGGCCCTGCGCGACCGCCTCGGCGACGAGGTCGGCCCGATCGACGTCCTGGTGAACAACGCGGGGACCGTGTTCGGCGGGCCGTTCGAGCAGGTCCCGATGGGTCGGCACCGCCTCACGTACGAGGTCAACACGATCGGCGTCGTCGCCATGACGCACGCGTTCCTGCCGGAGCTGATCGGGCGTCCGGAGGCGCACATCGTGGTCATCTCCAGCGCCTCGGCGCTCGTCGGCGTGCCGTTCGGGTCGACGTACGCCTCCAGCAAGTGGGGCGCGCTGGGGTTCGGGGAGTCGCTTCGGCTGGAGCTCAAGCAGCGCGGCCTGGACCACGTGGGCGTGACCACGGTGTGCCCCAGCTTCGTCAGCAGCGGCCTGTTCGACGGGTCGACGCCACCGCGGCTGACCCAGTGGCTGACGCCGGAGAAGCTGGCCGACCAGGTGCTGACGGGCGTCCGCCGGGACCGGTCGCTGGTGCTCACGCCGTGGCTGGTGAACCTGACCCCGGTGCTGCGCGGTCTGCTGCCCCCGCGGGTGTACGACTGGGCCGCGGACCTCTTCGGCGTCACCCGGTCGATGGCCTCGTGGCACGGCCACGCCGCCGGCCAGGGCGGTCCCGCGGTCGAGCGGATCGTCGCCGAGGCCGACATCGAGGTCGACGTCGAGGTGGACGACGAGGGCGGCGAGGTCGACGCCGAGGTGGAGGTCGACCTGATCGAGGTGGATCGCTAGGCGCCCGGGCGGCGTACCCGCGCCACCGCGTCCTCCTCGAGGCTGCCGAGGTACAGCCAGCCGTCGTGCTCGCGCACGCCGGTGACGTAGTGGTAGCGGTCGCCGGGTCCCTCCAGCACGACCCGGACCGAGCCGTCCGCGTCGAAGCCGACGACGAGCAGGCTGCGGGAGGCGTCCGGCTGCAGGGCGTCGGGCAGCGCCCACACGGCCTTGCGCAACGCGCCCGGCAGCGGGAGCAGCCGGTCCAGCAGCGCGTTGCGCTCGGACACGATCGGCATCCAGAACAGCCCGGACGGCCCGAGCGAGATGTTGTCGGGGAAGCCCGGCAGGTTGTCGAGCAGCACGTCGCGGGAGCCGGCCCGCTCGCCGGTCAGCCAGACCCGGGACACCCGGTAGCCACCGGTCTCGGCGACCATCAGGTGTGACTCGTCGGCCGACAGCGCGACGCCGTTGGCGAAGTCCAGGCCGGTGAGCAGCACGTCGACGGCACCGTCCGGTCCGCGGCGCATGAGCCGGCCGAGCCCCCGGTGCTCGAGCATGTCCCCCTTGAGGTGCGCCAGCGTGAACTTGCTGGACGACTCGGTGAAGTAGATGGTCCCGTCGCCGGCCACGGACGCGTTGTTGGTGAACGTGAGCGGTCGGCCGTCCACCGCGTCGACCAGGACGGTGACGGCGCCGGACGCGGGGTCCACCCCCAGCAGGCCGCGCTCGCAGTCGCTGACCACGAGCGTCCCGTCCGGGGCCAGTTCCACGCCGAGCGGCCGGCCGCCGGTGTGCGCGACCCGCTCGATCACCCGGCCCTCGTCGGTGATGCGCAGGATCGAGCCGTCGCCGACCCCGGTGTAGACGGTCCCTGCGGCATCGACGGCGATGTCCTCCGGGCCGCCTCCGGGGACCGGCCACAGCTCCAGGCCGTGGACGGCGTCGGTCGGCGCGAACGGCCCGGTCAGCCCCCGGTCCCGCGGCGGTGTCCAGCGGGCCGGGTCGAGCGACGGCTTGGGTGTCGGCTGCGGCGACGAGGACGGCGATGAGGACGGCGATGAGGACGTGGCCATGGGCCGACTGTAGAGACCGGTCGCGGGGTCGGGGTCGCCTCGCGGCGGGCGCCGACGTACGGTGCGATGGTGACCGTCGGCACCGGAGGGTCCCCGCCCGGACCCGCGCACGGCGCCGGTCCGCTCCCGGGCCTGGACGGCACGGCACCTCCCGTCGGCGCGTGGGGGCACGACCCGACCGGTCGGCACGAGTTCCGGTGGTGGGACGGCCGGCGCTGGACCGACGCGGTCGCGGATGCCGGGCGCACCTCGACCGAACCGCTCGCGGGGCTGGCGGTGCCGCCCGAGCACGGTGTGGGCCTGGACTCCTCCCGGCTCGTGCTCGTCGACGCGGGGTCCGGTGCGCCGGCGCCGCTGCGCGACGGCGCGGGTGGTCACGTGGGCTGGGTCCTCCCGCCGGCGCCCACGGCGCCGGCGACGCTCACCGTCGTCGACGACTGGAACCGACCGGCGGTGACCGCGACCTGGTCCCCCGTCGGCTACCAGGTCGGGTTCGACCGCCGCACCGTCGGGCTGGTGGGCCTGCGCGGGCCGACTCCGGTGAGCCGCTACCGGCTGGAGATCGTGGTCGGGGGTCGGGTCCGGGCGGTGCTGGACGCGACGACCGAGGACCTCGATGCCGGGACGGCGCGGCTGGTGGGGCCGGGCGGTCACCCGATGGCCGCCCTGGTGCTCGGACTGACGCTGGAGGGCGCCTCGTACCTGGGGATCGAGCGGCAGGTGCGGCTGCCCCAGCCGCTGGACGCGTGCGTGCTCGCCCTCGCCCCCGTCCTCGCCGCCGAGCTGCGGGCGCGGCACGCCTTCCGCGGCGGCCCGGCCGGCTGGTACGCCGGCACCTGACCCGCGCGTTCGCCTCCCGTTCTCCCGCCGTTTCTCCCGCCCTACGCGGCGCCGTCGCCCTACCGTGACGTCCCACGGAGCGTGCGGCGGCCCACCGGACGGCGGGGCGGCAGCTGACGGAGCGGACCGGGGAGGTGCGGTCGGTGGCGGTCTCGGCCCGGGCGGAGCAGCACGCGCCGTCCCTCGGCCGACGGCTCGGCCGGCTGGTCCCGGGCCTGGTCCGGATGCGCGACTACGACACCCGCCGCTACCTGCGCGGCGATCTCATGGGCGGCGTCACCGTCACCGCGTACCTCGTCCCGCAGGTGATGGCGTACTCGGTCCTCGCCGGGCTGCAGCCGCAGGTCGGCCTCTACGCGATCATCGTCACGCTGGCGATCTACTTCGTGCTCGGGACGTCCTGGCTGCTGTCCGTGGGACCGGAGTCGACCACCGCGCTGATGACCGCCGCCATCCTCGCGCCGCTCGCGCTGGGCGACCCCGCCCGCTACGCCGCGCTGGCGTCCACCCTCGCGCTGCTGGTCGCCCTCGCCGCGCTGCTGGCCTGGGTGCTCCGGCTGGGGTTCCTGGCCGACATGCTCTCCAAGCCGGTCCTGGTCGGCTACATGGCCGGCGTCGCCGTCATCATGATCGCCAGCCAGCTGGAGAAGGTGACCGGCGTCGACGTGGCGGGGGAGACCTTCCTCCAGCAGATCCGCTCCTTCGTGACGAACCTGCCCGAGTACGGGGTGTCCTGGCCCACACTCGCGCTGGGGCTCGGGGTCACGGTGTTCCTGCTGCTGTTCGCCCGCCGCTACCCGCGGATCCCGATGCCGCTGGTCGCGGTGCTGCTGGCGACGGCGATCGTCGCGCTCGTCCACCCGGACCCGGACACGATCAAGACCGTCGGCGAGATCCCCGCGGCCCTGCCGGAGCTCGGGCTCCCCAGCCTGTCCGGCGCCGACGTCTCCGTGCTGCTGCTCCCCGCCGTGGGCATCCTCGTCGTCGGCTACGCCGACAACGTGCTCACGGGTCGCACCTTCGCCGCCCGGCACCGGCACCGGATCGACAGCAACCAGGAACTGCTGGCCCTCGGGGCGGCCAACGTCGGCTCGTCCCTGGTCCGCGGGTTCCCCGTCAGCTCCAGCGCCAGCCGCTCGGTCATCGCCGAGGCCAGCGGTGCGCGTACCCAGGTCTACTCGCTGGTCGCCATCGCGGGCGTGGTCGTCGTCCTGCTGTTCCTGCGCGACGTGCTGGCGGCGTTCCCCAGCGCGGCTCTCGGCGGGCTGGTCATCTACGCGGCCCTGCGGCTGGTCGACGTCGCGGAGTTCCGGCGGCTGTGGCACTTCCGGCGACGCGAGTTCGCTCTCGCGGTCGGCGCGACGCTGGGGGTGCTGGTCTTCGACATCCTCTACGGGGTGCTGGTGGCGATCGCGCTGTCGATCGCCGAGCTGCTGGTCCGCGTCGCGCGCCCGCACGACGGCGTGCTGGGACGGGTTCCCGGGCTGGCCGGCTGGCACGACGTCGACGACTACGCCGACGCCCAGCAGGTCCCCGGCCTGGTCGTGTTCCGCTACGACTCCCCGCTGTTCTTCGCCAACGCGGAGGACTTCCTGGAGAAGTGCGAGGACGCCCTGGACGGGGCCGACCCGCCGGCGCGGTGGTTCCTGCTCAACGTGGAGGCCAACGTCGAGGTGGACATCACCGGCCTGGACGCGATGGAGCAGTTCCGCCAGGTCTGTGCCGACCGCGACGTGGTGTTCGCGCTGGCCCGGGTCAAGCAGGACCTGCTGATGCCACTGGAACGGCACGGCATCGCCGCTCGGATCGGCGCCGAGCACATCTACCCGACGCTGCCGACGGCGGTGGAGGGCTACGAGCGCTGGGCGGCGGAGAACCCGCCCGTCGAGAGGGCGGAGCCGGGAACGGACCCCCCGGACGGACCGCCGCGATCCTGACCGGCGTCGCCGACCTGACCGGAGTCGCCGACCTGACCGGAGATCGCCGACTCGACCGGCGCTGGTGCCGGACCCGCCGCCCGGGCCGGATGTTCGTGGGAGCATGCCCGGGTGCCGCGGACGGCCCCGGCCCCCGTGGGCCGTGAGCGCGCGCAGCGGACCGACGAGCGAGGAGCGGGCACGTGGTCACGGTGGCGGATGTGCTGAACGAGGTGTTCGGCATCCTCGTGCTCGCGCTGTTCCTGTTCGCGATCGGCTGGGTCTCGGGCCGGATCCTCGGGGTCCGGCGCGGCTTCTGGCGCGCCGCGGTCGCGGCGATCGTCGGCTACATCGCCGGGGACATCCTGATCAACGTCCAGTACGGCGGCCAGACCGAGTTCAACGACGTGGGCGACGCGGCCCGCCTCGGACTGGGGTTCATCGGCTACGTCCTGCTGGTGACGATGCTCACGAGCATCATCCTCGAGGTGCTCCTGCGGCCCCGGCCGGACCGCAGGGGTGTGCGGCTGCCCCACCCGATCCGCGCGATCAGGCGGCGGCTCGACACGGTCGGCCGGCTGCGCGACATCGTGCGGGCCGCTCGGCGCAACGGCCTGGTGGGCCGGCGCTTCCGGTCCGTCGCCGCGCTGTCCACGCCGGAGGGGGCCCACGCGCTGCGGCTGACCCTCGAGGAGTGCGGCGGCATGTTCGTCAAGTTCGGCCAGATCGCCTCCACCCGCGAGGACCTGCTGCCGGCGACGATGACGGAGGAGCTGGCCCAGCTGCGGTCCGCGGTCAAGCCGCTCCCGCCCGAGACGGTGCGGCGCGTGGTCGAGACCGAGCTGAGCGCGCCGCTGGAGTCGGTCTTCGCGTCGTTCGACCTCGAGGCGCTGGCGGCAGCGTCGATCGGCGTCACGCACCGGGCCACCCTGCTCGACGGCCGGGACGTGATCGTGAAGGTGCAGCGGCCCGACGTGGAGGAGGTCGTCCGGCGCGACGCCCGAGTCATGCAGTGGGCGGCCGGACAGCTGGAGCGGCGCTCGGACTCGGCCGCGCGCCTCGGCGTGCGCGGGCTGGTCGACGAGCTGGTGGCCGGGGTGATCGAGGAGCTGGACTTCACGCGCGAGGCGGCCAACAACGCGGCGATGCGCAGGGCGCGGGTCAACGATCCCGGCGTGGAGTTCCCCGAGATCTACCGCGCGATGACCACGCGCCGGGTCCTCGTCATGGACCGGGTGACCGGGGTGTCCGTCGACCACGAGGCCGCCGTCGACAGGTCCGGCGTGCCGCGCGACCAGCTCGCCGACCGGCTGCTGCACTCGTTCCTGGCCCAGGTCCTCAACGACGGGATCTACCACGCCGACCCGCACCCGGGGAACGTGCTCCTGGACAGCGCGGGGGAGATGTGGCTCATCGACTACGGAGCCGTCGGGCACCTCGACCCGGTCACGCTGGAGGCGCTGCAGCAGCTGGCGATGGGCTTCATGATGCGCGACCCGTCCCTGCTGGCCCGCGCGGTCCGGCGGCTGGCGGGAGCGCAGGGCGAGGGCCTGGACATGGTCGCCCTGGAGTTCGAGCTCGGGGTCGTCCTGACCGACGTCTCCACCGGCGGCTTCGACCCCGCCGCGCTGCAGCAGGTGGTCCGGGTGCTGCGCCGGCACGGGGTCCCCGCGCCCCGCGCGCTGACCGTCCTGGCCCGGGCGGCGCTGACGCTGGAGGGGACGCTGCGCCTGGTCGACCCGGAGTTCCGGATGGCGGTGCGTGCGCAGGAGGAGCTGCCGAGCATCGTGGGCGTCGAGCAGCTCAACCCGCGCGACATGCTGGTGAAGGAGGCCGTGCGCGCCGTCCCGTCGCTGCGGGCGCTTCCCCAGCTCACCGAGGACATCGCGCTGCAGGCCCGGTCCGGCCGGCTCACGCTGCGGACCGCCCGCGACGACGTCGACACCGGACAGCTGGACCGCTGGGTGGACCGGGCGCTGCTGGCGTCGCTCGGCATGCTCGGGCTGCTGAGCTCGTCGCTGCTGCTGGTGGCGGGCGGCCTCGCGGGCAACGAGGAGTTCGCCACCTACCTGCGCGCGATCGGCTTCGTCGGCATCATCGTGTCCACCGCGATCCAGATGCGCGTCGTCGCCCAGATCCTGCGCCGGCGGCCGCCGGGCGACAACGGCTGAGCGCGTCCGGCTGATCGCGAGTCGGGCTGACCGCGACTCGGGCTGACCGCGACTCGGCTGACCGCGACCCGCTACCGGGTCCCGACCGCGAGCAGGCGGTCCAGGTCGCCGACGACCTCCAGCGCCGCCACGCCGGCGGTGGTGTCCAGGACCCTGCGCCCGCCGGCGTCGTGCAGCGTGACGTGCACCCGGGCGTCGAGGGTCTCCTCGACCCGCTCGTGCATCGAGGTGCGCACGGGGGCGTGCAGCAGGCCGCCCCGGGTCCGCTCGGCCACCAGCTCGATCCGGCCGTCCGGTCCGGTCAGGCCCCAGCGCACGTGCGCGTCGTCGATCTCCAGGTGGGTCTCGCGCGCCCCCGTGTAGGTCGCCCAGCGGTACAGCCGGTCGCGCGTCCGCAGGCCGACGATGAATCCCCGGAACGACCCGCGCAGCCACGGGATCAGCGCCACCGAGGCGGTCAGGCAGGCGTCGGGGTCGGCCGCGAGGTGGTTGGAGTGCACCCAGACGTACCCGGCCGGGAAGGCCTGGCCCCAGTCCTTCTCCAGGTAGCCGCGGCCGCCGTCGAAGGACACCGGGGCACCGTCGACCTCCAGCGACCCGGCCAGGCCGTGCCCGAACGAGCAGATCCCGTGGTAGCACTCCATGAACGGGACCCAGGAGTACCAGCCCATGATCCCCGGCGACCCGAGCGTCACCGGCCAGGGGTCGAGCGGGTCGGTGAACGCCACCTGGCCGCGCAGCAGCCCGTCCGGCAGGTCGAGGTCGACTCCCCGTTCGGTGAACCGGCTCGGGCCGACCCGGACGTCGAAGCGGTCCGGTGACGCCCAGAAGTCGGCGACGTCGTAGCGCAGGTACCAGCTGCGCCCGGTCGACCCGTCCAGCACCTGCACGAAGGCGTGGTCGTCCCCGTCCGTCCCGAGGAAGACGCCGGGGATCACCGCCCACGGCGCCGACCGGTCCGCGGAGACCAGCTTGACGTACCAGCCCTCGAAGAAGCCCGACCGGACACCCCGGCCGTGGTAGCCGTCGGGCCGCAGCACCGACCGCACCCGCTGCACCGGACCTCTCACCCGGCACAGGGTAGGGCCGCTCGGGACGAAAGTCCCCATGGAGCCGGACCCTCGGCGGCCGAGGCGGCCGGGGGCCTCCGATAGTTTCTCGGAGGCAGTGTCCCGGAGGGAGAAGTCGTGATCATCGGAGTCCTCAGGGAGTCCCGGCCGGACGAGACGCGGGTCTCCGCGACCCCCGCGACCGTGGCCCAGTTGGAGAAGATCGGCTACCAGGTGGTGGTCGACGCGGGCGCCGGTGCCGAGTCCGAGTTCCCGGACGAGGCCTTCGTCGCCGCCGGCGCCACCATCGGGGACGCGGCGGCGGCCGACGTCGTGTTCGGCATCAACGCGCCGTCGAGCGAGCAGCTGGACCGGATGCGCCCGGGCACCACGCTGGTCTGCCTGCTGGCGCCGGCGCTCAACCCCGAGCTGCTGCAGGACCTCGCGCGGCGCGGCATCACCTCGCTCGCCATGGACGCGGTCCCGCGGATCTCGCGCGCCCAGTCGATGGACGTGCTGTCCTCGATGGCCAACATCGCCGGCTACCGGGCCGTCATCGAGGCCGCGAACGTGTTCGGCCGGTTCTTCACCGGCCAGGTCACCGCGGCGGGCAAGGTCCCGCCGGCGAAGGTGCTCGTGGTGGGCGCCGGCGTGGCCGGCCTGGCCGCCATCGGCGCGGCGGGCAGCCTCGGCGCGATCGTGCGCGCCACCGACCCGCGCCCGGAGGTCGCCGACCAGGTGCAGTCCATGGGAGGTGAGTACCTCGCCGTGCAGGCCGCCGACGTCGAGGTCAGCTCCACCGGCTACGCCAAGGAGATGTCGGACGACTACAACCAGCGCGCCGCCGCGCTCTACGCCGAGCAGTGCCAGGACGTCGACATCATCATCACCACCGCGCTCATCCCCGGGAAGCCGGCGCCGAAGCTGATCACCGCGGACATGGTCGCGAGCATGCGGCCGGGCAGCGTGCTGGTGGACCTGGCGGCCGCGAACGGTGGCAACATCGAGGGCACCGTCCCCGGGGAGAAGGTCGTCACGCCCAACGGCGTCACGATCATCGGCTACACCGACATGCCGGGGAGGCTGCCGACGCAGGCCTCCCAGCTGTACGGCACCAACCTGGTCAACCTGATCAAGCTGATGACGCCCGGCAAGGACGGCGAGCTCGTCCTGGACTGGGACGACGTCGTCCAGCGCTCGGTCACGGTCACCCGCGACGGCGACGTCACCTGGCCGCCGCCCGCGGTCCAGGTGTCCGCCGCCCCGGCGCCCGCCGCCGCGGCCGCGCCCGCCCAGGCACCGGCGCCGCCCGAACCGCCCCCGGCCAGCAGGCGCTACACGATGGTCGGCGTCGTGGCAGCCGCGCTGCTGCTGCTCGTGGCCGCGGCGCCGGAGGCGCTGCGCGGGCACCTCACCGTCTTCGCGCTCGCCATCGTCATCGGCTACTACGTCATCGGCAACGTGCACCACGCCCTGCACACGCCGCTGATGTCGGTGACCAACGCCATCTCCGGGATCATCATCGTCGGCTCGCTGCTGCAGATAGGCCACGGTGACGCAGTGATCACGACGGTGGCCTTCGTCGCGACGCTGCTGGCCAGCATCAACGTCTTCGGTGGATTCGCCGTGACCCGCCGCATGCTCTCCATGTTCACCAGGAGCTGACGCCGACATGACCGTCGAGTCCATCGCCGTAGCGGCGTACCTCGTCGCTGCGCTGCTGTTCATCATGGCCCTGGCCGGGCTGTCCAAGCACGAGACGGCCAAGGCCGGCAACAACTACGGCATCGCCGGCATGGCGGTCGCCCTGGTGGCGACGATCGCCCTGGCGGTCACCCGTGACATCGACTCGCTGGGCCTGATCCTGATCGGCGTCGCGATGGTCGTCGGCGCCGGCGTCGGGCTGTGGCGGGCGCGCGTGGTCGAGATGACCGGCATGCCCGAGCTGATCGCGCTGCTGCACTCGTTCGTCGGCCTGGCCGCGGTCCTGGTGGGGTGGAACGGCTACCTGCTCGTCGAGGGCGGGGCCGACCCGGCCGAGGTGGCGCTGCTCGAGCTGCAGGGGACGCTGGGGATCCACCACGCCGAGGTCTTCATCGGCGTGTTCATCGGTGCGGTGACGTTCACCGGGTCGATCGTCGCGTTCCTCAAGCTGTCGGCACGGATGGACTCCAAGCCGATGGTGCTGCCGGGCAAGAACGCCCTCAACATCGGCGCGCTGGTGGCCTTCGCCGCCCTGACGGTGTGGTTCGTGATCACGCCGCAACTGTGGCTGCTGATCGTCGTCACGGTGATCGCCCTGCTGCTCGGCTGGCACCTGGTCGCGTCCATCGGCGGCGGTGACATGCCCGTCGTGGTGTCGATGCTCAACAGCTACTCCGGGTGGGCAGCAGCGGCATCGGGCTTCCTGCTCGAGAACGACCTGCTCATCATCACCGGCGCCCTCGTCGGCTCCTCCGGTGCCTACCTGTCGTACATCATGTGCAAGGCGATGAACCGCTCGTTCATCTCCGTCATCGCCGGGGGCTTCGGCATCGAGGCGGGGCCGACCGACTCCACGGAGTACGGCGAGCCCAACGTCGTCGACGCCGAGCAGGCGGCGGACCTGCTGGTGAACGCCAAGTCCGTCATCATCACCCCGGGGTACGGGATGGCGGTGGCGCAGGCGCAGCACGGGGTCGCCGAGCTCACCCGCAAGCTGCGGGAGGCCGGTGTCGAGGTGCGTTTCGGCATCCACCCGGTGGCGGGCCGGCTGCCCGGCCACATGAACGTGCTGCTCGCCGAGGCGAAGGTGCCCTACGACATCGTCCTGGAGATGGACGAGATCAACGACGACTTCCCGGACACCGACGTCGTGCTGGTCATCGGCGCCAACGACACGGTGAACCCGGCCGCGGAGGACGACCCGGCCAGCCCCATCGCCGGCATGCCGGTGCTGCGGGTGTGGGAGTCCGGCCAGGTCATCATCTTCAAGCGGTCGATGGCGTCGGGCTACGCCGGGGTGCAGAACCCGCTCTTCTTCCGCGACAACAGCGCGATGCTGTTCGGCGACGCCAAGGACCGGGTCGAGGACATCCTCCGGGCGCTCTGAGCAGGACACGGCGCTCGGCAGTTCCTAGCGTGGTGGTATGAGCGGGTCAGCCGGCGAGCTCCACCCGCGTCCGGGCTCCGGGCGGGACGATCGGCCGGTCACGCGACGGGTGCGGCCGTCCGCCCCCGGGTCTGTGCTCGCCGGCATCCAGGTCTTCTTCGGCGTGGTCCTCGCACTGTTCGCCCTGTTCCCGCCCCTTCCGGTGACGCCGCAGGCGGTGTACGGGACCCTCTCGCTGTGCTGCCTGGCGCTGGCCGGATTCACCCTGCTCGCGGTGCCGCGCCTGCCCGCCTCGTGGCTGGGCGTCTCGGCGGCCGTGACCGGGCTGGTGTTCGCGGCCGTCACGCTCTTCGTGAGGACTCCGCAGGGCCAGGTAGGCGCCGGGCTGGCGTTGGTGCTGCCCGCCGTCTTCGCCGCCCTCTACGTGTCGCGACGGGCGCTGGGCTTCCTGCTCGCCCTGCTGCTGGGTGCGTGGGTGATCGCCCTGGCGCTCAATCCCGTGCTGCCGGGTGCCCTGGTCTGGGCCTTCGGCGTCTCCGGCACCGTCGCCGGCGTGGCCTTCCTGGTCTCCAGCCTGGCGCACCGGCTGAGGTTCCAGGCCGAGCACGACGCCCTGACCGGCTCGCTGAACCGCTATGGCCTCGAGACCCGCAGCCGGATCGTGCGGGGTGTCGTGGCCCGGTCCGGCGCTGCCGCGTCGGTCGCGCTGATCGACCTCAACGACTTCAAGCGCTTCAACGACACCCAGGGGCACCGCGCCGGGGACGACCTGCTGCGGGATCTCGTCGCTGACTGGTCGCCGCAGCTGCGGGCCGGCGACCTGCTGGCACGCTACGGGGGCGACGAGTTCGCCCTCGTGCTGCCCGGCACCGACTCGGCGCAGGCGGAGGCGCTACTCGCGAGGCTGCGTACGGGGGCGCCGGGAGTGTGGACGGGGGGCGTGGCGTCCTGGTCGGCCGACGAGAGCGTGTACGAGGCGCTCGCGCGGGCCGACGACGCGCTGTACCAGGCGAAGGAGGCGCGTCGGGACCGGGCCGACGGTCAGACCACGCCGTAGAGGCGGTCGCCGGCGTCACCGAGGCCGGGGACGATGTAGCCCTTGTCGTTGAGCCGGGTGTCCAGCGCCGCCGTCACGACGGTGACGTCCACGTCGCGGTCGAGGTACGCCTGCTCGACGCGCTGCAGCCCCTCCGGGGCCGCCAGCAGGCAGATCGCGGTGACGTCGCGCGCCCCCCGCTCCAGCAGCAGGTCGATCGCGGCCACCAGGGTGCCGCCGGTCGCGAGCATCGGGTCGAGTACGTACACCTGGCGGCCGCTGATGTCGGAGGGCAGCCGGTCGGCGTACGTGTGCGCGATCAGGGACTCCTCGTCGCGGACCATGCCGAGGAAGCCGACCTCGGCCGTCGGCATGAGCCGCACCATCCCGTCGAGCATGCCCAGCCCGGCGCGCAGGATCGGGACCACCAACGGCTTGGGCGCGTCCAGGTGCACCCCGCGGGCCTCCGCCACCGGAGTCGTCACGGTCATCGGCCGGGTCCGCAGTCCCCGGGTGGCCTCGTACGCGAGCAGCGTCACCAGTTCCTCCGTCAGCGCGCGGAAGGTCGGCGACTCGGTGCGCTCGTCACGCAGGGTCGTCAGCTTGTGGGCGATGAGCGGGTGGTCGGCCACGAGGGTGCGCATGCCGCGAGGCTAGTGCCGCCCCGGTGGGGGCGCGGGCACGGGGAGAGATCTGCCACAGGTCGCCCGGACCCGGTGACGCCGTCGGGCCCACCGTGCCACGATGCCGACCGACGCCCCACGGCGTCGGCCGGTGACCGCAGGAGGTCCACGTGAACGACGAGGCGCTCGACTTCGCGTTGGCTGCCTGGCGGGAGGAGGGCCGATGGTCGGTCTCGTCGATGCCTCCCCGCGTCGCCGAGGGCCTGGACACGCTGGTGAAGGCGCTGCGGCAGCTGCCCGGTGAGGGCGGCTCCCTCGGGTTCGTGTCGGTGGCCGACGAGTTCCTGCTGGTGATCCGGGTCGCCGGGGAGTCGGTGCGGCTGGTGCTGTCCGACCTCAACGCCGCGTACGACTGGCCGCTGGCGGAGCAGGCCGCCGACCTGCTCGGCATCGAGCTGCCCGACGACGAGGACGAGCTGGACGAGCCGGAGCCGGCGGGTGACGTGACGCTGCTGGCCGACCTCGGGATGGACGCGGCCGAGCTGGACGTGCTGTGCAGCGACCCGGAGCTGTTCCCCGACGAGCAGTTGGCGTCCATCGCATCCCGGCTGGGCTTCGCCACCGAGGTCGAGCGCGCGCTGGCATGAGCGACGTGGGCGCCCGGGCGTCCGACCACGTTGCGGCCATGCGGCTGGCCCTGGCCCTGGCGGAGGGGGCACCCGCGTCCGACGACGTCCCCGTGGGAGCCGTGGTCCTGGACCCGGACGGCATCGTGGTGGGCCGCGGTGTCAACGAGCGTGAGCTCACCGGTGACCCGACCGCGCACGCCGAGGTCGTGGCCCTGCGCGAGGCCGCCGCCGCGGTGGGCCACTGGCGGCTGGACGGGTGCACCCTGGTCGTCACGATGGAGCCGTGCCCGATGTGCGCGGGCGCGCTGGTGCTGGCCCGGGTGGACCGGCTCGTGTTCGGCGCGTGGAACGACGCCTACGGTGCCGCGGGATCGGCCTGGGACCTGGTGCGTGACCGCCGGATCGCGCACCGGCCGGAGGTGGTCGGCGGCGTCCTGGCGGACGAGTGCGGCGCGCTGGTGCGGCGCTTCTTCGCCGACCGGCGCGACGCCGGGGTGCAGCCCTAGCCCTCCGCCTTCTCCGCGGCGGCGACGCTGCTCTCGTCGATGACCGTGCCCGACTCTCCCAGGTCGAACTCCGCCTCGGGGTCGCGCAGCTGAGGCAGCAGCTCGTGCCGCTTCGCGTAGATGTCCAGCAGCGCCAGCAGCATGGCCGCCACCGGCACCGCGAGGAAGGCGCCAGCCACGCCGAACAGCGCGGCTCCCAGCATGACCGCGCCGAACGACACGGCGGGGTTCACGTTGACCGCGCGGGCGCTGATCTTCGGTTCGATGGTGAGGTTCTCCACCTGCTGGTAGAGCAGGGCCCAGACCAGCGCGTACACGCCCACCCACGGGTTGTCGCTGAGCAGGCCGACGATGACCGGCAGGATGATCGCGATGTACGTACCGATCGTGGGCACGAACTGGGCCACGATGCCGGTCCACAGTGCCAGCGCCAGCCAGTACGGCATGTCGATGATGAGGAACACGATCCCCGTCGTGGCGCTGTTGATGGCGGCGAGCACCACCCGGGCGCTGATGTAGTTGCCGGTCTTGACCGCGGTGAGGTCCCAGACGTTGACGACGACCGCCTGGATCCGCGCCGGGAACAGGGCGGCCACCCAACGGCGGAACCGCGGACCGTCGGCCGAGAGGTAGAACGTGAACAGCCCGAACGTGAAGATGCTGAACACGGCCCCGAGGACGGACCCGAGGACCCCGAGGACGTTGACCCCGACCTCGGCGGCGATCTCCGCGATCTGGCTGGGGCTGAGGTTCAGCGAGTTGAGGATGTCGTTGACGCTGAGGCTCATGTCGAACGTCGTGTTGACCCAGGCCAGCGCGGACTCGAGCAGGCTGGGCACCGAGTCGATGATCTCCGCGATCTGCTGCACGAGGAGGTTCCCGAAGGCGAGCAGGAACAGCGCCACCGCCAGGATGAAGCTGATCATCACGATCATCGTCGCGACGCCGCGGCGCATGTGCCGGGCCAGCCGGTCGACCGCGGGCGCCATCGCCAGGGACGCGAACCACGACATCAGCACGGTGAAGATGACGCTGCCGCCGTCGTCGAGGACGAAGGACAGGAACAGCGCGATGGCGATGACGCCGACGACGGTGAACCCGACCCGCCAGATGTTCGCCGGCGAGAGGGTGACCTCGAGGGAGCGCCCGGACCCCCCGGGTGGCGAGGTCTCGGCCGGGCCATCGGCCGACCCCGTCGGGGCCGCCGCCGCATCAGACGCCATCGGACTCCACTTCCGCACCTCGACGCCGGTCCGTCGAACCGGCCTATGGTGGCACGGAGATCCTCAGGGAGGCGGTCATGACGGCACCGACGGCATCGACGGCAGCGGCGGAGCAGGGGGAGCGTCGGTGGTGGTCGCTCACCCCTGACGACGTGGCGGCGCAGGTCGGCACCGACCTCGCCAGCGGCCTCACGCCGGACGAGGCCGCACGGCGACTCGCGGCCGACGGCCCCAACGCCGTCGCGGCCGAGCCCCAGCCCTCCGTGTGGGCGGTGGCCCTGACCCAGCTCAAGGACCCGATGAACCTGATGCTGGTCGCCGTGGCCGTGGTCAGCCTGCTCATCGGTCAGATCTCCACCGGAATCCTGGTAGCGGTCCTGGTCGTGCTGAACGTGGTGCTCGGCACCCGGCAGGAGATGGCGGCGCGGGCCAGCGTGGACGCCCTGGCGAAGATGCAGATCCCGCAGGCCCGGGTGGTGCGCGGCGGATCGCTGGTCCAGGTCCCCGCCACCGACCTGGTGGTGGGGGACCTGGTCAACCTGGAGGCCGGCGACCTGGTGCCCGCCGACGGGCGGTTGGTGCGCTCCGCCAGCATGGAGACGCAGGAGGCAGCCCTCACCGGGGAGAGCGCCCCCGTGGCGAAGGACCCCGGGGTCCTGCCGGACGAGGACGTCGCGCTCGGAGACCGCTCGGACATGGTGTTCCAGAACACCTCGGTCACGCGGGGCACGGCCGGCATGGTCGTCGTGGCCACCGGGATGCGGACCCAGATGGGCCAGATCGCGGCGATGCTGTCGGCGGTGCCCCCGAGCCGGTCACCGCTGCAGCGCGAGCTGGACGGGCTCACCAAGGTGCTGGGCGTCATCGCCTGGGGTGCGGTGGCCCTCATCGTCGTCCTCGGCCTGCTCCGCGGCCAGGACTGGCAGTCCGTCCTCCTCCTCGGCATCGCGATGGCCATCTCCGCCATCCCCACCGGCCTGCCCACGTTCGTGCAGGGGATGCTGTCGTACGGCGCTCGTCAGCTCGCCGAGCACCAGGCCGTGGTGAAGAACCTCACCGACGTGGAGACGCTCGGCGCGACCAGCGCCATCAACTCGGACAAGACCGGCACCCTCACGATGAACGAGATGATGGTGCGGTCCCTGTACTACCGCGGGCACTGGTACACGGTGGAGGGGGAGGGCTACAAGAAGTCCGGTGCGATCCGGCACGCCGCCGGCGAGGCGGAGCCCGACTTCACCAACCTCGCGCTCGGCCTGTGCCTCGACAGCGACGCGACCGTCTCCGACTCCGGCGACGTGGTCGGGGACCCCACCGAGGCGGCGCTCGTGGTCCTGGCCGCCAAGGTCGGGGTCGACGCCGAGGAGACCCGGCGCGCCTACCCCCGGGTGGCGGAGGTCCCGTTCGACTCCGCGTACAAGTTCATGGCGACGTTCCACCACGTCACCGACCGCCACGGTCAGCACCTCCTGCTCGAACTGGTCAAGGGAGGCCCGGACGTCGTCCTGGACCGATGCGCCAGCGCGTTCCTGGACTCCGAGACCCCCGTGCCGCTGGACCAGGTGCGTCAGCAGATCCTCGACGCCAACCGCGAGATGTCCGAGAAGGGCCTGCGGGTTCTGGCCTTCGCGATCCGCGACGTCAGCGGTCACGAGGACGAGGTCGGAGCCGACCCGATGTCCTTCGTCCAGGACCTCGCGTTCGTCGGCATGGTCGGGATCATCGACCCGCTGCGCCCCAGCGCGGTCGACGCCGTGCGGACCGCGCAGCACGCGGGCATCGAGGTCCGGATGATCACCGGTGACCACGCGATCACCGCGGCCGCGATCGGTGCCGAGCTCGGCCTGGGGCCTGGGGCGCTGAGCGGGACCGATCTGCACGGGATGACCGACGACGAGCTGCGGGCGGCACTGCCGAACGTCCACGTCTTCGGCCGCGTGACGCCGCAGGACAAGCTGCGGCTGGCGCGCCTGATGCAGGAGAACGGCGACATCGTCGCGATGACCGGTGACGCGGTCAACGACGCCGCTGCCCTGAAGCAGGCCGACATCGGGGTCGCGATGGGGTCCGGCAGCGAGGTCACCAAGCAGGCCGCCAAGATGATCCTGACGGATGACCACTTCGGCACCCTCGTCACCGCGATCCGGCTGGGACGCAGCATCTACGAGAAGATCGTGTCCTACGTGCGGTTCCAGATGAGTCAGCTGCTGTCCCTGGTGCTGCTGTTCCTCGTCGCGAGCGTCTTCAACATCAACGAGGGCGTCGCGATGACGCCGCTCATGGTGCTGTTCCTCAACTTCTTCGTGGCCAGCTTCGCCGTGGTCGCGATCGTGCTGGATCCCCCGGCGCCGGGGCTCATGGACCGGCCACCGCGCGACCCGTCGCTGCCGATCGCCAACCGGCGCTCGGTGGGGCAGTGGCTGTTCTACGGGACGGTGCTGTTCGTCGCGACGCTCGTCGCCCTGCTGTTCGGGCCCGGTGACCTCAGCACCGAGGTGCCCAGCGTCCCCATGACGATGGCGTTCGTCGTCATGGGGTTCGGCACCGTCCTCAGCGGTCTGGTGATGAGGCGCGACCCCGAGTCCGGCCTGCTGCCGCCCATCATGACCGCGCTGAAGGTGCTGGCGATCCCCGCTGCCCTGATGGTCGTCTCGGTCGAGTGGACCTTCTTCCAGAAGCTGCTGGCGACCACGTCGCTGTCGGGTGGGCAGTGGCTGGCCAGCCTTGGCCTGGCTCTGGTGCTGCCGGTCGTGGTGGAGCTGGAGAAGTGGGCCCGGCGGGTCCGCGCGCGTCGGCACGAGGGTCCGGTCCCGGTTGACCCGGTCGCCGCAGTCACCCCGGGCCGGGGCCGGGCCACCGTCGGCGTCTCCGGCTAGTACCGCTGCTGGTACCCGCCGGTGTGCGTGCGGTCAGCGGCGGGTCGTGACGACCTCTGTGCCGTCGGCCAGTCCGATCACGGCCAGGCCTCGACGTACGTCCAGGACGTGATGCTCCAGGTCGTGCAGCAGGTGCTGGCACACGGCGTCAACGGTCGCGGGGAACGGCCAGAAGTCCGTCACGGTCCCCAACTGGTCGACCGTCAGGGCCGACACGAACGACACGGCCGTCTCGGCGGCCTGGCCCAGGGTGACCGCGACCGGCACGGGCGGCAGGCCGAGCGTGTCCCGGCAGCCGTCGATGTTCGCCACGGTCACCTCGACGATGTGGTCGGCGTACTCGACCGCCGACCAGGTCTGCGCCTCCGGCCGTACGTCCGCGTCGGCGTGCCGGGCCAGGTCAGCCAGTGCCGCGTAGCCGGCCGTCAGCCTCCCCCGAAGATCCATGGCCTCGCGCCCGTCGAACCCGCACTCGTCGCACAGTTCCGCAAGCCGCCCGTCCACGTCACGGATGCCGTAGGTCACGAAGGGTCCTTCCGGTCAGCCAGGCGGAGTCCACGGTCGCGGTCCTCGCAGCGACCGCCGGTCAGGAGCCGTCGGGGATGCCCATCTGGTAGATGTCGTTGCTTCCGCCGACGGTGTCCTGCCACGCCAGCGTGCCGTCCAGCAGGTCGGGGAAGCCCTGCTGGCCCCGCGGGTCCGCCATCTCGTAGTAGGTGCCGGTGGCGAACGAGTAGCCGCGCAGTTCGGTGTCGACGAACCCGGCCTTGCTGATCTGGTTGATGAGCCCCGGCATCAGGCCGGTGACCTCGGACCACACCACCAGGTCGCCGTCCAGGGCGATCCCGAACGGGGACGCGTCCTCCGTCAGCGTGGTCACCTTGTCCGCCGCCAGGTCGTACACCATCACCCGGCCCACGCCGAGGGGCTCGTCGATCACGGCGATCCGGTCGCCGGACATCGCCAGCCCGCCGCTGGGGACGAAGATCCCGCCCGCCCGGGCGAACCCGTGCTGACCGAGCACGCGCACGCGGTCCGTCGCGGTGTCCCACAGGGCGAGCGTCCCGTCCTCGAGGTAGATCGCGACCCGGGTCCCGTCGGTCGCCAGGTGCGCGATCGGCGGACCGACGTCCAGCGTCCTCGCGGTGCCGAGGCTCAGCGGCCGGAAGCGCACCGACGAGCCACGCGGGCCCCAGTCGGACCACACCGCGGCGGTCTCGCTCACGGCCGGACCCACCGTGGGGTCGACCGAGGAGGAGAGGGTCACGGACTCCTTGGTGGAGATGTTGCGCAGCACCGCGGAGTCCAGCTCGTTGCCGCGGGCGTCGATCTGCACCACGGTCTCCGCGACCCAGTCGCCGTGCGCGCCCGTCCGCAGCGCCATCCGGTCGCCGGGGCCCAGCGCGGTCGAGCTCGGCTGACCGGCGACGCCCAGGACGGTGCGCGACAGCAGCCGCCCCTCGAACTGGGTGTAGACGACGCCCCGGCCGGTCACCTGCGGCCGGGTCTTCACCAGGGAGGACGCGGCCACGTACGGTCCGAGCTCCGCCGGGACGGTGCAGCCGCGGCACAGCTTGCTGAGCTGGAACTGCTCCAGCACCAGCCGCTGCTCGGTGCCGCCGAGGCCCTTCACCTCGGTCATCGCCCGCTGCACCGCCTCAGCCGCGTCGACCAGGTCGCTGGTGCTGTCGAGGTACAGCGTCGTCGCGCGGTTGACCGCCTTGTCGAAGGCACGGGCCCGGGGGGAGTTGATGAGGTCGCCCCCGTCCAGCCCGGCGAGGCGGACCCGTGCCTTCCACAGTGCGTTGGTCCACACCATGCTGTTGACGTGCCCGTCGTCCCCGATGAGGGTGGCCAGGCCGAACGGGTCGACCAGGGTGAACGCGAAGTCGTCGAAGGTGGCGCCGCTGTTGATGTCGCGCAGGCCCCGCTGCCCGTTGGTCATCTCCGCGCAGAACGGCTCGGACTCCAGCTCGTAGCAGGCGAAGTGCGCGCCGGTCGTGCTGATCTGCTTCAGCGTGCGGTTCTGCACCAGCACGCCGAAATAGTCCGACGTGCCCTCGTCGATGGCGCCCTGCTGGACCCGGTTGGCGCCGGCGAAGTCCAGCGCGTTGGTGTGCGTGACGCCGTGCGTCACCTCGTGGCCGACGATGTAGAGGTCGGCGTACGTGCGCACCATCGGCTTGCCGTTGGGCTGCGGGCACGGGACGCCGATCATCATCCGGGACTCGCCGGGCACCGTGGCGAAGAAGGCGTTGTCCATGCAGACGTCGCCCTGCGTGAAGTTGAGGACCACGAGCAGGGGGCTGTTCCTCCCGTCGAACGACAGGCGGCCGAACTCCGTGCGGTAGTAGTCCAGCACCTGCCGGGCCGACCACATCGCCATCACGGCGTCGGTGCTGGGCTGACGGCCGCGGGGGAAGCGCAGGACCGGTCCCACGGCGTTGGTCCGGCCGTCGAGCCGGCTGCCGTCGAACAGGACGATGAGCCCCTTCTTGGTGGCGCGGTTGGCCTTCGGCCCGGTCGCGTCGACCATCGCCAGCGACCCGTCGGCGAGGCGCTCGGCGTTGACCTGGACGGTCCGGCCGTCGGGCAGGGTGCCGCGGACCTTCACCGCGCGGCCGCGCGGCGGGAGGGTGAAGTCGTACTTGCCCAGGTCGGGGGTCGTCGCGGCCCGCACGGCGGCGGTGCGTCCGCTCGACCCCGTTGCGGTCAGCGCCGGGTCGGTGCCCAGCGGGCGGCTCCCCAGGACGGCGCCGGTCTGCGCGTCCACGAACACCATCGCCGGACCGGTGTCGAGTCCCAGGTTGCGGCCGGTGCCGGTCTCCTGCCGGTCGGCCTGCCCGGCCACGGTGACCGCCGCGCGCCACGCCAGCCGCGCCTCGGACGGGCCCGCGTACACGACCAGCTCCGGCGGCCCGGCGGGCACTGCGCCGACCGCCCGCGTGACGGTGGCGGCGGCCTGGGCCGCCGTGACCGTGGGGGTCGTGTCCACGTCGCCCACGGGGAGCAACGTCCCGCGGACCAGCGAGATCTCACCGCCGTCGCCGCTGCGGGTGACCGGGACGACGAGCGAGCCACCGTCGACCGGGATGCCCCGGTAGACCTGGGGGAGCCGCAGCGGGGCGACGCCGTCGGCCGCGTACGGCTGGGCGACGAACTCCACCGACGCGGCGGCGTCCGGGCCGAAGACGTCGCCGTAGGCCTCGAGGAACCCCTGGGCCACGTCCACCGGCTCGCCCGGGCCCGCGAAGCGCCCGCCGGACAGGTCGCGGGCGTAGCCGTAGGTGTCGTCCTGGCGGACCTGCCACCCGGAGGTCGTGGCGCTGCGCAGCTCGCGCACGAGCGCATCGAGCTCGGCCACGCGCTGCTGCTGCGCATCCGCTCCGACCGACGCGGCGTACAGGTCGGAGGTGAGGACGGTCGGGGACTCGGCCGGCTGGGTGGTGTCGCCGAGCCCGGTCGTCAGGGCCGACCCGCCGGCGCAGCCGCTGAGAACCAGTGCCGCGCACGCCATCGCGGCCCCCGCCAGGGCGGCGCGCCCCCGTCGTGCGCGGACCATCGCCACGCCCCCTCCCGAGCCTGCAGCGCCCCGTGATCGGGACGCCAGGATCCTAGGCGCGGGTCGGCCCGCGGAACAGGGTTTGCCCGTCGTACGTACGGACCCTCCCGCCGAGGTCCCGGGTGCCCTACCATCCGGCCCGTCAGAGGGTGTCCCGCCCTCGCCGGCGTGGGGAGGCCGCGTGTCGTCGGACCAGTCGGACAGCGCCGATGGTGGGGTGCCCGCCCCGCCGGTGACGTGCCCGCGCTGCGCTACCAGCAACCCCGCCGCGGCCCGCTTCTGCCAGGCGTGCGGGGACTCGTTGCGGGAGACCGAGAAGCGCTCGGCCTACGCGGCGAACCCGTCGGAGTCGGTGGCCTCGTTCGCCGTCGTCAGCACTCTCATGCCGCATGCGTCGGACCGCACTCCCCAGACCTACCGGTGGGCGCTGGCCGTGGGGTTGGCGATCCCGGTTCTGGCCTGGGCCTTCGGGGCCCTGCCGTTCGCGCTGGCCACCGCCGTGTTCGTCGTGCCGGTCGTCTACGTCGTCTACCTCTACGACATGAACCTGTGGGAGGACGCGCCGGTCCCGGTGGTGCTGGCCGCGTTCGCGCTCAGCGGCGCGCTGGCGGTCGGTTTCACCTGGCTGTGGCGGTACGTCCTGTTCGGCGATGCGCTGTCGCTGTCGCTGAGCCGCAAGGCGGGCACCTTCGACCTCACGCAGTTCCTGGTGCCGTCGGTTCTGGTCCCCGTGGTGGCGATGGTGCTGATGCTCATCGGCCCGCTCTACCTGGCCTCCCGCCCGGCCTTCGACGACCTGATGGACGGCCTCACCTTCGGGGTCGTGTCGGGCGTCGCCTATGCCGCGTTCGAGACGCTGGTGCTCAACTGGTCGCTGCTGCGCAGCGGCGCGGAGACCGCGGACGGCTCGGTCTGGCTGTCGGTCATCATCACCGCCGCGCTGATCAAGCCGCTGGTCTACGGCAGCGCGGCCGGCCTGGCGGCGGCCCAGTTCTCCGGCCTCGGAGAGGGGTACGCCGGCTTCACCGGGACCTTCGTGGTCCGCACGCTCGAGGCGATGCTGTTCCTCGTCGCGTTCCAGGCCGGCCTCTACCTGACCGGCCTGGTGGAGGGCGCCACCGGAGCCGTCCTGGGCATGCTGTGGGGCCTGCTGGTCGCGCTCGTCGCCCTGCTGCGGGTCCGCACGGCGCTGCACAAGGGGCTCATCGAGGGCGCCCTGGAGGCGGCGGCCCGGGCCAGCGGGTCCAAGTGGGCCGCCGGTCAGGAGACGTTCTGCGCCGAGTGCCGGATGCCGCTGCTGGAGGGCGCGCTCTTCTGCGTGGCGTGCGGTGAGTCGGTCCGGGCCCGGCCCAAGACCGGCCCCCGACCGGCCGTCCCGGCGCCGGCGGGGTCCGCCCCCGGTGGGTCCACACCCGTTGACGGCGGGGAGGGGTCCGCATGAGCACCCCCGCGCCGCCGCCCCCGCCCGGCTACGTCCCCGCCGCGCCGCTCCCCCCGGTGACGCCGCCGCCGTCGCAGCAGGCGCGCAGCCGGCTCAACCCGTGGGTCCTGGTCGGTGCCGTCGTCGTCCTCGTCCTGGTGGCCGGTGGCGTCGTGCTGCTGCTGGCGCGGTCGGGCGGCCCGGTCCAGGCGGCCAGTGTCGCGTCGCCGTCGGCGACGGCGGAGCCCACCGGCGAGCCCACGCCGTCACCCATCAGCGACCAGCCGACCCCGACGTCGGAGCCGCTGCCGACTGAGGAGCCGACCGAGTTCCCCACCGAGGAGCCGACCGTCCAGCCGACGGAGGAGCCGACCGACCTCGGGGTCACCGAGACCCCGACACCGGAGCCGACCGTGCCGGACGGCGAACTGGTCGACTTCGGCGGCGCGGTCACGTTCGTGCTGCCGCCCGGCTGGCAGGTCGACCAGATCGACCAGGGCAACGCGGCGCTGATCTCCTCCGACGAGGCGATGGCCCTGATCCTGACCCGCGCCGGGTTCCAGAAGTCGACCGCGGAGGACGTCCTCGCCCAGTACGTCCAAGGCGCGCTGTCGGAGCAGATCGAGGGGCTGAAGCTGGCCGAGGTGGTCCCGCTGCAGTCCAACTCCGCGAACATCGTGTCCGCGGCGCTGCAGGAGTACGAGGGGTCGCTGGTCAGCCAGCAGGGGTCGGTCCCGGTGCAGGGCGTGATGTTCGCGCT
The DNA here is from genome assembly GCA_041393815.1 of Candidatus Nanopelagicales bacterium. Classification (NCBI taxonomy): domain Bacteria; kingdom Bacillati; phylum Actinomycetota; class Actinomycetes; order Candidatus Nanopelagicales; species Candidatus Nanopelagicales bacterium. The sequence goes on along the minus strand of JAWKJK010000002.1, from coordinate 449,389 downwards.
GCTGCGGCAGGACGGCGTGGTGGCGCTGGCGGACTTCACCTACCTGCGCGGCGCTGACATCGTCGACGACGTCAACGCGATCATGTCGTCGATCGCTCAGTCGTTCTGACGCAGCGGGTTTCAGCCGCTACGTCTGGGGGTCGATGCCGGCCAGCCGTCGGGCCATGGCCTTGTCGGCCTCCAGGTCGATCTCGCGCGCGATCTGGACCCGCTGCGCCTGCGGTGACCCGGCGCCGTGCAGGGACTCGGTGAGGTAACCCACCGCGTTGCGGCCCATGGTCAGGTTCTCGATCAGTCGCAGCATCCGGACCCGGTGCTCGGTGGGCACGTCCGGGGAGCTGGACAGGTACTTCTGCAGCAGCGGTCCGACCTCGGGGTCGAGCAGGTCCCGCTCCCCGGGCATGGTCGCCACCAGCCCGCCGGCGACGTCCTGCGCGAGCCGGGCCAGCTCGTACGGGAAGCGGGTCACGTTGTGCTTGCACACGTTCGCGAGCAGGCCGTCGTTCTGGTAGTTGCCGGCCGCGGTCGGGGTGGACTGGTACGACGACGCGATGCCGGTCCCGAAGACGGTCTCGTTCAGGTGCGCCATCTCGACGATCTTGTCCCGCACGTGCGAGGCGCGGGCCACGCCCTGCCACTCCGCGATCTGGGCCGTGGCGCCGATGAGGACGTCGCCGAGGCCGGTCTTGCACACGTACGAGCGCCGGTGGAAGGCGGTGAACCGCTCGACCAGGGGCGCGGCGAACTCGAACTCGCCGTCGAGGAACACGTACTCGTCCGGGACGAAGACGTCGTCGATGAGGACCAGGGCCTCCTGCCCGGCGTAGCGGGCGTTGCCGACGTCGATGTCGCCGCCCTCCAGCGCCCGCGTGTCGCAGGACTGCCGGCCGAGGACGTACGTCAGCCCGGGGTGGTCGACCGGGATCGCGGCCGCGACGGCGTAGTCGCGGTCCTCCTCGCCCATCCGCATGGTCGGCATCACGACCAGCCAGTGGCTGTTGAGGCAGCCGGTCTGGTGGGCCTTGGCCCCGCGGATGACGATGCCGCCGTCGCGACGCTCGACCACGTGCGTGTACAGGTCGGGGTCGTGCTGCTGCGACGGACCCTTGCCCCGGTCGCCCTTCGGGTCGGTCATCGCGCCGCCGATGACCAGGTTCTCCTCCTGGCAGTAGGCCAGGAACGAGCGCAGCCGGGCGTGGTAGTCGGTGCCGTGCGCGGCGTCGCACTCGTACGTGACCGACCACAGCGCGTTGAACGCGTCCATGCCGACGCAGCGCTGGAAGCAGGTCCCCGTGTCCTGCCCGAGGCGGCGCTGCATCCGGTTCTGCATGACCACGTCGTCCGCGGACTCGGCGACGTGCAGGAAGCGGTTGACCCGTCGTCCGGTGAGTGACGAGTGCGCCGTGGCCAGGGCCGGGTCCTCGACCGCGAGGTCGTACGTCCGGGCCACGGCGTTGACGGACGGCCGCACCACCGGGTGGTCCACGGGCTCGGCCACGCGCTCGCCCAGGTAGTGCACCCGCAGGTCCCGCCCGCGCAGGCTGGCGATGTAGTCGTCCCCGGTCACGATCCCGCGGGGAACCCGGGCCCACACGTCGGTACGCGGCTCGGTGCTGGTCACGACGCGACGCTCCCCGAGTCGGCGGTCAGCCAGCGCAGCAGATGGGGGTAGACGTCGTCATGGTTGAGCAGCGACAGGTGCCCGACGCCGCCGAGATGGGCGCCGTCGTGGAACTCCAGCGCGACCCGGCGGGTGGTGGCCGCGCCGCGGGCGCTCGGGTGGCGCACCAGGCCGTCGCCGACCAGTCGGCCGGCGGGGTGCTGCGGGTCGCGCGTCACCGCGGCAGCGACGTAGTAGTAGGTGACGTGGTCCAGCAGCGCCACGTCCGTGGACGTGTCGGTCAGGAACGCCTCGGCCTCGTCGTGCAGCCAGTCCTCGTCCACGATCCGCCCGTAGCGCAGGTCCTTGATGCCCACGCTGCGGGCCCCGAGCAGGCGGGCCAGCGGGGCGCTCTCCGGCAGCCGTGACAGCAGTCGGTCCGCCACGTGCGCGGCCTTCTCGACGTGCGAGCCGCCGTGGGGGGTGCCCAGAGTCACCACCGTCCCCAGCCGTGGTACCCAGGCAGCGTCGTGGACGTCCCCGTAGTGGCCGGCGCTGCGGATGACGAGCCCGCCCATCGAGTGCCCGACCAGGTCGATGCGCTCCACGGGGACGGGCCATGCGGCGACGAGGTCGTCCAGCAGGAGGGCGAGGGACCGACCGTTGGCGCTGATCCGGCGCCCGGTGTTGTAGCGGACGTACACGGCCGTCGTGCCGAGGTCGTCGGCGAGCCGGTCCCCGTAGGAGGGCAGCGAACGGTCCGGGCCGGAGCCCAGCCACCAGGAGGAGTCGCTCTCGCTCAGGCCGTGCAGGAACACCACCAGTCGCGGCGTGGCCGTCGGGAAGGCCGCCGCCACCCCGTCGGGGTCGAGGGGCGTGTCGTGGTGGTCGACCCGGACCGCCATCGGCACGGACAGCGCCGGATGGCGCTCCTCGATCCGGTCACCCCACAGGCCGTTGACGGCCGGGACGACGAACCGCCCCGACGGGGAGTGCGACGGCGGGGGAGCCTCGGCGTCGGAGGTCCGGGCCCAGATCTCGGCGCCGAGGACCGGGGCCCACCGGTGCGCGGCCTCGACGCCGGCGTACACCAGGTGAGTCACGGCCCCCTGGGCCGCGGTCACCGGCTGCGCGACTGCCGGGAGTGCGGCCTCGACCCGGTCGGACACCGCGCGGTGGACGTCCCTCACGATGCCGACGGTGCCTGCGGCGGCCTCGCCGATCAAGCCGCCCGCCGCGCGCAGCTCCGCGTGCCGGTCCATCGGACCACCGTCCTCCTCGTCACACCGGTGCGACGCCCCGGCCAGGTACGACGGTCGCACGGGACCGCGCCCGCCGTCGACACCGGTACCGTGCCCGGGTGCTCCGGGCCGTGGTGGGGGTGATCGCGGCCGCCCTCGCGCTGGTCGGCACGGTCGCGGTCCCCGTGTCCGCCGGCGCCGACCCGATCTCCCCGCGGGGCACCACCTGCCTCCCGGCTCCGTCGCATCCCCGCGACGTCCGCCTGGTGCCCGCGCACCTCCGGGTCGACGGCATCCGGATCGCGTACGCGTGCCTGGGCGCGGGCCGCCCGCTGCTGCTGCTCAACGGGACCGCGTCGCCGATGTCGCAGTGGGATCCCGCGCTGCTGGCGGCGCTGGCGGCGCACCGGCGGCGGGTCCTGGTCCTGGACTACCCCGGGCTCGGTGCGTCGGACCTCGACGTCCCCGCGGGGACCTTCCGCTTCGCACGGATGGCGGACCTGGTGGCCGGGCTGCTGCGCCGGGTCGGCCTGCGGGACGGGGTCGACGTCCTCGGCTGGTCGATGGGCGGCTTCGTGGCCCAGCAGCTGGCGGTCCGCCACCCCGGGCTGGTGTCCGCGCTGGTGCTGGCGGGGACCTCGCCCGGGTCGCCGCGCACGGTGCTCGGGCCGCGGTGGGTGCAGGAGGCCGACTCAGACCCGAACGCCGGGCTGGGGACGTTCCTGCGCACCAACTTCCCGCCGTCGGCCCGGGCCGACGGTCGCGCGTTCCTGCGACGGCTGGCCGCGGCGCTGGACTCCGGCCGCTACCCGCCCGACGTCGTCCCCGACCGGACGTACCGCGGGATGGTCGCGGCGGAGGATCCCTGGCTGCGATCGTCGGCCAACCTGCGCGCGCTGCCACGCGTCCGGGTGCCGGCCCTGGTGGTGACCGGCGCCGGCGATGTGGTCACCCCACCGGCGAACTCCCGGCTGCTGGCCGCCGCGCTGCCCCGGGTCCGGCTGGTGCTGGTGCCCGGCGCCGGGCACGCGTTCCTGTTCCAGCAGCCCGGTCGTACGTCGGCGCTGGTCTCCGCGTTCCTGGATGCCACGGGGTAGCCGTGCTCGGGTTGTCGGACTGCGAGGCCCTCGGCACCGGCTGGTGGGTCCAGCCGGTCAACGCCTGGTCCAGCCTCGCGTTCGTACTCGCCGGTGTGTGGCTGCTGGTGGCCACGGCGGGAGCGTCCGGCGGCCGCCGGACCGCTTCCTGGGCGTACGCGGGCGGGCTGGCCCTGGTCGGGGTCGGGAGTCTGCTCTACCACGGCCCCCAGCCCGGGGTCGCGGTCGCGGTGCACGACGGGTCCCTCGTGGTCGTGGTGGCGCTCGCGGTCGGGGTCCCGCTGGTGCGGGCCCTCCGCGGGTGCCGCGTGCTCCCCGGGGCGACCCGGCGACGCGTGGTCACCGTCATGGCTCTGGGGATGACGGCACTGGTCGCCCTACGGCTGGGCCGGACCGGGTCGCCGCTGTGCGACCAGGCGTCATGGGTCCAGTGGCACGCGGCGTGGCACCTGCTGGCGGCCGCGACCCTGGCCGGCTGGGGGCTGCTTCTGTTCACCGGGAAGACACCTGCCGACTCCGGTCGGGCTGCCAGAGTGACCCCATGAGCGCTGCTTCCGTGTCGGTCGTCCACCTCGACGGCGTGGCCGTGGTGCGGGTCCACGGTCGCGTGACGGCGAACGACGCCGGAGCGGTCGCCGCTGCCGCCGCCGGCGCCGGGGGTGGTGGCCGCACCGTTGTCGTGGACCTCCTCACCGCGCACGAGGTCGCGTCCGGGGACCTCGCCGCGGCCCTGCTCGTGGCGCCGGCCGTCACCGTGGTGACGCGGGACGACGCGGTCGCGGCCGAGCTTCGCGCGCACGGCTTCCGGGTGGCCGAGTCCCTGGACGAAGCGACCGGCGACCAGGCACCCCCCGTGCCCCATGTCGAGGAGCGGGTCGAGGCCGACCGGCACGCCGTGGACCCCGGACCGGACATCTGGGCACCGGACCCGGTGCAGCCCCGCCGGAGCGACTGAGGCCCTGTTGACGCTTCAAGGGGGCCGTTGGAGAGGGCATCGGGGGACGATGGACCCGGGATTCCGGCGGCCGCAGGAGTCAGGCTGGGCCAAACCGATCCCACGGCTCCGGATAGGCACATGACTGAGCAGCCCACGTACCCAGGTATTCCCAGCGTCATCAGCGGAAACGGGGCTGTCGCCCACGTGATGCGCCACGTCTGCGGCGGTGTCATCGGCTACCCGATCACGCCCTCGACCGAGATCTCCGAGCTGTTCGAGGCCGCTCGGGCCGAGGGCGGGGTCAACGCGTGGGGCCGGCACCCGTTCTTCTTCGAGCCGGAGGGTGAGCACTCCGCGCAGAGCGGCGCCCTCGGCGCCGCCCTGACGGGCGGTCAGTTCATCTCCAACGCGTCCTCCAGCCAGGGGATCCTGTACGCGATGGAGTCGCACTACGTGACCGTCGGCAAGAAGATCGGCGGTTTCGTGCTCCAGGTCGCCGCCCGCGTGGTGTCCAAGCACTCCCTCAACGTGATGGCGGGCCACGACGACGTCTACGCCCTGCTGTCCGCCGGCTACACGATCCTGTTCGGCTCCAACCCGCAGGAGGCGGCCGACCTGGCCGCCATCTCCTACCGGGCGTCGGCGCTGTCGCTCATCCCGGTCGCCAACGCGATGGACGGGTTCTCCACCAGCCACATGCTCAGCGAGGCGAACCTGCCCGAGCCGGAGCTGCTGCGCGACTACCTCGGCGACCCCGCCGGCCGGATCCCCAGCCCCACCGTGGCGCAGGAGCTGCTCTTCGGCGCCAAGGGCCGGGTCTACCAGCTGCAGCGCTACCTCGAGCGGCACCGCGACGACTTCCGCCCCGCCGACCTGGAGTCGCTGGCGTCGTTCCTGGACGCCACCGCGGACATGGTCGAGCAGGATGACGCCGGGGAGATGGTGGCCGAGACGCTGGAGTGGGTCCCGGCGGAGCTGCGGGCGCCGTGGCGGCGGCAGTGGGTCAACTCCTTCCGCAAGGGCACCCGCCAGCTCGTGCCCGCGCTGGTCGACCCCAACAACCCGGGGCTCACCGGGCCGGTGCAGAACCAGCCCGACTTCCAGGCCGGTGCTGTGGACCACCGCACCCACTTCGCCAGTGCGGTGCCCGCCCTCGTCCGCCAGGCGATGGCCGAGTACTCGGCGATGAGCGGACGGCCCTACTCCCCGCTGCACACGTACGACGTCGAGGACGCCGACTACGTCATGGTCGGGCTCGGGTCGATCACCGACGACGTCCAGGCCGTGCTGCCGTACCTGCGCAGCCAGGGCCTCAAGGTCGGGCTGGTGTCGGTCAAGCTGCTGCAGCCGTTCCCCGAGGCCGAGCTGGTCGAGGCGCTGGCGACCGCCAAGGCGGTCACCGTGCTGGAGCGGTCCGACCAGACCGCACTCACGTCGCTGGTGACGCAGGCGCTGTTCAAGGCGCGTGCCAACGCCGACGTCGAGCAGTACGCCGGCATCCCCGCACTGGACCGGCTGCCCCGCCTGACGACGGCGATCTTCGGCCTCGGCGGCCACGACGTGCAGCCCCGGCACATCGTGGCGGCGTACAAGCACATGGCCGAGCACGCCGCAGACCGCGGCGCCTCGCCGCTGATCTACCTCGGGTCGCAGTTCTTCTCCAAGGACCCGTCGCCGGCGATGGCCGAGATCCAGGAGCGGCTGCGCGCGGCGTACCCGGAGACCGAGCTGATGGCGTTGGAGACCGAGCCGAACCCGGTGCTGCTGCCCGAGTCCGGGCTGCGGATCCGGTTCCACTCCGTCGGCGGCTACGGGACCATCGCGACGGGCAAGCTGCTCACCGACATCCTCGCCGGCGTGCTGGGGATGCACTCCAAGTCCGCCCCGAAGTACGGGTCGGAGAAGAGCGGCGCGCCGACCAACTACTACATCACCCTCAGCCCCGAGCCGGTGCTGCTCACCAACGCCGAGCTCGAGGACGTCGAGATCGTCGTCTCGCCCGACCACAAGTCGTTCATCCACACCAACCCGCTCAAGGGCCTGGTGGAGGGCGGGACGTTCATCCTGCAGTCCGACCTGTCGCCGGAGCAGGTCTGGCGCGAGCTGCCCAAGTACGCCCGCCGCACCATCCGGGACAAGGGGATCCGCTTCCTGGTGCTCGACGCGTTCGGGGTCGCGAAGCGGCACGCCCCGCGGCCCGAGCTCGAGCTGCGGATGATGGGCATCGCGTTCATCGGCGCCGTCGTCGGCCACGTCGACCGCATCACCCAGGGTGCGTCCCAGGACGCGATCCACGACAAGGTGCAGACCCAGATCGAGAAGAAGTTCGGCACCAAGGGCGTCGCGGTGGTCGAGGGCAACATGGCCGTCATCCGCGAGGGCATGGAGGTCGCCCACGTCGTCGACTACGACAGCCCCGCCTTCCGCGCCATCGACGAGGAGGCCGGCCCGGCCCAGACGCTGCTCAGCGTCGCCCTGTCCGCGTCCATGTGCACCAGCACGACGACGGCCAGCCCCACCGCCATCTTCGACCCGGCCTACTACGAGGACCTGATGGCACGGCCGTTCCGCGAGGGCACCATCGCCGAGGCGCCGGTGCTGCCGGGTGCCGGGCTGTTCATGCCGCCGGGGTCGGCGGCGTCCAAGGACAAGGGCCTGTTCCGGCTCACCGTCCCGGAGTTCCACTACGACACCTGCACCGGCTGCATGGAGTGCGCGCTGGTCTGCCCGGATGCCGCGATCCCCAACACGGTGCACGAGATCCACGACCTGCTGCTGACCGGGATCGCCCACCTCGACCTGCCCGAGAGCCAGCGCGAGCTGCTGAAGGCGCAGGTCTACCCGCTCACCGAGCGGGTGCGGGACGCCTACCGGCGCGACAAGACGCCGCGGCCGTTCCACGAGGTGGTGGCCGAGGTGGCGTCGACCCTCGACGTCGACCACCCGACCCTGCTGCGCAACGTGGACGCGCTGGTGCAGGAGCTGTCGGTCTACCCGGTGGCGCGCACACGGCCGTTCTTCGACTCGATGGAGAACGAGGTCCCCGGCACCGGCGGGCTGTTCTCGGCGACCATCGACCCCTGGAAGTGCACCGGCTGCCTGGAGTGCATCGAGGTCTGCGGTCCCGGTGCGCTAACGCCGCTGGACCAGGACGCGGACGTGCTCGGCCTGCTGCAGGAGCGCTTCGAGTTCATGTCCGCGCTGCCGAACACGCCGAAGCGGTTCGTGGAGGGGTCCACCGAGCTCGACGGCGACCTCAAGCGGCTGATGCTGGACCACCCCAACTTCTACTCCACCTCCGGCGGCCACGGCGGGTGCCGCGGCTGCGGCGAGGTCACCGCGATCCGGCTGGTCATGGCCACCAGCCACGCGCTGGGCGAGGAGCGCCGCAAGGCGCACCAGCAGGAGCTGGAGGAGCTGGTCGCGGCGCTGCAGGACAAGCGCGACTCGCTCGGACCGGACGATTCCGAGCGTCGGGACCGGATCACCGGGCTGGTCGCCGCGCTGGAGCGCCGGCTCTACCTGTACGAGGGCGGCCCCACCGGCAACGGCCCGGCGTCGACGGTCATCGCCAACGCCACCGGCTGCAGCAGCGTCTACGCGTCGACGATGCCGTACAACTCCTACCTCGACCCGTGGGTCAACAGCCTGTTCCAGGACACCCAGCCGCTGGCCAAGGGCATCTTCGAGGGCCTGTCGGCCCAGTTGGTGCCGGACGTCCGCGCGCTGCGGCTGGCCCGGCTGGAGCTGGCCGACGCGTACGACGCGGCCGTGCACGACCCGCAGCTGCGGATGCTCGCCTGGGACCACTTCACGCCCGACGAGATGGGCCTGATGCCGACCGTGCTGACCGTCGGCGGTGACGGCGCCAGCGTCGACATCGGCTTCGGCGCGATGTCCCGGGTGCTGGCCAGCGACACTCCGATCAAGGTGGTCGTGCTCAACTCCGGCGTCTACTCCAATACCGGGGGCCAGGCCTCGACGTCGTCGTTCATCGGGCAGGACTCCGACCTGTCCCGCTTCGGCGGTGCCCACCACGGCAAGCACGAGGCGCGCAAGGAACTGGGGCTGCTGGCGTCGTTCCACCCGCACGTGTTCGCCTGCGCCACCAGCACCGCGATGCACGGCCACTTCCTGGCCAGCACGATGCGGATGATCGACTACCCGGCTGCCGCCGTGATGGACGTCTACACCCCCTGCGGCGGCGAGCACGGCGTGTCCGAGGCGTCGTCCAACCTGCGGGCGCGGCTGGCCGTGGAGAGCCGGATGCACCCGCTGTTCGTGCACGACCCGCGCAACGGGGAGACCCTGCACGACTGGTTCTCGCTCGACGGCAACCCCGATGTCGACAAGACCTGGACGACGAGCACGATCGAGTACGTCGACGACTCCGGTGCCCTGCATCTGATGACCACCCCCTTGACGCCCGCGGAGTTCGCGCTCGGGGAGGTGCGCTTCAAGAAGCAGTTCCGCCGGCTGGGCGAGTCCGAGGAGGAGGGCGCGCTCCCGATCGACGAGTTCGTCGAGCTGACGGCCGATGCCCGCGGGGGCCGGACCCCGTTCGTGTACGCCACCGATGACGACAAGCGCCTGATCAAGGTGGCGTGCTCGTCGGCGATCGTCGCGCTGGTCGAGGACCGGCGCCGCTACTGGCAGACCCTGCAGTACCTCTCCGGCGTGCACGAGGCGCAGCTGACCGCACTGCACAAGGCCGACCTGGAGGAGCTGCGCGGGCTGTACGAGCAGGCGACTGCGCAGCGGGAGAGCACGCTGGACGACATCGCCCGGGCCATGTCGGAGCTGGCTACGTCCAGCGCGGCACCGGTCGGCGGGTTCGCCCCCGCCGGTGGCTTCGGCGGAGCTGCGACGGCCACCGCGGCGCCTGCCGCGGCACCGGCGCCCGCTGCGGCCGGCGGCCCCGAGGGTGCGCCGGTGTGGCTGGACCCGGCGGACCTCGAGGCCTGCAACGACTGCGGCACCTGCTACCAGGAGCTCCCGCAGTTCTTCGAGAAGACCACGGTGATCATCGACGGGCAGAGCCGCCAGGTCGCGCAGATGATCCCCGGCGCGATCGACACCGTGGAGGTGACCCCCGACATCCAGAAGCGGATCGACCGGGTCCGCAAGTCCTGCGACGGGGAGATCATCCGATGACGGACGAGCTGTCCCGCTACCTGGAGGCCAGCACCACGCTGGCTGACAGCCAGGCGCAGGTCGAGGTGCTGGAGCGCACCGAGGAGGTGGAGTCGTTCCACCACCAGATGGACCTGCTCAAGCGGCGGCTGATCTCCGACCCGCGGTCCTTCCGGGACATGTTCATCGCCGACGGGATGCAGGCGGTCGCGTGGGAGTTCCGCCAGCCCGACCTGTCGCGGGAGTTCGTGCTCCGGCTGTGGGAGATGCTGCTGCGCGGCGACGACGCCAGCGTCGTGCTGATGCGGTTCCTGTGGGACCTGCCGCTGAGCGGCAAGCGCAAGTTCATCCGCGGGATCGAGGCGCACCTGACCGACCGCTACCCGATGTTCGACCACCTGTCCGTGGACTGGCCGTCGCAGAGCGGCATCCCCCCGTACATCCGGGAGGCCGAGGACCGTACGCACGACTTCGGCCTGGTCAACCAGGGCTACCTCGGCTACATGAACGTCGGCTACACCCAGCGCGAGGTGGACCTGTTCGTGTGGCTGGAGGTCATGCGGGACAAGCAGTGCGAGGAGAAGCCCTGCGAGCTCGGCGTGTTCCTGGCCGACCACCGCGGCCCGAAGGGCGGCTGCCCGGTCTCCATCCACATCCCGCAGGTGATCGACCTCATCGGCAAGGGCAAGTTCCGCGAGGCCCTGGAGCTGGTCGAGTCCAGCAACCCGCTGCCCGACGTCACCGGCCGGGTGTGCCCGCAGGAGCTGCAGTGCCAGGGCGTCTGCCTGCAGAAGCTGCCGATCGCGATCGGCCAGCTGGAGTGGTTCCTGCCCGAGCGGGAGAAGCTGCTCGACCCGGACGCGGCCAACCGCCGCTTCGCCCGGCACCGCGACCCGTGGGAGGCCGCGACGCACCCGCCGGTCGCTATCGTCGGCTCCGGGCCTGCGGGTCTGATCAACGCCTACCTGCTGTCGGCGGAGGGCTTCCCCGTCACGGTGTTCGAGGCGTTCCACGCCCTGGGCGGGGTGCTGCGCTACGGCATCCCCGAGTTCCGGCTGCCCAACGACCTCATCGACGACGTCGTGGGCAAGATCCGGATGCTGGGGGGCAAGTTCGTCACCAACTTCGTCGTCGGCAAGACCGCGACCCTGGAGGACCTGCGCGACGCCGGGTTCCAGCGGATCTTCGTGGGCACCGGTGCCGGCCTGCCCCGGTTCATGAACGTTCCGGGCGAGCACCTGCTCAACGTCATGTCCGCCAACGAGTTCCTCACCCGGGTCAACCTGATGCAGGGCCTGCGGTCGGACTACGAGACCCCGCTGCCGGACACCGAGGGCAAGCAGGTCCTGGTCATCGGCGGCGGCAACACCGCGATGGACGCGGCTCGCACCGCCCAGCGGCTCGGCGGCAACGTCACCATCGTCTACCGCCGTACCCAGAAGGAGATGCCCGCCCGCGTCGAGGAGCTGGAGCACGCGCTGGAGGAGGGCATCGCGCTGCAGGTGCTGCGCTCGCCGTCTGAGTTCCTCGGCGACACCGAGACCGGCTTCGTGTCGGGCGCGGTGCTCCACGTCATGGAGCTCGGCAAGCCCGACGACTCCGGCCGCCGGCGCCCCGTTGCCACGGGGCAGACCGAGGTGGTCAAGGCCGACCTGGTGATCATGGCGCTGGGCAACGACGCCAACCCGATCATCAAGGACTCCGAGCCCCGGCTGCACACCTCCCGGTGGGGGACGCTCGAACTGGACCACTCCGGCTCGCAGGAGACGTCCATGGAGGGCGTCTACACCGGTGGCGACGCCGCCCGCGGCGGCTCCACCGCGATCCTCGCCGCCGGTGACGGCCAGGCCGCGGCCCGGGAGATCCTCGGCGCGGACCACATGTCGCTGGACGAGATCCGCGACAAGGTCGCGCGGGCCCGGGTCTACTCCGACCTGGCTGCCACGCCGCCGACGATCCTGGCCAAGGGCCACCTCAGCGACGGGATCGAGGAGTTCACGGTCCGCGCGCCGATGATCGCCCGCTCGGCGCGGGCCGGACAGTTCGTCCGGCTGCTGCCGCGGCCCGACGGCGAGCTCATCCCGCTCACGCTGGCGGACTGGGACCCCGACGAGGGCACCATCTGCCTGGTCGTGCAGGGCGTGGGCACCAGCAGCATCGAGATCAACCAGATGTCCGTGGGTGACGCCTTCACCGGCATCGCCGGACCGCTGGGGCGGGCCAGCGACGTGCATGCGTACGACCCGGACACGACGGTGGTGTTCACCGCCGGCGGGCTGGGCCTGCCGCCGGCGTACCCGATCATGCGCGCCCACCTGAAGGTCGGGAACCACGTCACGCTGGTCTCGGGCTTCCGCAGCAAGGACCTGATGTTCTGGGACGGGGGCGACGAGCGGGTCGGGGTACTGCAAGCGGAGTACCCCGACCGGTTCGACGTCGTGTACACGACCAACGACGGGTCGTACGGCGTCCCCGGCTTCGTCACCGGACCGCTGGAGCAGATGCTCGAGGCGAACGCGCGCGGCGAGGGCCGCCGGGTCGCCGAGGTCGTCACCATCGGCCCGCCGCTCATGATGCGCGCGGTCAGCGACCTCGCCGTCGCGCACGGCGTGCCCTGCGTCGCCAGCCTGAACTCGATCATGGTCGACGCGACCGGGATGTGCGGCGCCTGCATGGTGCCGGTGACCATCGACGGCAAGCTGGTGCGCAAGCACGCCTGCATCGACGGCCCCGAGATCGACTCGCACATCATCGACTGGGACAAGTTCCTGCCTCGCTTCGGCCAGTTCAAGGCGCAGGAGCGCCGAAGCCGGGAGGCCCACGGCCTGGCCTGACCGTCCGGCTCCTACCGGCCTGGTGTGGCCAGCCGCAGCACCCGGGCGGAGACGTCCACGTGGACCGTCTGGCCCCAGGAAGCCGTGAGGCGGTCCGGCTCCAGGCCGTCGCCGAAGACGACCAGCGCGTCGGACTCCACGGTCAGGACCAGGGACTCGTCGGTCGCGAGGACGCCCTCGGTGAGGTCGGTGCCGGTTGCGGGCGAGGGCCAGGCCTCGCGCACGAACCAGGCCAGGACCGGCTCCGTGGGCGCGGGCAGCGGCACCGGGTGGACCCGCTGGCGGACCAGTGAGGCCGCCCAGCCGGTCGCACCGGTACCGGTGGCCACGACCAGGCCGGACGACGACTGCCGCTCGGGGGCGTCGCTGCCAGGGGCGCGCAGCCGGTAGCGGGCGGACTGGTGGCTGGCGTGGCCGACGTACACGTCGTTGACCGCGTGCAGCTCCTGGCCGTCGTCGAGTGCGGCGTGCACCATCACGCGGGACTCGCAGGCGAGCGCGCCGTTGGCCGCGGCGGCCAGCAGCGCCGGGACGATCTCGGGTGCGTGCGGCACGAGCACGCCAGGGTTGCGGCCCGGCTCGGGGTCGATGCCCACGACCGGCTGGCCGTCGAGGTACTTCGCGACGTTGGCGACCAGGCCGTCCGGGCCGACGACGAGGACGACGTCGTCGGGCTCGAACGGGAAACGGGCCAGGTCGTCCCGCTCGACCGAGCCGCGCCGCCACGCCGGGGGGACGGCGTCACGGACCCGGTCCAGTGCGGACCCGAGGTGATCGTGCCGGTCCTGCACCTCGGCCAGGGTCCGGCCCCGGGTGCGCAGGAAGAACTCCGCCGCGCCCCGGGTGCCGTGCCGGTCCACCAGGTCGTCGAGCTCGGTGCGCCGGTGCACGACGACGGCGCGCGGGACGGCTGCCATGTCAGGACTCCTTCGGACCGACCAGGCCGGCGAGGGCGGTGGTGAGCAGGTCGGGGGTGACCGTGAGGTGGCCGATCTCGGGGAGGTGCCGGGCCAGCTCCTGCAGCGTCAGCGCGGTCAGCACCGACGGGTCGACCCCGTCGTAGGCGGCCAGGCGTGCGGCCTGCGCGTCCGCCTCGGCCGCACCGAGGGTGCGGGTGCGCTGCGCCTGGGCGCCGGCGACCAGGTCGTCCCGCTCCACGCGCGCGGTGGTCTCGACGAGCGCCGCCGCGGCCGCCTCCTCGGCGCGCCGGCGGGCGTTGAGCCCCTCCTGGGCGACCAGGCCCGCCTCGCGGGCGGCCAGCTCGATCCGGTTCGCCAGCTCGTTCTCCGCGATGGCGCGCTCGCGGTCGACGGCCAGCGCCCGACGGGTGCTGGTCGCGGCATCCGCCTCGGTCTGCGCGGCCTCGCGGGCGGGCGTCTGCAGCGCGCGCTCCATGTCGGCGTCCGCGCGCACCGCGCGGATGCGCACGCCCAGGACGCCGATCCCGGTGGACACCAGGCGGTCGTCGCTGCGGAGGCCGGACACGATCCGGTCGGCCAGGTCGGCGGTACCGGCGGTCACCGCGCGGGCGACGGTCAGGGTCGCCACGGCGTCGCGGGCCAGCGCGGACGCGGACTCGGTGACGACCTGCTCGACCTGCTCCAGCGGGGTGGCGCTCCAGGCGCCGGTGTCGGGGTCGACACCGAAGTCGATCCGCTGGGCTACCGTCTCCGGCTCGGCGAACCGGAACGACACGGTCAGGGCGACCGTGACGTCCTGCAGGTCGGCGGTACGGGCGTGCGCCACGACCGGGAGCTCCCGGTCGTCCACCGGGACCTCGCTGATCGCGGCCGACAGAGGGCGGAACCAGAAGGCGGTGCCGGGGCCGGTGTGGCGCAGCCTGCCGGCGGACGTGTGGACCGCGTACATCGTCGGGGCGCTGCGCAGGTGGCTGAGGAACGGGTAGCGACGGATGGTGGCCATGACGACCTCCTCGGGTCCATGCCGTGACGGATGATTCTTGTCGAATCGACGATAACCCCGAGGATAGATATCGTCAAGTCGACGAGATATGGTGTGCGTCATGGCAGGAGACGGCTCCCACGACTACCGGCCGGGGGACTTCCCGCCCTTCGCGGTCACAGTCGACCTGGTGGCGCTGACCATTCGGGACGACCAGCTGCGGGTGCTGCTGGTGACGCGTGGCGGGGAGCCGTTCCGTGGCCGACCTGCGCTCCCCGGCGGGTTCGTGCTCCCGGACGAGGACCTGCCGCAGGCGGCGGCCCGCGAGCTGTCCGAGGAGACCGGGTTGCGCCGGGTGCCGGGCCACCTGGAGCAGTTGGCCACCTACGGAGCGCCCAACCGCGACCCCCGGATGCGCGTGGTGTCCGTGGCCTACCTGGCGCTGGCCCCGGACCTCCCGGACCCGTCGGCCGGCTCGCACGCGGCGGACGCCGGGTGGTGGCCGGTGCACGAGGCGCTGGCGGCGCGGCTGGCGTTCGACCACCGCCGGATCCTGCGGGACGGGCTGGAGCGGGCGCGCAGCAAGCTGGAGTACACCTCCCTCGGCACGTCCTTCTGCCCGCGCGAGTTCACGGTCAGCCAGCTGCGCCGGGTGTACGAGGCGGTCTGGGGAGTGTCGCTGGACCCCCGGAACTTCCACCGGAAGGTGACCGGAACGCCCGGCCTGCTCGAGGACACCGGGCTCACCGTCGTCGACGGTCCGGGTCGACCGGCCACCCTCTACCGCGCCGGGCCGACCGGCTCGATCCACCCGCCGCTGCTGCGGGAGCGGTTCGCCGAGCGGTAGCGCTCTCGCCGCCTGGCAGGCTGGAGCCGTGGACCCTGACTCCGGTGCCGGGCTGCTGCACCGGCTCACGTCGTACTCGCCCGACCGCGACTGGGACATGCCCGCCGACGATCCCCGGGTGCGGCACGACCTCGAGCCGAACGAGGTCGCGACGTTCCCGCCGCCGATGAAGTCGTACGACCCCGGCCTGCCGACGGTGCTGCTGCCGCGGGACCTGCCCGACCCCGGGGTGTCGGCGACGTCCGTGCTCGCCGGGGTCGAGGCCGATCCCCGGCCGCTGGATGCTGCCTGGCTGGGCCGGCTGCTGTTCCTCGGCGCGGGCGTGGTGCGCACGTACGACCACGCGGACGGGCGCCGGTTCCTGTTCCGGGCGTCGGGGTCCGCCGGGGCGCGCTTCCCGCTGGAGGTCTACGCGTGCACCCGCGGCGTGGCCGGGGTGCCGGACGGCGTGCACTGGTACGACGGGCAGCGGCACGCGCTGGTGCAGGTCGGACCCGCGCCCGAGGGCACGGCCACGACCCTGGTGGTCACCGGCGTGCCGTGGCGCACCGGGTGGCGCTACGCCGAGCGCGGGTGGCGGCACCTGTACTGGGACGGCGGGACGTTGCTGGCGCAGCTGTCCGCGGCGGCGCGATCGGCGGGGTGGCCTGCGGGGATCCGGTCGGTCTTCCCCGACGCGTCCGCGCGGCGCCTGGTCGGAGCCGACGGGGTCCACGAGTACCCGCTCGCGCTGCTGACTGTCGCCGACGGCGACCCGGCGATCGGGCCCGCAGGGGACGCGGTGGCGGGTGAGCTCCCACCGGTCGAGTTCCCGCTGTGCACCGCGGCCCAGGAGGCGGGCGAGCGGAGCCGCGTGGGACGGGCATGGCTCGAAGGCCCTGTGCTGGAACACGTCCCGCCGTCGGACTCGCTCGACGCGGTCACCCTGCGCCGTGGCTCGCAGCGGTTGATGGACCGGTCCCGCACGCTGCCTCGCGAGACGCTCGAGTGGTCGATGGCTGCTGCGACCCGCGGGATCGACGTCCCGCACTGGGTCGTGGTGCACGGTGTCGACGATGTGCCGGCGGGGGTCTACCGGTGGTTCGACGGGCTGGTTCCCGTCTACGCCGGGGACCTGCGCGACGAGGCGATGCGGGTCTGCCTGGACCAGATGCTCGCGGCCGATGCGGCATTCGTCGTCGTGTCGGCGGCGCCCGCCGCCGTGCTGGACGACCGTTCCTACCGGGCCGCGCAGCTCGCCGCGGGGGTGGTGGAGGGGCGCCTGCACCTGGCGGCGTACGCGCTGGGGGCGTCGGCGTCCGGGATGACCTTCCTGGACTCCGAGGTGCCGGCGTTCCTCGGCATCGAGGAGGACGTCGCCACGCTGCTCTTCACCTGCGTCGGGGTCCCGGAGTACGCCTCCCGTTCGGGTGGCCGACCCGGCGCCCCCGTGGAGGTGCGGATGGTGACGCCACGGCTCGGCGACGAGTAGCCGCGGCTACCGGACCGGGACGAGGCCGCGGACGAAGCGCTTGATGTCGGCCAGCGCCAGGTTCTGGGTGTAGACCTCGACGAACGTCGCCGACCGCCCGTTCGCACCGGGCAGCCTGACGGTGGTGTACGCGCCCTGCTTGACGAGCGCGGCCGTGGTGCTGGCGCAGGTGGGCCGGTCGTTGGCGCAGTCCCCGTTCACGACCGCCTTGGCGCCGCGTACCCAGAAGGTCGTGTAACGCGTCACGCCGTCCGGACCGTCGAGGCAGGGGCGGCCGTCGTACTCGTTCAGCCCGATCCACCGTGAGCTGCGCGTGGCCTGGCTGCCGTAGTCGACGCTGATGCCGGCCTCGGTCCCCGGGCACGGGATGCGCTGGAAGCCCGAGCGCGGCAGGCCGTAGGTGACGGTGGGCGCGTACACGGTCCACGACACCGTCGCCTGCACCCGCTCGTACGGTCCGGCCGCGACGTCGCCGGCGGGAACGGCCGACGCCGTGACGGGAACCGACGCGAGGGTGGCGAAGGCGACGAGGCCGGCGAGGACGCGCACCGGGCGCGAGAGGGTCCGCATCCGCGCAACGTAGCGCAGCCGGCGGCGCTACGAGATCAATCCCAGCTCGGCGAGCAGCAGCCAGGACGCCGCCAGCGCGGCCTTCCGCGGGAAGGGGTGGTCGAGGTTGGGGGACAGCGCTCGCATCCGCGCGGGGAAGGGTGCGTAGGCGATGTCCCAGTGCGTGCCGTGCAGCATCGCGACATGCGTGGCCGTGGCCAGGTCCATCGTCGCCTGCTTCTGGGTGAGCTGCATGTCGTTGTTCGCGTCGTACTGCTGCATCCGGACCGTGTCGACGAACTGGAACGACGGGACCTCCAGCGGCGTGGTCGACCCGGTCACGTTGAAGAAGGGGATCTGCAGGTCCAGCAAGAGGTCCGCGGTGTCGTGGTTGAACTGCTCGCGGACGTCGGTACGCAGGTCGTAGAAGGCCTGCTTGATGTCGTACTCGTCCACGCGGCGCAGGCCGGTCCGGTCGACGAAGCCGGGGGAGAGCATCTGCAGGAACGCGTCGAGCTGGTCGGAGATGCGCTGAGTGTCGAGGTCCTCGATCTGGCCGTAGATGCTGTCGGCTGTGTACGAGCCGCCCATGGCGCCGGCCCAGGTGAATACGGCCTTGATGCGACCGGCGTACTCGGGGTGGTCGGCGATGAAGGTCGCGATGTCCGGGCCGCCCTTGCTGTAGCCGATCACCCAGACGTCGCCCGGCGGCTCGGGATCCACGACGGGGGTCAGGTCGGCCTCGAACCCCTCACCGCGGTCGAGCGCCGCGAGCAGGTCGGCCTCGTTGGCCACGCAGCCGCGGAACGGGTGCAGGTCGGCGCGCAGAGTGCGCCACCCCCGCTCCTCGGCCAGCGCCGGCGCCTCCTCGACGAAGGCGTGCGCGCCCGGGTGCAGGATCCCGGACAGCATCCCCGGGCACAGCAGCAGCGTGGTGTCGGTGATCTCCTCGACCGCGGGGTCGGGTAGCTCCACGTCCCAGTCGGCCGCGCTGATGCCCTTGAGGAACCGGTCGGCGATGCGCTGCCGGTCCGACCGGGTGTCCTTGCCGATGCGGGGGATGGCCGCGCCGAGCCCGGCCGGCTTCTCGGCGTGCTCCAGCGCCACCGGGTCCTGGACCGCCTCGCGCAGGAACAGGTCCTTCCACCGCAGTGCGGTCCAGCGCTTCACGGTGGGGTCGCTGAAGGCGGCGACCCGGTCGTCGGCGACCCACGCGGCGACCTCGCGCACCACGTCGTCGTACCGACCGGCCTCCAGGTCGTGGGCGAGCGGCATGGTCCCGTCCTTCGTCGCGTCATCCGATTCGAGCGGTGCCATGGTGGCCGATGGGCGACGGCGCCGGTGCGTTTCCGTCCGGATGCGGCACGGGGCTTGGATGACGGCATGGACGAGTCCCCCGGCTGGTACCTGCTGGTCGCCTCCGCCGCGAGCATCGCGGTCGTCGGCGTGCTCGCGCTGGCCACCCACCAGCCGTTCGTGTTCCCCAGCCTCGGGCCCACGGCCTACATCGTGTTCGCCACGCCCCTGGCGCTCGCGGCCTGCCCGCGCTCCGTGCTCGGTGGTCATCTTGTGGGCGTGCTCGCCGGGGTGGTCGGGCTGCTGGCGTTCGGGCTGTGGGGTGTCGCGCCCGACCTGGAGGACGTGACCTGGGCCCGCGTCGGTGCCGTGACCGTGGCGCTCGCGCTCACGCTGTCCGTGATGACGTGGCTGGGAGTGGCGCACGCCCCGGCCGGGGCGACGACGCTCATCGTCGCCCTCGGACTGCTCGACACGGTGGGGGACCTGGTCGTGATGATGGCGGCCGTCCTCGTTCTCGTCGTCGTGGCTGCCGTCATCAACCGGGTCTTCGGTACGGCGACGCCGTGGTGGGGAGCTCCCCCGGGTGGGGTCGGCAAGGTCTCCTAGCGCTCCTCAAACCCGTTCATCCCCAGTCTGTTTCGGGCGGTGGGTTGTGTCGGACCCCCTGGGTAGCGTGGGGGTCGTGGCGGAGGGCTGGTTCGACCTGAGTGCCGACGGCGGGTGGCCGTGGGAGGGCCTGGCGCCGGGTCCGCAGCTGGCGGCGGTGCTGGCCGAGGTCGACGGGTCGTCGTTGCCGGGGCAGGCGCGGGTGTCGCTGCTGCGGGCGTGCGAGGCGTTGGCGGGCTGGGTGGCGGTGCGCTCCGCGCACGCCCTGGTCGATGTCGCCGACGCGGTGCAGGCCGCCGCCGGTGACCGGGGCGCCGCGACGTCGTCGTCGTCGTGGGTGGGGGAGGAGGTCGGCGCGGCGTTGCGGCTGGCGCCGCGCACCGCGGTGGGCCGGGTCGCCGCGGCGTGGGACCTGGTGCGCCGCTGGCCGGTGCTGGGCGAGCAGGTTGCGGCCGGGTCGTTGACGTGGGGCCAGGCGAGGGTGGTCGCGGAGGGCGTGGCGGTGCTGGCCGGCCGCCTCGACGCGCAGGGCCGGGACCTGGCCGAGGTGGCCGTGGAGCGGCTGCTGTGGACCGCGCACCGCTACCCCCCGGCCCGGCTGCGGGAGCGGGTCACCGCGTGTGTGCTGGCGCTGGACCCGGCCGCGGCGGCGCGGCGGCGCCGCCGGGCGGTGCGGGAGGAGTCCGGGGTGTCGTGGTGGGCCGAGCCGGACGCGATGGGCTGCCTGGCGGTGCGCGGCGCGGCCCCGGACCTGCTGCGGCTGCGCGACGCGATCCACGCCCACGCCCACCACGCCCAGACAGCCGCCCAGGCCCGCGGCTCCCAGACAGCCGCGTCGGCTGCCGGTGACGCCGGTGACGCCGAGGGCGCGGGGTTCACGGTGGGGCAGTGGCGGGTGGCCGCGGTGCTGGACGCCTTCGCCCTCCCCAGCGCGACCTACCCCACCAGCGGACCCACTCCGGGCGCGGCGTCGGCCGCAGGCCCGGCGCCGTCGGGGCCGGGGTGCGGGCCGGTGGTGGGGGTGGTGGTCGACCTGGCCACCCTGCTGGACCTGGCCGATGCGCCGGGGCTGCTGCCCGGGTACGGCCCGATCGACCCCGACCTGGCCCGCGCGCTGGCCGGCGACGCCGACTGGGTGCGCTGGGTCACCGACCCGGTCACCGGGCACCTGCTCGACGACGGCACCCGCCGCTTCCCCGGCACCCGGCTGGCCCGGTTCATCAAGGCCCGCGACGCCCGCTGCACCCACCCCGGCTGCGGGCGGCGGGCGACCGGCTGCGACGTCGACCACGTCCCCGCGTACCGCGACAGCCCGAGCACCCGCGCGGACCGGCTGGCCGCGACCTGCCCGAAGCACAACCGCGGCCGCGACGCCGCCGGCTGGACCGCCCGCCCCGACCCGATCCGAGACCCCTACGCCGGACCCGAACCGGTGTGGACCTCACCCCTGGCACGCACCTACCGCGCCACCACCACCGAGGTCCTGCCCCACCCCTCCGGCCCGTCCCGACCCCCACCCGACGAGCCCCCGTTCTGACAGTCGGGGCCCTGGACAGGGGATCTCAACCTTGCCTGCGCGGCTGCACGCGTTCGGCCACGATGGGAGCGACGGCGTCGGTACCGCCCGGCGACGAGGACGAGCGGCGACTAGCGGTAGGACGAGTCCACGGTCGGGGAGCGCCCATGGGAGACGAACTGGCCAGCACGGCGCGGGTCGTCATCGTCGGCGGTGGCATCGTCGGTTGCAGCGTTGCCTACCACTTGGCGCGACGCGGCTGCACGGACGTCGTCCTGCTCGAGCGTGCTGAGCTGACCAGCGGTACCACCTGGCATGCTGCCGGCCTCGTCGGCCAGCTGCGAGCCACGCAGAACCTCACCCGGCTGGCCCAGTACACCAGCGATCTGTTCGCGTCCCTGGAGTCCGAGACCGGACAGGCCACCGGGTTCCGCCAGACGGGCTCGTTGAGCATCGCCACCCACTCGGAGCGCTTCGAGGAGCTGAAGCGGCAGGCCTCGATGGCCCGCCTGTTCGGACTGACGGTGGAGCTGCTGGACACGCCGGAGATCGCCGCCAGGGTGCCGATGGCCCGGGTGGATGACGTCGTCGGGGGTGTCTACCTGCCCGGTGACGGAGTCACCAGTCCGGTCGACACCACGCGAGCACTCGCCCGCGGCGCGCGCGCAGCCGGAGTCGTCATCCGCGAGCACGCCCCCGTGACCCGCATCCTCGTCGAGGACGGCCGGGTCGCCGGGGTGGAGTGCACCATCGACGGCGAGCCGTATCGGATCGCGTGCGAGGTGGTGGTCAACGCCGCCGGGATGTGGAGCCGTCAGCTCGGCGAGGACGCCGGGGTCACCGTGCCGCTGTATGCGGCCGAGCACTACTACGTCGTCAGCGACCCGATCGAGGGCATCCCTGCCGACATGCCCGTGCTGCGCGATCAGGACGGCTACGCGTACTTCAAGCCGGAGGGCGGGAAGCTGCTGGTCGGGTGGTTCGAGCCGGTGGCGAAGCCGTGGCCGGCCGCTGACGCCCGCGGGCGAGGTCGGATCCCCGACGACTTCACGTTCGGCTCCCTGCCTCCTGACTTCACGCATCTGGAGCCGATGATGGAGGCCGCGATGCACCGGGTTCCCGCCCTGGCCCAGGCCGGCATCCAGCTGTTCTTCAACGGCCCCGAGTCCTTCACCCCGGACGACCGGTACCTGCTGGGCGAGTCCGCCGAGGTCAAGGGCCTCTTCCTGGCCTGCGGCTTCAACTCCATCGGGATCCAGTCGTCCGGCGGGGCCGGCAAGGTCGTCGCGGACTGGATCGTCGACGGGCATCCCCCGATGGACGTGTGGGACGTCGACGTTCGCCGGATGATGCCCTTCCAGCGCACCAGCGCGTACCTGCGGGACAGGACCGTGGAGACGCTCGGGCTGCTGTACGCGATGCACTGGCCGTACCGGCAGCCGGAGACGGCGCGAGGTGTGCGGCGCAGCGTCCTGCACGACCGGCTCGAGAGCCGCGGCGCATGCTTCGGAGTCGTGGCCGGCTGGGAGCGGCCGAACTGGTACGCCCCGACCGGCGTCACGCCGCGCTACGAGTACAGCTACGGCCGGCAGAACTGGCTGCCCCACTCGGGCGAGGAGCATCGTGCGGTCCGCGAGGCGGTGGGGCTGTTCGACCAGTCGTCGTTCGGCAAGTTCCTGGTCCAGGGCGCAGACGCGGAGCGGGTGCTGAACCGGGTCTGCGCCAACGATGTCGCCGTACCGGTCGGCCGGATCGTCTACACCCAGTGGCTCAACGAGCGCGGCACCATCGAGGCGGATGTCACCGTGACCCGCGAGGCCGACGACCGCTTCCTGGTGGTCACCGCGGCGGCCACCCAGGTCCGTGACCTGGCGTGGCTCGTCGACCACGTCCCACCCGGTGCGCGCTGCGTGGTCACGGACATCACCTCAGGCCTGGCCGTCCTGAGCGTGATGGGTCCCCGGTCGCGTGACCTGATCGCCGAGCTGGTCGACGTGGACCTCGACAACGAGCGGTTCCCCTTCGGCACGTCGCGCGAGGTCGGTCTGGGGTACGCGCGTGTCCGGGCCAGCCGCATCACCTACGTGGGTGAGCTGGGCTGGGAGCTCTACGTGCCGACGGAGTTCGCCGCCGGCGTCTTCGACACGGTCGAGGCGGCCGGAGCCGCGTGGGGATTGAGGCTGTGCGGCTACCACGCGCTCGACTCGCTGCGGATGGAGAAGGGATACCGCAGCTGGGGTCACGACATCTCCACGGACGAGACACCGATCGAGGCCGGACTCGGCTTCGCGGTGGCGTGGGACAAGCCCGGCGGGTTCCTCGGCCGTGAGGCTCTGCTGCCCATGCGCGAGAGCGGACCTCCGCATCGGATGCTTCAGTTCCGGCTGCCCGACGACGGCCCCCTGATCTACCACAACGAACCGATCTGGAGCGGCGGGAGCATCGTCGGCCGGATCACCTCCGGCGCGTACGGGCACACCGTCGGAGCACCTCTCGGGCTGGGGTACGTCTCCACCCAGCATGGCGCCCTCGACGGACCGTCCCTCGAGGACCGCGCGTACGAGGTGGAGGTCGCCTGCGAGCGGATCCCGGCGACGGCCTCGCTGCGACCCCTCTACGACCCCAGAGGTCTGCGGGTGAGGTCCTAGATCCTCGGGGGAATGACGCGGAATCGGCGGCAGCCTGCCCGGCGGGGGGTCAGGATGCGGTGCGACGGCGCAGCGGGACGGAGTCCGACATGGGCGCGACACGCGGCAGCGGGGAGCATGTGACGGCCGGGCAGCGGATCCGGTACCGGCTGGACAACGCGCTGCTGCGGGGTTCCGTCCCCGTCCTGGGCTGGCTGATCGCGGTGACGGTGGTCGTGGTCGCGCTCGCCGCGACCGCCATGTGGCTGACCGGCTGGGGGCCGGCGGACGAGCAGACATCGTTCCTGGAGGGCATGTGGCTTGCCCTCACCCGGTCCCTCGATCCCGGGACGTTCGGAGGCGACGAGGGCACCCGGTTCCGGCTCATCACCCTGCTGGTGACCCTCGCCGGGCTGCTGATCCTGGCGACCCTGGTCGGTCTGGCCACCACGGGCATCGACCGGCGGCTCGACGAGCTGCGGCAGGGTCACTCCTTCGTCGTGGAGGAGGGGCACCAGCTCATCCTCGGGTGGTCGCCGCTCGTCCCCCGGATCGTGTCCGAGCTCGCCGAGGCCAACGCGGTCTTCTCCAGCGTGAGACGGCCGGCGATCGTGGTGCTCACGGAGCGGGCGGCCACCGAGGTCGAGCACGACATCCGTTCGGCTGTCAGGGATCTGCGGGGTTCTCGGCTGGTCGTGCGCAACGGGGACCCGGCGCTCGCGATCGACCTGCAGTTGGTCCGCCCGACCCAGGCGCGGTCGATCATCGTCGTGTCGCCCAGCCGGCCGGACCCCGACGCCCAGGTCGTGCGGATCGCGATGGCGCTGCAACAGTTCCCAGCCACGGCGTCCATCACCGCATCGGGTCGCCGCCCGACGGTGCTGGAGCTGCGGGACCCGGCGATCGCACGGTCCCTGGACACCGGGCTTCGGACGATGGCCGCGCATCTCGACGGAGTCGCCGGCTCCCCGCCGCCCGTCATCCGCATCCCGCAAGAGGTGGTCGGGCACATCACCGCACGGGTGCTGCGGAACCGCGGCCTCAGCAGCATCTACGAGGACCTGCTGGACTTCCAGGGCCAGGAGTTCTACCTGCGACCCAAGTCCGACTGGTCACCCGACGCCGTCTTCGGGGACGTCGTGCTGTCGTGGCCGCGCGCCTGCGTCGTGGGCGTCGTGGACGCGGACGGCGTCGCCCGCCTGGCGCCGCCGCTGGACCTCCCGCTGGCATCCGTCGAGAGCCTCATCGTCCTGGCGGAGGACGACGACCCGCGGCTGTTCTCGAACCCGGAGCGGGAGCCGGTGGCGGCGGACCTCGCCGGCACGGCCCCCCAGGTCGTGCAGTCCGCGTCGGCTGACCACGCCGTGCGCGTGCTGATCATCGGCTGGAGCGCGATGGGGGACAAGGTCCTGGAGCAGCTGACGGTGGAGCTCGGGGATCGCCTGCAGGCCACGGTCGCGTTCGATCCGATGCGCGTTCCCGAACGGGTCGCCACGCGGCTGCACTCGGACAGCTCGAGTGTCACCGCGGTGCAGGGCGACACGGCGGATGCGCGCTTCGTCGACTGGCTGTTCGCCACGGGCGCGCCGTACGACCACGTCCTGGTCCTGTGCTACCGGGGCGACCTCTCGGAGGACGATGCCGAGGCCCACACCCTGCTGACCCTTCTGCACGTGCGGAACGCGGTGTCCCGGCCCGGCCAGGGGGCCAACGTGGTCACCGAGCTGCTCCGCGCCCAGGACGAGCAGGTGGCCGGCGGTTTGGCAGCGCCGGACGACTTCATCGTGAGCGACCGGCTGACCGCCCTGCTGCTCACGCAGATCAGCGAGACACCCGTCCTGGCCGGCGTCTTCGAGGACCTGTTCGACGTGACCGGCTCGGAGATCGTGATCCGGAGCCCGGAGCAGTACGGCCTGGGCGAGGAGTTCTCGTTCGTCGACGCCGTTCGCGAGGCGGCTCGGCGCGGTGAGTCGGCGATCGGGTGGCGCCTTGTCGACCCCGACAACCCGCGCCGAGCGACGTCGCAGCTGAACCCGCCGAAGAAGTACGCGCCGCGAGCCCGCGACACCGAGGTGCTGGGCGTCATCGCGATCCGCGGCCCGCTCGAGCCGGGAGCCACCGACGACCAGTAGAGCCGCCGGCACCTAGGTCGCGAGGAAGTCGGCGATCTCGCGTCGTACGCGCTCCGTCTGCCCGAGCTGCAGGTGGCCGCCCGACTCCAGGCTGACCAGGCGTGCCCCGGGGATCCTCGCGGCCGCAGCCGCCGCGGCGTCGTACGAGGCCAGCGGGTCGTCGACCGCGTGGACGACGAGCGTCGGCACGAGCAGTTCCTCGAACGGGTAGCCGGTGATCTCCGGGTTGGTGCGGTAGGCGTCGAGGATCGCGCCGTCCACCCGCGGGCCGATGGGGAAGATGCTCCCCAGCATCCGCGCCATGACCGCCTCGTCCTCGGGGCCCCGTGGGAACCCGTCCGGCACCCCCATCAACCGGGCGAACATCGGTCGGGCCGTGGCCTTCAGCAGCCACATCGCCGGGTCGGAGTAGAAGACCGTCGCCCACTCCGGCGGTGCCTGCGCCGTGGTGCTGCCGGGGAAGTTGCCCGAGCTGAGCACGAGGTGTCGCACCCGATCGGGGTGCCGGAGCGCCAGTTGCACGGCTGCGCTCGTCCCCGCGGAGATGGCCATCACGTCCACCCGGTCGAGGCCCAGGTGGTCCAGCAGCGCCACGAATGCGTCGGCCTGGTCCGCCGCATTCGCCTCGGGGGGCAGCGCAGAGCCGAGGTAGCCGAACCGCGACGGGACGATGACGCGGCGGTCGGCGACGGTGTCCCGCACCGATTCCAGCCCGCCGTCGCAGCCGTGGAAGATGCCGTGGCTCACCAGCAGCGGCTCCCCCGTACCGCGCTCGGCATACTCCACCGGGCCGAACGGGGTGTCCGCCAGCCTGCGGTCGAAGGCTGCCAAGCGAGCGTGAGTCTGGGCGAGGTCACGGCGGTAGCGCGTCGCGGCCCAGCCCGCGGCCGCGGCGGTTCCCACCGCCACAGCCGCTGCCAGACGTGCACGCATCAACTCGATTGTCCCGCCGACCGCTGTCGCGTCTCAACCCAACGACGGGCACCGAGGTGCCAACCCTTGACCACCCACGCGATCAGGTTCACGCTCACAGTGCGTGGTGCCCTGGGCGAGTGGCCGCGCCGGGACGCCCGCATCCAGCCCCGAGAAGGGCTGAGCGGGGAGGGAGCCGGCCGTGACTGGTGGCGTGGTCCTGGCTGGGTGGCTGCTGGTATCTGGGCCGATCGTGGGGATGTTCCCGGTCGGCAACCCCGCGCTGGTGTCGGAGTGGTCGATGCCGCACGACCGTTTCATCGCCACGGTCGGGGCGCACCGCTCCGCGTGGGCCTGGCTCAACGCGGGGTTCGCGCTGGCCACGATCGCCACGACGGCGGGGCTGGTCGTCTTCGCGCTCTCCCTGCCGGACGGGTCGGCCGTCGCGGGGGTGCTGTCCGCGTCGATCGGCTACCTCGTCGGCGGGACCCTGTGGTGCGCGGTTCTTGCCATCCGTACCCGGATCACCCCTCATCTCGCCGACCAGGAGGCCGAGGCCAGCGCCCGACCTGACGCGCTGCTGCTCGACGCTGCCACGACCGGGCTGTTCCAGGGGTTCGTGCTCATCACCGGCGTGGCCCTGGCCGGCCTGGGGGTCGCGCTGCTGCTGACAGCGACGGGGGCGGTGGGCGTTGCCGTCCTCATCCTGCTCTGCGGGATCGGCGCGATCGGCTGGCTGCTCGGCACCGGGGACGTCATCCCCGCGGCGCTCTACCTGCCGACGCTGGTCCTCGGCGTGGCCCTGCTCGCCCACTGGACACCCTGAGGCGGCTCGTGCGCGGACTTCTCGGCGGGCGGTCCCGAGTGCGCTTCGGAGAAGTCCCCCACGTCCTGTGCCGGGGTTGCCCGCGGCAGACGCAGAACGGCCAAAGCGCCTCTCGCGCATGCGCATTCCAACACTAGGGTTCGGAGATGGGAGTCGACGTCGTCGCGATCGCTGCCGCCCTGCTCTTCGGGGTCATGGCCCTGTTCCAGGTCGCGCTCGCCCTCGGCGTCCCATGGGGGCAGTACGCGTTCGGTGGCCGCGCCGTCAGGGACGACGGGACATTGCCGCCCGCGTACCGCCTCGCCAGCGCCGTCGCTGCCGTCCTGTTGCTGCTCTTCGCGACCGTCATCCTCGTCAGGGTAGGGGTCATCGGGAGCGCTGGAGACAGCACCGTGGTGACGGTGCTGTCCTGGGTGATCGTGGCCTTCATGGCGATCAACACGCCCATGAACTTCATGGGCAAGCACTGGATCGAGCGGTACGTGTTCGGTGGGATCACCCTCGTGCTGGTCGTGCTCTGCGCGGTCGTGGCCGTCGCGGGGCCCAGCTGAGTACTTGTGGGTCGCCGCCGCCGGCCTGGACCGGGTCGACGTCGCTGAGGGTGCGTGGCCGCAGTGCGAGCCGCTCATGCGTTCGCTGTCATCAGACGTCGGGTGATCGTGATCGTCGTGCGCCGCGGCACCAGGCGCGGCAGCCGGGCGGACAACGCGTTGCCACGGCCGGACACCACGCTCGGCGGAGGCGTGCGGCGGCCCAGCGCGCGCATGGCGGTGGCCACGACCTGCTCGGGGGTCTGGCGCCGCCCGACGCTGGCGGCGTTGCCGGCGATGTCGAAGAACTCCGTCTGGGTGGCGCCGGGGCACAGGGCCAGGGCCGTCACGCCGGTGCCCACCAGCTCCCCCCACAGCGCCTCGTTGAACGCCGTAGACGGCCATGAAGGGCACCGGCTGGAACGCCGCGGTGCTCGCCACGTCGACGACAGCGCCCCGCTGACGAGCCAGCATCCCCGGCAGCAGGGCGCGGGTCAGTCCCACGACCGTGGTCACGTTCACGGTGACCTCGTCTGCGATCCGGGTCGCGTCCCCGCCCGCGAATGACCCGTGGGTGGCGAGAGCCTCGGCGAAGGCAGAGCCGATGCCGGAACTGGCGCCGGTGACCAGTGGTTCGAGAGCGCCGACGCCATGCCCGACGAGCTCACCCCGTTCGGCCCAGGCCTCGACCTGCTGGATCGCGTCGCCGACCTCGTCCGCGCCCACCAGGCAACCGACCCGGAGACCAGTCATGAACGTGCCTTGCGCATCTGGGCCGGACTCCTCGGGCTCACCTCACTGTGCACCCACAGGCCCGGCGCCCCCTGGGCCACCACCGCGCTGCAGGACGCGGCAGCCCTTCTCGAGTCCCTGCAGGCGCTGCCCCAGAGCCGCTGACCGCCTCCCGGCGGTGCCCGGCGGGGTGAGCGTGAACGCCGGAACCTCCCGGCGGAATCAGTATCGGCGGACGGGTTCAACCGCCCTCTGCACGTGGATCAGAGCGGCTGCCCGTGGGCAGGGTCCAACGGCACTGGGCGGGTGGAACGCCGCGGGCGACGCTCGGCGTAGGGGTGGTCGCCATGCTGACCGCCGGCTTCCGAGGTAGGGCGTGGCTCTATAGCGCGATCGTGGCTGGCGGGCTCGCTGTGTCGGCGTGCGGCTCTGCGTCGTCCGGTTCGTCGTCAACCACCATCGCGACGGCCGGGACTTCGGTGGCCTCGTCTGAGATGCGGCCGTCATCGTCACCGGCGGTGACCGTGGAGCGCGACGTTCGGTTCGCGGCCGCACCCGCGGCCGACCTGTGGACCGACCGTGTCATGGATCTGTACGCGGCCAAGGACGCACACGGTGCCCCGTTGGTGGTGCTGTTCACCGCGCACGGAGTCACGAAGGACACCTGGGCTGAGTACGCGGAGCTGGCAACCGCGCTGGCTCAGCGCGGGATCGTCGTGGCGGTGTCCAACTGGAGCCAGCTCGGCACGGACGAGTCAACGGCTGACAAGGTCGTCGATGTTGTCATGCAGGGGCGAGCGGTGCAGGCGTGCGCCGTCGCGTTCGCGGTCGGTCGCGCTCGCAGGCTCGGGGCCGATCCGCGGCGTCTGGTGCTGATGGGGCAGATGTACGGGGGGAACCTGGCCTCGCTCACGGCGCTCGCGCCGACCGTCGCGCCGGTGCGTGGCTGTCTCGACAGGACACGTCGGTGGCAGGCCGCAGGTCTGGTCGTGTGGGACGGCGACTGGTTGGCCGGAATGAACCTATGGGACAGCTACGGAGCCGACGCGGCTCGCATCGCGGCTGCTGTCACGCCGTGGAACGTGTTGTCAACGGCGCCCCGCGTCCCCGTCGTGGCGGCGTTCAGCGACAACACGGCGCAAGCCACCCAGCGCTGCGAGGCCGGGACCTCACCGACCTGGCTCGCCCAGCGGGACCCCACCGGCCAGATGCGGCAGCAGCTTCTGCTCGTCGATGCCTTTGTCGACGGCTGTGTCGACATCGGTGACGGCACGACCGCCATGGTGGCGGCCATGCAGGCGGAAGGCATCGAAGCGGACGTGCTCGAGCTCGACGGCGCGACCACCAGCGAAGAAGTCCTCGACCCCGCAGACCGAACGGCGCTCGTCGATGCCACGGCTGCGCTCACGGGGAGCGACTAACTGCCAGGGCACCCTCAGCTCTGGTGACGGGAGCCGGGTGGCGCGGTGCCAAGTGCCCGGTCGGCCGGGAGACATTCCCCTGTACAGTCCCGAGCGAAGTCCGGAGATTCATCCCCCTCTCACGGGCCGCTAGCTCAACTGGCAGAGCAGCGGACTTTTAATCCGCGGGTTCAGGGTTCGAGCCCCTGGCGGCCCACCCACGCACACCCCTCCTGACCTGCCGAAACGCAGGCCAGGGGTCAGATGTTCCCCTGGCGGCAAGGGGGTCTTGGGTCGAATGGCATCCATTCGGCATCCATTCCGACCCCGGGTGGGGCGCGGGGTGGGCCTCCGCGGGCTTCCCGCGGATCACCCGGTCCCTCGGGTCGCGCTTGCTGTCCTCGTCGTGATGACGACGAGAGGAAGCACTAGTGACACCAACCACGGGAACGCGACGGTCCAACGGCGAGGGGCACATCAAGAAGTACCACGATGGCTGGCGCGGTTCTGTACGCGTGGACGGCAAGCGGCGCTACGTGCGGGGCCGTACGCGCCAGGAGGTCGTGAACAAGATCCGGAACCTGCCGAGCCAGCGCCACGCTGACCGACCCATCTCGGTCGCGACGTGGCTTGAGTCGTGGGTGGCCCAGCACAGCCGAATGATCCGTCCCTCCACGGAGGCGCGCTATCGGGGCCTGATCGATCACCACCTTGCCCCCCGACTCGGTCACCTGCCCCTGGGCGACTTGCGGCCATCCCACGTCAATGCGTGCCTGCATCAGATGGTGGACTCGGGGCAGAGCGCCAGTTCGGCTCAGCAGGCGAGAGCGGTGCTGTCGCGCGCCCTGAAGGACGCGGAAGCCGAGGGCCTGGTCTCCCGCAACGCGGCCCGATTGGCTGCACGCCCCAGGGGGTCCTCCCAGCCGATCTCACCACTGACTCCCGAAGAGTCTTGGACCGTCCTCCAGAAGGCCAGCACACGGAACCCGTCGGAATACGCCCGGCGGTTGCTCGTCCTAGCCTTGGGGCTCCGCCAGGGTGAGGTACTGGGCCTCACCTGGGACGACATCGACTTCGCCAACTCAACTATCCACATCCGCGCCGCGCTGGCCGGCAAGCACGTCGGCGAGGAACGCCAACCGCTGAAGACCGCCGCATCGCGACGCAGCCTCCCCCTGGGCCACCCCCTGACCACCGTGCTCCAGGAGGTCCGACGCGAACAGGAAGTCCTGGCGTCCGAGCAGGCTGACTTCAATCCGCTGGGGCTGGTCTTCGTGACCTCGACCGGGAATCAGGTTCTGGCGCGAAACGACCATCGGCAGTGGCAGGCGCTGCTGAAGTCCGCGGGTGTGAAGCCTCGCCGGTTGCACGACGCTCGCCACACCGCGGCCACTGCCATGCACGCTGCAGGCCTCGATATGAAAGACATCAGCACGGTCCTCGGGCACTCCACGATCACTCTCACCGCAGACACGTACACCCACCAGGACGCCTTCCGGATTGGGGACATTGCCAAAATGGTGATCAACCGCTACCGCAGTACAGGCAACCAAGACGGGACGGATCTCACGTCCGAGTAGTCACGTCCGCGCAGCAGCAGAAGTGCGCGGCGAGTGACACCGTCCGATATCAGGTTTCGACCGGTCGCCGGACCGCGCGAGAGCCGATCTCCGTCACCAGCGCGTCCAAGCGGTCGAACTCACCCGCCATGACGTCGTCCGGCGCACCAGTCTCGATTGCCTTGACCAACTGACGGATCGCGCGCACCGCTTGTGTGGCTAAGTCGCCAAGCGGCTGCTTCGCCAGCAGCCGCGCATCCTCGCGTGAGCGCTCTGCGACTGCCTGCCAGCCGGACTCCACTGGTGATCCGGGACCTGATCCCTGAGCGGCCGCTCGGGGTCGGACGCTCCGCGTGTCGCCGCTGGGTTCATGGAGGTGGCTGCGCGAAGTGAGCCGATCGAAGGCCCGCGCATCTTGGTTTGGCAACGCCCTCAACCCACTCAGCCACTCCCGCCAGCAGTTCGCCTCGACCGAAAGCGCCCGACCGCGCCTCGTCTCTCGGACTTCCAGATCGAGGTGGACGTCGCCCGCTAGAGCAGAGGACGAGGGAGCCAACAACGATGCGACGTCGCAGTTCAGGACATCCGCCAGAGCGACCAACTCGTCCACGGTGATCTCTGACCGCGCGTTCTTGGCGCCGGACGGGTTGCCCGAGGGGTTCCGTCGGAAGCGCTTGTCTGGCGGTCGGGTCTCCAACCCCCGATATGTGCTCTCTGGAATCCCGAGCATGGCGGCCACCGCAGCCTGCGTCCACGCGCCTCTGGTGCCGGGGTCCCTCTCCTGCGCGATCCGCATGTTCTCGGCCCGCACCGTCCACACGTTGCGACACACCAACTCCGACACGGTCATGACCTCGGTCCTGACCTCACCGTCTGTCCGCTTCATGAGAGTCCTTCCGCGGGCTTCCCGCTGAACGGGGTGGTCTCAATGGCCCCTCGATGAACCTGGAGGCGCCTGGTCACCCGACCCACCGGAGACAATGATGAACCCGCTGTTGCTCACCGTTTCACAGGCCGCCGACACCCTCGGCCTGTCCCGTTCCAAGACCTACGAGTTGATTCAGAGGGGGGACCTGCACAGCGTAGTCATTGGTCGCTGCAGGCGCGTACCGACGGCGTCCCTCAACGACTTCATCGAGTCTCTTTCGCCTCCCCGGACCACCACGTCGGTCTCGGTCACCGTTGCTGGCGGGTCCGGTGCGTAGGGCTCTCCCGCACGCCGAATACACCGCCTCGGAGATCGAGGTCAACTCCGGGAGCGCCCACGACCAGTGCCCGACTTCTCGGTGCCGCCTCTCGGGCAGCGGCAACGCGAAGGAGTCGGGAAGTTCCCCTACTTCTCTTAGTGACACAGGGCAGGAAGACCCTCAGGAGGCCGTCGCTGCAAGCGGGATTGGCTACTCCTTCGGAGTGGACACCGTGAAGGTCGCCTTTGAGGTCGATCTGTCTCAGTGCGACACGTCTTCCTCTCTGTGGCTCGGCAGCAGCAGCAGAAACCCGCGGACTCCCCAGTCGGCGACCGGAGAGACGTTCCGTGGGCGGTACCAAGGCACATCCGCCAATGCCGCAGTTCGCCTCTACACCGAACGCGGAATCTGCCACCTGGAGTTCAACGCCGCGAGGATGGCCGGGTTGAAGGCGCCGGACCTTCTCCCTCCCGATGCGTTGTCCGTCCTGGTGGGCAAGGTGATTGAGGAGGTGTCCACCGTCGTGTGGCCCGTCTTCCAGAACGTGGACGAGGTAACGGGTCAGGTCTGCTGGGCTCCCCATTGGGAAGACCAAGTGAAGTTGCGGCGGCTGGATCTGGCCCGGGACTTCATCATCGACCAGCCCGCACTCGTCCAGCGGGTCCTCAAGGAGGTGCAGCCGAAGTACGGCAAGACGAAGGCCGAGTATCGAGGCCCCCACGGATCCTGGACCCTGACCAATCAGACGAAGAGCACTGGCATGGAGCGGATCTACGACAAGTCCGCTGAACTGGCCAGCGATACGGTCCAGGCAGTTATGACCAAGGCCGGCGATCGACGATTCCGGTTCGAGACCGAGATCCGAAGGGACCGCCTAAATGCCCTGGGCCTGCGGCGCCTCTCTGACGTCTCCGCTCACACAGCGTGGCAGGCCCTGGAGCACCGTTGGAACGCGACACGATGGGGAAGCCCTCTCCCCTCTTCCACAGATCTGTCCAACATCCTCATGGGCATGACGCCCCAGAATCGCGAGAAGATCGTCGGGTTCCTTCACCTTGAGGCATGCGGGCTAACCAGCGACTTCAGCGAATCCCAACTGAATGATCGGCGTGCGAGGGTCCGGAAGGCAGGTCTCTTGCCCGGTATTCCGGTGGATCTCCAAGGACCGCCCTCGCACTTCCTCGACCTCTCCTCGGGTCGCCTGATCCGGATCCCGACCCCGTAGGCCGTCTACGGATTGGTGACCGAGGTGGACGGTTGACGACACGTTCACCCTGACGGGTGGATGCGGACGACCCACCATGGACCCAGAGGTGATCAACTTGTCCAATGCCCCCATGCTCTACAGCCCGTCGCAGGTTGCCCGGATTCTGGGATTGTCCCGCACGAAGACCTATGACCTGCTTTCGTCTGGCGCCATCCCGTCGGTGAAGATCGGTAGGAGCCGCCGCGTCCCCGCGAGACTGCTTAACGATTACATCGAATCCCTGTCGGACGGCCGCTGAAGCCGAGCGGAGCCATCGAGCGAAGGCAGACCGCCCCGGAAGTGCTCTAGTAGCCGGGTGCACCCGCGTCCCGAAGGGCTTGATCCACTGCGTCTGTCCTCAACAGCATGGTTCCGTAGTTGGAACTCCGCTTGAATGCGCATACGGGAGTACCCGCGATACCGGTTCCCGTGTCTGCCGGGGCGCAAACGAACTCGGTGTTCTTTGACTCAACGCAGTCTGCCGTGAAGACAAGGACGTTGTCGATGGCGGTCGCGGCTTCCATCACATCAGCCGTGCTGACGAACTGATCTAGAGTGATGACCTCGCGGGCACAGTCCGAGATGGCCTTGTCCAGACCAGCCTGAGTGGCTGGATAGTCGTTGGCAGTCGAGTCCGGGGCTGAACTGCCAGCCACGGGGCTGGACCGCATGACTGCCAACATGCCCCAGACGGCCGCCACGACCACTGCGCCGACTACTATGACCGCGCCGATCAAGAGACCGGTGGAGCGTGACTCCCGAATCGGCTTTGCGGTCGAATCCGGCTCCGGTGGCACAGTCACGGGATGCCACGCCGTCCCGTCCCACCAATGCTTGCCGTCCGGCGAGTAGAGCCGGCCATCCTCACGTCGTCCGTCTGACACGTCTGCCGCTCCTCCCTCCGCGATCCATGGGTCGCCTCAGTAGCGCACCATCACCATGACGCTCGTTCCCACAGGGACGGCCTGCCCGGCAGCGGGACTCTGGCTGGAGACCACGCCGTATCCTCCGATGTTCCCGTTTCCGAGACGCAACCCCGCCTCGACGAGGACGCGTTGGGCAGTAGCCGGATCCAGTCCCACGATGTTGGGCACTTCCACCATCTGCACTGTGTTTGCCGGTCGGTCCGGTGGCTCGTTCCATTCTGGGCCGTCGGTTGGATTCTGGGGGTCCCGCGTCGCTTCGTGCTCGGCGACCTCACCGCGCACCTCACCGCAGAGGTCGTTCACCTGCAGGCTTCCCCACGTTTGCGGACCCGTGATGCCATCGACGATGAGTCCGTGGTAGCGCTGGTACCCGCGCACCGCCGCCTTTGTCATCGACCCGTAGACGCCGTCAACTGGTCCTGGTTGGTAGCCGAGATCGGTCAGGAGCGACTGGAGAAGCGTCACGTCATCGGTGTTGGCATCCGTGTCGCGAAGAGTGGACAGTTCGTCGAGGTCGGCCAGGCACAGGTAGTACCACCTGTCGCTGGGGTCTGCGACGGCCTCTCGGAAGGCTGGTGTCGCGGATGAGGCCTTCGCGTCCTTCGCTGCAGCCGGATCTTCCGAGTCTTCGTTGCGCTCGGCGGCCTTCGACGGGCTGATTGTCGGCAACGCCGAAGTTGAGCGGGCGCCGACGCCAGGTGTCGGCATCCCCGAAGGGGACTCGGCTCCTGCCCCGCCACCGCAGGCAGTAAGCCCAAGCGCTGTCGCGAGCGCTGCGATCTGGATCGTCCGTCGAATCGACATGGCGACCCCCCGCGCGAGGAACCCTGACCTTCAGCAACGATGCTAGTAGGTGAAAACCGAGCGATGGGGCTACCCCCTACCGGGCAATGACGCCCGGCTCGCCTGCCTACGATGGTTGCGCGCGGCTACGGGACGATTTCGGGGGTTTGGGATGCGCAGATGGACAGCGCGACTTGTTGCCGCTTCCCTGACAATGGCTGTTGTCGGCGTGGGAGTCCCCATCTCGACCGCTCAGGCCACCTCTGGCACCGCGGTCGTCTACGCCACGCTCGGATGTGGCAATCAGGTGCGGGTGCAGTGGATCGATAGCACGGGGCGCACTGTCCGAGATTCCCTCGCCATCAAGGGACGGGCAGGGCTGCAACTGATCCCCTACGACTATCAGTCGTCGAAGAAGCGCCTGTTGTTGGCTGCGTACGACTGCCGGACACGGACAGACCGCTTGCTGGTTGCGACCCTCGGCAGCAGGAAGGCTCCCCGGACCATCCTGACCCTCCCGACCTCTCGTTCTCTGTATGGCGCGGCCTACGACTTGGCGACCGGGCAGCCACAGGCGCTCATCGTTGACCGATCCGGCACCAGCGGGGTTGCCGCCTACAGCAGTGGACGGTGGACCGCGGTCTGGTCCAACCAGGACTCCAGGTTCTACCCAGAGGGGCTCGTCGGCGGCACGGGCCGGGAGTTCTTGGTGTACGGGAGGGACTTCTCCACCGGTCGCTGGCAGGTTCGCCGTGTCGCGCGCTTCGGTGGTGATCAGGTGGTCCTGAGCGGACCAGGGTCGAGCCTCCGCCATGTCTCGCGAAGCACTCTGGAACAGGTGACCGCCTTCGTCACCCCGACCCAGACCTACGTGTGCTCATTCCCAGGCGGGTACCCCTACTACGACACCGTCGAGGATGGCGTCTCTGAGGGGTCGTGTTCCACAGTCCGATGGCAGGCTCGCGAGGGCTTCTTCCTGCCCGGGTCGCGGTCCAATACACACCTTCTGACATTGGTTCCGACGGGTGGAACCCAACGAGCCTGGCCCGTCACCTGCAGCAGTACGGGATTCACCTGTGGGCGGCCCTCGATCGGGACGCCCAGGCAAGCGAGCACGCAAGGACAGGACCACGTCACCGTGAGTTGGCTGTCTCTTGGCCGCCTCCCAGTTCAGCAGGTCCGCTAGGCACGTCGAGGTGGCCCCGCGGCGGCTGATCCTCGGTCGCAGCCGCATGCTGGCCGACCCAGGGACATGCACCGCGTGGGCTTGGCGCGTCAGAGCAGGACGGGGCCTGAGTGCCTCACCGAGGCAGCAGGAGCCACGCAGGGGCTCGAAACGCCCCTCTCAGTGCCCGGGAGAACCCCTTGTTGGAAGGCCCCTCACAGAGCCGCCAGCGGGCTACGGTCTTCGCGGGGTCGAGGGTCCTGGGGAGTGCCGGGCACACGGTGGAGCGCCTACGGATTGGGCAAGTAGTCCACCATCACCGCCGCGACCGACACGCCGAACCCGCTACCGACGGGGCCGCAGACGATCAATCCCTCCGCGTTCGGCCCGCACTCGATGTTGCCCGGGGCTTCGCGTTCGACACAGGTCCCGATCTCAGCAGCGAGTGCGGATGCGCCTCCGGTCCACACCTGCTCCAGCACGAACTGGGGGTCGTAGAGGTCGATGGTCTTCTTCGAGCATCACTTGACCGCCTCGACGACCTCGGATTGCGAGATGGGGGTGGCAATCCCTGTGGTCGGTGAGCCTGGAGCGTGGAGGGCGCTGCACCCACTCAGGACCGACGCGGCCACGAATCCGACGCTCACGATCGCCTTGACTGCACGACGTTGCACTCGCTCCCTCCCGTTCCCTAGCCCGACCAAGGTTGGGGCGGCGCTGGCGCGTCGTAGCCGGTGAGCGGGCAGTCGAGGAGCACCCTGACCGTTCCCCGGCGTGGGAGGACGCTGCCGGCTCCTGGAGACTGACCCACCACCAGACACAGGTTGAGCGCCTGAGCGCGCAGTGACGGGTCGGTGTTGGTGTAACTGGGAACCAGATACACGCCGGCACTCATGGCCAGGCTGTTCGCGGTCTTGTTGCCGAGTCCGATGAATCGCGGAACGGAGACCTGGTCCTGGGCAGTGGTCGGGGGTTCCTCAGTCCCCTCCGGCACGGGGTCGTCAGCGAGCGCGTCGAGAACGTCATCAGGTACCTCGGCGTCGGTGCTATCGACCGGATGCACGGCGATGCGCGTCGCCAGACCCTTGGAGTTGTACACCAGTTCTGTGTAGGGACTGGAGGGGTCGGGCTCGACCGCCGTGACCACGGCCTCCTGCAGGGCGTCCCAGGTGACCCCCCTCCCACCGATCAGCACGTCGGCGGACGACAAGGCCCCTACCGTCCGCTCCTTGGTGGATTCGTTGCGCAGGCAGTACATGCCGTCCGGTTCGGTGTATCTGGCAACGGTGCAGGCACCTCCTGACGAGAGCGGAACGGGTTGAAGACGGTCGTAGGTCAAGACGGCCGAGCCGTCCGTGCGCACTCGGACCTTGCGGAGCATGACGTAGTCCGGAGTCCAGACGTTGTCCTTCACGCGGGGAAGTGGCGGCAGTGCCGCGGGCTTGGCCGAGGCAGTTCCTTGGGGAGCGGCGGTCGCGTCTTGGGTCACGGTCACCGTCGCGGTGGGCGGTGACGATTCCGCCGCCACCGAGCAGCCCACCAGCGTGGAGGTCGCCGTCAGAGACACCGCCAGGCAGACCGTCCGCCAATGGCTCTGCACGATTCCTGACCCCCGTCCACGACGCTGCTGCCACACTTCGCTGAGGCCCAACCTGCTGCGAGAGTAGTACCGAGACCGGGGTCCAAGGTCCCCACTTGGTGGGCCGATCGACAAGTCTGGCGGTGCTCCTGTGAAGCGACTGACCCTTCTCGCGGCGGCCGTCCTAACGCTCACGCTCTTGCCTGCTGGGCCGGGCGCAGCGGCTGCTGCAGATGAACCCCGCGGCACTGCCCTGAAGCCCGGCAAGTACTACGGCATGAGTCGGGACTTCGGCGATCCGATGTACGGCTTGGTGATCACCAAGACAACTAGTGGCTTGAGGTTCCGCGCAGAGTCGGCCGACCTTTCGGGGATGGTGTTCCACTCAGTGTCGGGACGGCTGAAGTATCGGAATGGGAAGGTGACCCTGATCCTGCGCGACGGGACGACAACCCCAGGAGTCTTCGTAGCCCGGGTCACGTTCCGCGGTGTTCCGTCGTCCATGATCCGGATCCCCCGCTGCTCGCTGCTGGTGCGCAACGACTTCGGTGGCGTCCGCGGGTGTGAGTTCTATCGGCCGCTCCGGTAGGGCGAAGGCGCGTCTCGGCTGCTGCCGCCAGGCGGCCCCGTTGCTCGGCTCCGCAGTCAGTGCGGGGCCGCAGGGTGTCTCCAACCGCTCAACGCTCGCGATCGTGTGGGTCAGGCCGGATGTTGATCACAGTGGTGGTGTGCCGACCGGAAGTCGCGGAATACGGGGCAGGGTGAGTTGGTAACAGCGTTGGCGGTCGGGACTGAATGAACGTCCCCGGCACAGGGAAGTTGATCACAGCGTGGGTGCGTCGATGACAGTTGATCTCTCGGGCGGCAACGCCCGGTCACCGAGTGTCAGTAGCCCACGGGCTCTTGCCGACACGTAGGTGCCAGGTCGCCGGCCCCGAGTTTGGGCAAGTGGGACCCAAGTGGTGAGTCAGGGTTCCGGGCGAGCCTCGCATCGAGCGCGATCACCCGTGCCTGCAGCCTGCTGCGATGCGACCGCTGCTGGATGCCGTGGTTCCCGATCGGAACGAGGCCGTGCGCTTGGTGGCTAGCCGGAGGCGACGCCTAGACGACCGGCCGGCTTCTCCAGATCTGATACTCCACGTAGATATCCGCGAGGTTGGATCCGTTGCCGTTGAGTGCCCGACCGAAGGCGAAGACGGGTTCGTAGCAGGACGAGCCCGCGATGGCCCCGGTGCCGCCCGGTCGGGTCTTCGTCACCGGCCCAGGCCCTGTGGCCAGGGCGTCGGCCCCGGATCGGATCGTGACGTCGGGGTTGGCCGAGCGCCACCTGACGAACCATCGGTAGGCAGCGCAGTCGTTGGCCGCCGGCCCGGGGAACCCCAACACGTCCTCCCAGCCGTAGCCCTGGAACACCCGAACCGTCACGCGCTTGGTCCGGCCCACCTGAAAGCCTGGGGCTCGTCTCGGGAAAGACGGCGCGGTGGAGGCGTAGGCATACGACTTGATCCAGATGTACCCGAGGCGGGGGACGGGGATCCTTGCGGCCGGCACAGCCGCGCCCACCGAGGATCCAGGGGACTGGACCGTTGAGGGAGCGCTGACCGCGGACGCAGGGACCGAACTGGCTGCCAACAGCGACCCAACCAAGGCCATCACGGCCCCAGCCGCGGTCGTCCGCATTCGGCCCGTTCTGCCTGCGCTGCCCATCCTCGACGCACCCCCAGTCGTTTCGGCCTGACCAAGGGTCATCGTGCTCCCATCCCATACCGGGATGCAGGGCAAGCCACTGAGTGCGGCGGCAGAAACTTGAGCCGGGCAATCGTCACTGGCCCCCGGCAGAGCCCGCATGAGCATTCGGGCTCGCCAGGAGAAGGCCCGCTGATGTCCCGAGCACCTACCTGCGGCGGGCCGGATCATGCTCGGCCGTCAGGGTGGCGACGGCTTCCTCGCTGGGGTGCACGTAGCGCTGCAGTGTCCGCAGCGACTGGTGGCGTGACTTGGCCATGAGCAGCGGTAGCGGGACGCCGTCCTCGGCCAGGTGGGTCAGGGCGGAGTGCCGCAACTGGTGGAGAGTGGCCCCGGTTTCGGCCGTGAAGACCTCCGCGGCGCGGCGGTAGGACAGCCGCGCCAGTCCGGTGTCGGGATCCAGGTCCCGGGTGGCGGGGACACGTCCTGCCGCCGGTGATCGGGAGGACAGGAAGACCGGGCCGTGCGTCCGTCCGCGGATGAGGTAGGGCAGCAGGCGGGCGGTGCCGGTCTGCCAGTGCACCGTGTCGATCGCTCCACCCTTGCGTCGTACGACGGCGCGCTTGCGGGCCAGGTCGAGGTCCTCGACATTCAGTCGCAGGATCTCCTCGGCCCGGGCGGCGGTCTCGTACAGCATCCGCCACAGGCAGCGGTCGCGGACCGGGATGTCCTTGCGGGTCAGCAGCCGGTCGATGTCGGCCCGTGACAGCGCCCGGTTATGGTCGGCGGGCTCGCGTCGGCGCTCGACGGTGGCGGCCAGATCAGGTCGGGTCCAGCCTTGCCGGGTGGTGTACGCCAGCAAGGACCGCACGGTGGCCAGGTGCCGGTTCCACGACGTCGGGGCCGCGGCCGGGTATGCCGCCCGGAGCGCGCTGGCCACCTGGTTCGGCTGCAGGTCGGCCAGGTCCCCCGCCGGCAGGTGCGTGCCGACCCGGGCGAGGGTGATCCGGTAGGCCCGCACGCTGTTGGACGCCAGGTCCCGCTCGGTCAGGAACCGGTCCACCGCGTCGGCCCATGACACCGTCGTCGCCGGCCGCAGCCTCCGCACCTCGGCCACCGGGACTCCTTCCGCAGATAACCAGCAAGAAGCCTCCGGAGATCCACACACCGGATCCCTCACGGATCGAAGGCGTCGCGCCTAGGATACCGCGGATAATGGCCAGTTATCTGCGGATACCCCGACCCTTAAGGGCGACCCTGGATGCCCAGCCCCAGGGCAGATGCATGACCGATTCGCCAGTTCCCGGGCAGTAGCCCAGTGACCCGGTTGAATAGGGCGAAACGCACACAGAGTCACGTTCGACGTAGTCGGTGGGGGCCTTGGCTGACCAGTCGCAGGAGATCGCCCTGGATAGTCGCGTCCGAGTACCGGGCCGCTCGGAGTGGGTCACCTTCCACGGCGCGGTGCCAGACGGCAGCGGCAAGTACCGCGTCTTCGTCGCCCCGGACGGCGGGGGACCCGAGCAGGTTGTCCTCAGCGCCGCGGAGTGGGCCTTGATCGAAGTCCTGGCCCACGACGGGTCGGGCGACTCCGAGCGCGTCCTGGCCGGGCTGTGGACGCAGTGGATGAGCGCAGCCAACCACAACGCGCGCACGTCGCTGCTGGCCGCGACGACACTACGTCCGTTCGCGCATCAGACGACCGCTGTGTACGGGGCGATGCTGCCGCAGCCGCAGTTGCGGTTCCTGCTCGGGGATGAGCCGGGAACCGGCAAGACGATCATGGCCGGGATGACGCTGAGGGAGATGCAGCGGCTCGGACTGGTGCGTCGGGGCCTGGTGGTGGCCCCGGCGGGCCTGGTGTCGAAGTGGATCGCGGACTTCGACCGGTTCTTCGGTGGGGGGTTGCGTCAGATCACGGCGAGCACGGTCCATGAGCACGCGCTGGACGTGGACCACGATCTGTGGATCGTGTCGCTGGAGTTGGCGGCGATGAACCCGAACGTGCAGGACGCGATCCGCCCGGACAAGGCGGGGTGGGACCTTGTCGTGTTCGACGAGGCGCACCGGCTCACCCCGACCGCTGGCACGTTCCACCGGGTGGGTCGGCTGCTGGCCCGGTCCACGCCGCGTGCCCTGTTCATGACGGCGACCCCGCACCGCGGGTCGGAGTGGCTCTTCCGGCACCTGCTGCATCTGGTGGACCCGGATATCTACCCCGACCCGGGGCAGGACAAGCCCAAGGACGATTCGGAACTGCCCCGGTTGAGGCCCGGAGCGATTCATTTCCTGCGTCGCATGAAGGAGTCGCTGGTCGATTACGACGGGGCGACGCGGCTGTTCAAGGGCCGCAGGGCGCACAACCTCGACATCCCCCTATCGAGCGTGGAAGGGGTCATCTACCAGCAGGCGTTGGACATGGTGGATGAGTTCTTCCCGCCGTCAGCGCAGCCGCTGGCGCGCATGGTGTATGGGAAGCGGGCCGCGTCGTCGCTGCACTCGCTGCGGGAGACGCTGCTGCGTCGCCGGGACAACATGGGGTCCAACGACCCAGTGAAGCCGTCGGCGGATGTGGACCCGTTCGACACCGACGTGATCGACTCCGAAGACGAAGCGAAGGTGACCCACGCGGACTCGGTGGCGTCACGTCGAGAGAAGTCCGCGATCAACGACATCGTCGCGTTGATCGACACCACGTTCGCCGGCGGTTACGAGCCGTCGAAGTGGAGCCGGTTGACCGGTGACGTGCTCGGCGGCAACGGCATCCTGCCCGGCGGGGTCGAGCAGGCCGTGGTGTTCACCGAATACGCCGACACCGCCGACTGGATCGAGCGTCGGCTGACCGATGACGGGTACACCGCCCGGGTGTACTCGGGCAGGAAGACCAACGCGGAGCGGGACGAGATCCGGTCCGCGTTCATGCGCGGCGAGTACCAGATCATCGTGTCCACCGACGCAGGCAACGAAGGTATCGACCTCCAGTCTGCGCACGTCCTCGTCAACTACGACATCCCCTGGTCGTTGGTTCGGCTGGAGCAGCGGATGGGCCGCATCCACCGCGTCGGGCAGAACCGGGACGTGGAGTTGTACAACCTCATCGCCACCGACACCCGCGAAGGGGACACCCTCCTCACCCTGCTGAACAACTTCGTGAACGCGGCGAACGAACTGGACGGGCAGTTGTTCGACTCACTGTCCCTGGTCGC
This sequence comes from Candidatus Nanopelagicales bacterium, assembly GCA_041393815.1. Taxonomy (NCBI): domain Bacteria; kingdom Bacillati; phylum Actinomycetota; class Actinomycetes; order Candidatus Nanopelagicales; species Candidatus Nanopelagicales bacterium. Next base: position 405,861 of record JAWKJK010000002.1, on the reverse strand, counting down.
GGAACTCGCGAACATCAACTACGAGGAATGGCTCAAAGCCGTGTACGGCGACGACCAGACCGCGAAGGACAAGGCACTCGCCGCCGCGCGAGCGGTCAAGACCGCCGACCTCAAAGCGAAGACCCAGCAACTCCGCGAAGAGGACAAGCAACTGGCGTCCACGGTGGAGGCCCGCGCCGCACTCACCCTCCTGCAAGACGACCTACTGGAACGAGTGAACCCGGCGATCGTCACCGCCTACCTCGACCGTCTCGCCCACGCCGGGCTCATCACCGCCGCCCCGTCCGCACAAGGTGACGGCATCCTCCGGCTCACCCGAACCGCCGGGCTGCCCGACTCCCTCACCGGGCACCGGAACGCCAAGACCGCCACCGTTGCCGTCAGCGGGGACGCGCTCACCGCCGCTGCCGAAGAAGTGGACGTGACCGGTGTCATTCCCCTCGGCCCCGGCGAACAAGGATTCACCGACCTCATCGGCCTCGCCGCGAGCCAGTTCTCACCCGACCTATACCGGGGCGGCACCGCTGACGACGCCACCAGCATCACCGACTACGACCTCTACGCCTACCGGGCCACGTTCACCGAATCCGGAGGCCGGAAGACCACCCAATGGGCGTCCCTGATCCGGGTGGACGCCACAGGCACCGCACTGCCGGTCCGCTGGGAAACCCTCGCCAACCTCACCCCCAGCAGCCGCAACGACACCCCCCACAACCCGCTGCACGCGCACCGAGCCGAAGAAGCAGCCAGCACCACCGCCACCACCTCAGAGATTGAGCAGCGGCAGGTGCGCCGGGAATGGTTCAAGAAGGCCAAGCAAGACCTCGCCACCCTGCCCTTCCTCCTCACCCAGAACATCACCGACCCCGCCGCCCGCGCCCGCGAATACACCCGGCTAGAGGAGAAGGTGAACCAGCGGCTCACCGACCTGGAAGTCCTGATCGCCGTCCAAGTCAGCGCGCCCGAACTCATCGGGCACGTCCACGTCTACGGCGCTGCAGCACCCCCGACCATCGAAGAGAAGAACAGCGAACAGATCGCCATCCTCCGCGTCGTCACGCTCCTGAAGTCCCAGGGCTGGACCGTGGACGATGTCCAGACCCAAGGACGCGGATTCGACCTCCTTGCCCGCAAGGGACCCGAACAACGCATGGTCGAGGTGAAAGGCATCTGGAAGAGCGCCACCAGCAGTGGAATCGACCTCACCGGACGTGAAGTACTCATCGCCACCCAGCACACCGACGACTACTGGCTCTACGTCATCGACCACTGCGAAACCGGCACCGGCACCATCTACGGCATCTATCGGAACCCCATGAGCACATTCCGTACCGAGATCACCGGAGCCGTCACCGTCACCATCCCCGGCAGCAGCCTCAAGAACGCCACAAACACGGAGGAACCACCCTCATGACCCGCATGATCGAACGATGGTTCCCCTGCGCTGAAGTGAGCCAGTCCGTCGAGAAGGGCTGGGGACTTGGCAGGGCCGAGAAGGCGGTGTTCCCGTGGTTCGCGGCACGCCCCCCTGCCCAGGCGAAGGCGGCAGTGATCTGTTCGCTCCTGCCGTGGCCGCAGGATGAGCAAGAGCGCAAGCGGCTTCAGGACATAGTCCGAAGGGCCATGACCGGGCGGTACGAGGCCAGCGCCGAGGTTCGTAGAGAGATTCTGAAGGCAAACCCGGGCGGCGCGAGCGTACTCGATCCTTTCAGCGGTCGCGGAATCCTTCCCCTGGAGGCTGCACGGCTGGGGCTGGAGTCTGTTGGGATCGACTACTCGCCGGTCGCCGCACTCGCAAGCCAGTTGCTCTGCACGTACCCCTTTGTTGACTGGTCGGCAGAACCTTCGATCCAGTTTGCTGACGAAGCGGCTCTCGCAAGCGCAACTGGCGGTGCGACTGCACGCAATGCTCAGTCAATGTTCGAAAGCGAGCCACTCGGAGCAAGGTTGCTGCGCGACGTGGCTACCGTGCTCGCTGAGGTCGGACGACGGCAAGCGAAAGCCATGGAACATCTGTACCCCGCATCTGAAGGAAGACTCCCGTGGGGATATCTGTGGGCAGTCACAATTCCCTGCCAAGAGTGCGGTCGGCGGTTTCCTCTTGTTGGGTCATACAACCTCCGTCTCCCGTCGGAACTCAAGCGTCGCGGGACCGCCAACCGCGAGTACGACGCTGGGCAGTCGTTCTACATTGACGGAGATCCTGCGACGGGTTCGTTTCGCGCAGTGGTCCACGATGGGACGCCCGTTCGAACGCCGACGTTGAGCAGTCCACTTCGTGAAGGGAAGAGGACTCGGGGTAAGTCAGCCATCTGCCCATTCCCCGACTGCGGGCATGTTCATTCCCTTGATACGCATCAGCGATTGGCCGGAGAAGGCCAAGGAAACGACGTGCTACTCGTAGTTGCTGAGGTTGGCGACAAGCAGAAGTGGTATCGCGAGCCCACTAACGCAGAACTCGCCGCGACAGGACAGGCCGCAAAGGAACTTGGCTCCTGCAAGCCCTTTTCCCCAATACTCCCTGCCGTTCCCACCGAGCAGATCCCGCTCAACAACGGAGCGACTATCCGGCCCTCTCTCTATGGCGCGAAGACATACGGGGACCTAATGTGCCCCCGCCAGACGCTTTCGACGGTCTCGCTTTGTCAGGCCATAGGAGATGTGGCAGCGGACCTGCGGAGGATGGGGGTGAGTGCTGACTACGTTGACGCTCTGGCCGGATACGCGGCCGCCTGCGTCGCCAAGAAGATCCGCTACTCGACTCGCGGCGCAACGCTCTACGTTGCGAATCAACAAGTTACCGACATCTACCTCAATGAAGGAGCGATTGCCTTTTCATACGACTTCTTCGAGACGGGGATCGGGGAAGGTGCCGGGACCTGGGGTTCCGTCAGTGCGAACTTGATCAGCACTCTGAAGAACATCACCTCAGAGATCCGCGGACACCCCGCGAGAATCTCTCGGGCAAGCGCGACGAACCTACCGCTTGCGGATTCGTCCCTCACAGCGGTCGTGACGGATCCACCGTACGACTCAATGGTCTACTACTCAGACTCATCGGACTTGGTTTACTCCTGGCTCAAGCGTGCCCTAGCAAACACCAGGCCCGAAATGGCGATCACGGCGGACGCCAGGGGCCTTCAAGAGAAGACGCTTGAAATCATCGTCAAGGAGCACGGCAAGGCTCCGGGCGAGCACAGGAATAGGGAACACTATGATCGCTTGATCTCCGAATCCTTCGTTGAGATGCGCCGCGTGATTCCTGGCGACGGTCTCGTCACGATTGTGTTTGGGCATGGCGACCCAGAGGTTTGGCAGCGGCTACTGGCAGCGATCATGTCAGCCGGACTGGTTATGACGGGGTCGTGGCCCGCGAGGACGGAGTCTGGCGGACAACAGGGAAAGGCAAACATCGAGACCACGTTGACGATGTCGTGTCGCCCTGCCGCAGCGAACCGTCCGGATGGGATGAAGGCGTCAGTCGAGGCTGAGGTGAGGGCGGAGGTTATGTCCCGCATCGAGTTGTGGGAGAAGTCGGGGCTGGCCCCCACCGACATGTTGATGGCGTCCGCTGGTCCTGCGATGGAGGTCGTGGGGCGATACGAGCGGGTGTTGGACATCGCCGGTGAGCCGGTGGACCCGACTGAGTATCTGGTGGTGGCGCGGCGCGCCGTTCAGGAGGACGCGCGGATTGAGATCGACCATCACCCGTTGGACACGTTCGACGCTCGTACCCGGTACGCGTTGTGGTGGGTGCAGTTGTTCGGGAAGAACGAGACCGCAAAGAGCGAAATGCGGTGGCAGACCCTGGCGGCCGACATGGATCTGGCTGCGGTGCGTGACCTGATGTTCGAGACCAGCAAGGGGGTCCGGTTCACCGACTCAGCCAAGTTCAAGGGTCTCATCGGACATGAGTCCGCGGTGATAGACGTGACGTTGGCGATGGCTGGGGCGTGGGCTGAGGGTATGGACGCTGTCGGTGCTGTGTTGGCTGCGTCGGGTCGCGAGGATGATCCGTACTTGTGGGCGGCGGTGAAGTTCCTGTCGAACCGTCTGCCGGAGTCGGACCCTGATGCGATTGCGTGGACGAAGATCATCCGGAACCAGTCGGGGGTGACGGCCTCTGCGCGGGGTGCTGCGGCGGATGCGGCGTCGGTGCAGGAGTCCTTGGACTTCTCGGGCGGCACCGGTGTGTGAACAAGCCGATAGTGGTTGTGGGTATCAGGATGTGCCCGTGTTGTTGAGGGAGTCGGGGGTTCGGTTGTGGCTGTGAGTGTGTCGCCGTGGTGGCAGGCGTTGGAGATCCGTCCGGAGATCATTGATGCGTCCGGGCAGATCGATGACGTGCAGATGTCGCTAGGTGACGCGGTGTACGCGACGGGTCCGCGTCGCCCGTTGTACGCGGACGCGGACTACTTCGGGCAGATCACGCACCCGACCGCGCGGATGGTGGATCTGCTGTCCGGTATCGCGATCCGGCTAGGTGGGGGGCCAGCGGAGTACAAGAATGCCCGTGCGCTGATCCGGATGGGTCAGGGCATGGGTGGCGGCAAGTCGCACGCGGAGATCGCCGCCTACCACCTAGGTGCAAACCCTCAGGCATTCCTGGGCACGGACATTGGCCGCGCGGTCGCAGTTCAGGTGAAGGAGAAGTTGGGGCACGATCTGCCCGCGAACCTGAACAACCCGGTCGTCGTCGTTCTGGACTTGGACAAGGCGACCCCGGGGGCGACGAAGAAGGAGCACGACGGCCCGTTCGCCCGGAACCTGTATGAACGGTTCTTGTGGCGGCTGTTCGATGGGGACGCGAACAAGTTCAAGGACTATCGCGAGTTCTGGTCCGACAAGGACAAGATCGGTGAAGCCCTGGAGTCCGTGGATCGCCCGGTCCTGATCATCATTGACGAGATCATGGACTACGTCGGCAACGGGCTGACGGGGGTGAACGATCCTCAGTTGACGGCGCAGGATATGGGGTTCCTCCGCGCGCTGGTGGACGTGGTCAACGACGTGCCCAACGTCGCCATGCTGGTCGCAATGATCGACCCGGAGAAGGACCGGATCTCGCTTGCGAAGGACGGCAAGGAACGCCAGGCCGACCTACACTCGCTACTGGACCGCAACGGCCACACCGCGACGGTGAACGAGGACACCGACTTCACCGCGATCCTGCGCCGGCGACTGTTCACCAACCCACCGACCCCGGACCTCACGCACGCCACCGCTGACCTGTACCGCCCGGTCATGGACGACAAGGGTTGGGCGAAGACGTTCGACTCGCTCGGGGCATCCTGGGTAGGGCAGTGGGCCTCGGAGGTAGAGCGGTCGTACCCGTTCCACCCGCAGTTGATGCACCTGGCGGAGCAGGAGTGGGCCAAGCATTCCGGCTACCAGAACGTCCGGGCCACCATCCGGGTCTTCGCGGCCACGATCTACGCATGGTCAAGCACCGCGCACAGCGACGGGTGGGCTCCGTGGCTGATCGGCCCCGGTGACCTTCCGCTGTGGAACTCCACAGTCCGGGAAAGCATCCTCGGCTCCGGGCTGATCTCCGACTCCAGCCTGGAACAGAACTACCGGTCCATCATGCAAGGGGACATAACTACCCTCGCGGAAGCGGACGTACGCGGCGGACAAGCCCGGCTCCTGGACGACAAGAACACTCCGCCTGAGCCGTGGGGTGAGTTGAACCCGCGAGCCCACGAACGCGCTGCCACCATGATCGCCGTGACGTCCCTGATGCCACGCGGCCAAGGACGCAGGGGAGCGTCCGCCGCCGAGATCAAGGTCGCGTCCAGCATCCCGAACCTTGCGTACGGGGTGGGCGACGCGGACGGTGTCCTCGACCGGCTCACCGACATCAACTCCGACGCCGCGATGGCTGCGGTGGACAAGACCAGCGTGAAGGGGCAGCAACCCCGCTTCCACATCAACCCCGAAACCGGTCCGAAGGTCATCTACCGGCAGCACCGGCAAGCCGTGACTCCGCAGGACCGTGACGACCTCATCGCGATCACGGCGCAAGACATCGCCACCACCGGCCCGTTCAAGAAGAAGCCATTCGTGGACGCAGACCGGGCGCTGGCGACCGACGAAGCCCGCCGCGACATCGCCGTGGACACACTCCTCAACGCAGGAGTGGACGACGCCCGCACCAACCGGATGATCATCCTCGACCCGTCCGGGTTCAGCCTCCGCAACGGCATGAGCGAAAAGACTATGGAGGCGGTCGAAGCCGCCATGGGACTCGGTGCTGCTGCCGCCCCCGTCGAGTGGGCGTCCTCAGCGGTGTTCGTGGTGGTCAACACGCAGCGCCGCCGCGCCGCCCGCGAAGCCGCCAGTGACTACCTCGCGTGGAGGCGCACCTACGAGTCCCCCGAACTCGTTGGTAACGACTCCGGGCGGTCCACCGCGCAGGACGGGATGCGGGAAGCCGACACCCACCTGAAGAAGAACCTCAAGCGCGCGTTCCAACACATCCTGTACCTGTCGCAGCCCACCCCCGAATCTCCTCGCACGGTGGAGGAGATCACGCTGGACGAGGACGCCCTCACGGCGTTGGACGGCACCGTGGTGTGGAAGGAACTCGCCGCCAAGCAGAAGGTCTTCCTACCCGGACAGTTCGGGTCGAAGGCACTGCTGCACAACCTGCGTGACACCGACTACGACCGGCCCCTAGCCGAACTGCGGGACGCGTTCTACCAGACTCCCCGGCTCCCGCTCCTGCCCAACGGGGAGCAAGACCTCCGGCATGCGATCTTCGCCGCCATCCAAGCGGGAGAACTCCGCCTGGTGAAGGCGGACGGCCCCGAAGTCGCGGTAGACAGCCCCGACGCGATCAACCTGAGCAGCCAGGGGTTCCGGCTCGCGAAGCCCGCACCAGTCGGTGCCTGCGAAGTGTGCGGCAAGCCCCTGTCCGAGTGCGGCGGGCAACACGACACGGTCGTGTGTGAGGTCTGCGGCAAGGCCGACTGCGACGGCCACCACCCCGGCATGTGCCTCGAATGCGGCAAACCGCTCACCGAGTGTGCCGGCCACACACCAGCGAAGACAACGAAGTCGATCAAGTTCACGCTCGCCCATGACCTCACCGGCAGCGACCGCAACGGCGTGCAGTCAGTTATCGGGTCGCTGTACTCAGCGCTGATGACTGACGGCAGCACGTTCATCACCGGCACCGTTGAGATCGTCACCGACTCAGACAGCGCCACCAGGATCGAGGAAGCGGCGGAGACTCTGGGCATCCAAGCGACAACCCGTGACGTTTAGCGCGGTTCCAGGATCGGGTTCCTGCAGAACAGCGAAGGGGACCTCCGGTGGGCTCGGCCGTGCAGGAACAGTCCCCCGCGTTGGCGTCGGGCAGCCCATCCCGCCGCGCTCCCGTTCGTCGCAGGCCTGCACACGCCGCGCCGACCGGTCGCGGCACTCGGACATTCAAGTACCCAAAGGACCCCCCAAAAGGTACCCTGTTTGTATGCCCCTTGGGACTGGGTAGGACGGACACCCAGGACTGGCACACTCTGGCTGGCGATGAGGTGGTCTTGTGGCTGCGACGAAGACGGAACGCGACGCTCACGCGTTGTCGGTCCAGGTGGACATTGCTGATATTTCTGAATTTCTGCAGGAGAACCTCGGCCAGAGGCTCGTCGCGCTGCTTGCGGGCGGCATGGACCCAAAGGCAGTCGGTCGATGGGCTAGCGGGCAGAACCAGCCGAGGCCCGATGCAGAGAGGCGTCTTCGTACGGCATTTCAAGTCTTCCATCTGCTCCAGTCGGTCGAGTCGCCACACACAGTTCGGGCCTGGTTCGTTGGGATGAACCCGCAACTGGAAGACCTGGCTCCGGTCGAAGCACTCGCCGAAGACCGTTTGCGGGATGTCCTGGCCGCGGCGAGAGCATTCTGCAGCGGTGGTTGAGTACGCGCCCGCAATAGCGAGAGCGACCGGCGGTTTCTGGCGCGTCGGTCGAGGTGACGACCCGCTTCGCCCAAGTTACCTTGATATCGAAGATGCCAGCGTCAGGCATGCGGGCAACAGGTTTGATTGTCAGGAAATCGGGGTCCTCTACTTCGCGACGCGATTGGAGGGATGCTTCGCGGAGACCCTTGCTCGCTTCCGCCCATCCGCGTCTGTTCAAGCGGCGATTTCCGATGAGTGGAAGAGCCGGGGATTCATGGCTGTCGGGTCAGTCCCCGCCGACTGGCGAAACCGACGCCTTGCGGTGAAGGCGGCACCACTACACGACTACCGATTCCTGGATATCGAGAGCGTCCAAACCCACCAACTGCTCACCAGCGAGCTGGCCAGTGAGTTGAACGAACTAGGCGTAGACCACCTGGATATTCCTGCGGTTCGGGGCAGGGATAGACGGCTCACACGGCTGGTTTCCGCTTGGGCCTACCATGCGACGAACGAGGTGGGTGATGGCCTCTTCGCAGGGATTCGGTATGTCTCTCGTCTCGGGGACTGGGAGTGCTGGGCCGTCTTTGAAGATGTTCCGCTGGTGCAGCAGGCGGTAAGACCGATCGACCGCGGGTGCCCCGAGTTGGTCCTGATCGCGCGCGAGTTCAACCTTGTAGTCTTCTAGGTACCGCCGCTCGGGGAACGGGAGTGAGCATCTTGTTGGTGGCCCCGCAAGCATGCTTGCTCTCGACAGGATGGATGTTCCCGGTGCATTCAGGCGAGCACCCCAACGGCTGAGGACGAATCAGATTCAGAAGGTCTTCGAGGTCGCCCGCCGCCGCCCACTCGACCACGGTGAGTGCTCCCCCGATAGGTCACCACACGACCCGCTCGATGCTGCGGTGTAGGAACCAGGCCTCTGGGCACACAACTCCCTTGGCCCCGGTGGTGGCCGCACCAGCGCTTCTGGAGTAGCCAGCCATTCCGACTGATCATCTAGCACAATCTGACCCATAGAGTCTCTGCCTTTGGGGGTCGCCGGTCATGGCGGTGGATACGTTCGGCATCGAGAAGGAGTTCCTCCGCGGACTCCTCGAAGAAGTTCGTGTGGGAAAGGCTCGACTTCCCGAGTTTCAGCGTGGGTGGGTGTGGCCTGACCGCAACATCTCCAGCCTGCTGGCGTCGATCTCGATGGGCTATCCGGTGGGAACCGTAATGATGCTTCGAACCGGCGGAGATGTTCGCTTCAAACAGCGGTCGGTCGAAGGTGTCGAGGAAGTGCCCGCCAAACCGGCCGAACGCCTCATCCTAGATGGCCAGCAGCGGCTGACCTCCCTCTTTCAGGCGCTACTGCTTGGGCAGCCAGTGCGCACGGTGGACGTTCGCAAGAAGCCCGTGGCTGGCTGGTTCTTCATCGAAGTTGGTCCTGCGCTGGATCCGCACGTTGACCGGGAGGAGGCCATCCGGTTCATCCCCGAGGACTTGGTGGTGCGCAACTTCCGCGGGGAGGTCATAGCCGACTACTCCTCCTCCGAGAAGCAGTACGAGCACGGCGTGTTTCCGCTCATGCACGTATTCGATCCTGACGAATGGTCCATGGGGTACCAGGAGTACTGGGATTACGACAAGGACAAGATCAAGACATGGCACTCGTTCCACCGGGAAGTCATCAAGCGCTTCGATCAGTACCAGGTACCGGTGATCGAACTCGGAGCAGACACACCCAAGCAAGCCGTCTGCCAAGTCTTCGAGAAGGTCAACACCGGCGGCGTCACCCTCACGGTTTTTGAACTTCTGACTGCCACATTCGCCGCGGACGAGTTCGACCTACGCAAGGACTGGGAGCAGAGGCGAGCGTCATGGGCAGGACCGGAGTACCGAGTCCTCAGAGACTTCTCCAACACCGACTTTCTCCAAGCAGTAACCCTGCTCTCAACGCAGGCCCGCCGCCAGGAGTTCCTGAAGGTGAGCGGGGACGAGGAGCGCGCACCGCGCGTCGGCTGCAAGAGAGCGGACATGCTGGTCTTGAGTCTGGATGAGTACCAGAGGTACGCGCCCAAGATTGTCGAAGGTCTCAAGGCCTCAGCAAGGTTCCTCCATCAGCAGTTCCTGTTCGAGACCAAGTTCCTGCCGTACGGGACTCAGTTGATTCCACTGTCAGCCATTCTCGCGGTCGCCGGACACGACGCCGAGGGAGCGACGGCTCAGGAGCGGCTGGCTCAGTGGTTCTGGTGCGGAGTGTTTGGCGAGTTGTACGGCGGGACGACCGAGACCCGCTTCAGCCGCGACCTCCCGGAGGTGCTCTCCTGGATCTGTGGCGGTGGACCGGAGCCGAGAACAGTCACCGAAGCGCAGTTCAACCCGGGAAGGCTCTTTACGCTTCGTACTCGCGGCAGCGCGGCCTATAAGGGCGTGTATGCCCTGCTGATGAGAGAAGGCGCGGTTGACTGGCGGACAGGCTCGCCGTCCAGTGTCCAGAACTACTTCGACGAAGCGGTGGATATCCACCACATCTTCCCTAGGGCGTGGGCCGAGAAGCAGGGAATCGACCCCAAGGTCTACAACTCGGTCATCAACAAGACCCCATTGTCGGCACGAACGAACAGGGTCATTGGAGGCTACGCACCATCCGAGTACACCCAGCGTCTACAGAACGCGACCCCCATCCAGGCCGGCATGCTCAACCAGCATCTTGCGACGCACCTCGTTGATTCAGAGTGCCTGCGGTCGGACGACTTCGATGGCTTCTTCGACCTGCGACGACGAGCACTGCTATCCAAGGTCTCGCTGGCAATGGGGAAGCCCATTGAGATGGATGTGGTCGAGGGATGGGATGACGGGGACGTCGGCGACGACACCGACGACTGAGGGCAGGTGCCAAGAAGGAGGCGGGAGGTTACTCGCGCGAAGGTGCGATCGGATCTATCGCAAAGCACAGCGGTGTCGCGGCCATCGTTCGTGGCGGGCGGCGGCTGCTGCCGGCCGTAGGAGGCCTCAGGCCAAGTGCATCGCCTGAACCTACGCAACAGCCGCTAGCCGAAGACTCGGCAGCGGCGAGGCCTCAAGGGCCACGGATGGCGTTTCAGCCGCCACCTGCGTCAAACGCTTTCGCAAAGCCTCGATCTCCGCGATCTCGGACCGGTCCTTCCCTCCGCCCAGAATGATTCCGTTCGTGAGAAGTTGAAGCCATTCGGGGCGAGGCTTCGTCTGAACTCCGCTGGCCGCAACGCCGGCCACATGGCGGGCCGCCTTGTTCGCGCGTACTGCAATCTCGTCATGCCGGTTGCGCACCGCGGCGAGAGCCACGGGGTCATCCTGCCCCTCGATCCGCTTCCGGTCTGCATAGATGGTCACCCACTGAAGGCCCGCTTGGCGAAGCACAGCCTCCTGCTTGAGCAGCGTCTCCCATCGGTTTGCATCGACCTCGTCAAGCACTTCCCTATCGTCGCTCACTGCGCCGCTAAGGTGAAATGCCCTCGCAATGGACTCCAGTTCGTCCGTGACCGCCACATGCCTCTTGAGGATTGCCTGCTCCTGGTTGGCTGCCCGGGTCCAGTCGGCCGCAACCACGGCACCGTTTCGTTGCCGACTAGGAAGGGAAGCAGCCCGAACTCTCACGGCAATCCCACCCTCGGACTAGAGCGTGCAGGGGCAGCGCCGCTGCCTCCTCCGCTCGGCTGAACCGACAGATCCACCAGCAAGGCAAGTCGCGGAGTCGCGGCATCCATTCCGGCATCCATCCCGGCGGTCATCCATGGACGACCATGGACACTGAGCAGTCAATGTGGCTGTCTCGCATGAGAACATGGACGCTGACGGACAACTCCAGACGAGGCAGCAGCGGACTTTTAATCCGCGGGTTCAGGGTTCGAGCCCCTGGCGGCCCACACTCACTCCAGCCCGAAACGATCTTCCGCGGAAGATCCACTCGGGAGAGTCGCAGGCCCGCCGAGATGCCGTCCACCGGCACTCGGATCCTCGGCCCGTCGGCCGGCGCGGGACGAGACGTAACTGCGACGCAAGTGCGACAGCGAACGGGGGGTAGCTCCCGGAGGTCCGGGGAACCATCCCGGCACTCACGCAGACGGACCACAATCAGCGGTCCGCTGCCCCACCGAGGAGGACCCCGATGTTCCGCACCCGCACCCGCACCACCGGCAGCAGCACCTCCCGTACCTCCGGCACCAGGTCGACCCGCGTCGGCGCCCTGGCCCTGGTGGCCCTGGCCATTGGCGCCGTCGGCATGTCGGCCTCGTCCGCGTCCGCCGCCAGTGCGGCATCCGCCCAGGCAGCGGGCGTCGCCGCACCCGGCCAGGCGCCCGACCGCGCCGACCGGACCCGCACGCTCACCGTCCAGCAGCTCGACCGACTCGGGTTCGCGGTCGGGCCCAGGCTCCAGGACGACACCTGGGGGGTGACTGCCCGGTTGGACCGGATCGCGGCGGGTCGCTTCGACCCGGTCACGATGCGCGGCACCGTGCGGGACGCCGACCCCGGACAGGTCCTGTCGCTGCAGCGCTGGGTCCCGGTCGACGCGCACTCCGGCCGCTTCGTTGACACCGGGATCACGACGGTGGTCAACCGCGACCACAGCTTCCGGCTGACCATGCGGCTGGGCGTGCCCGGTCACCACGGCTACCGGCTCGGCTGGTACGCGGGCCACGCCGCCTTCGGCGGGGTCAGCTTCCAGCTCAACACCACGCTCCCCCAGCCCACGAGCGCGCAGTGGGCCGATCTGGGCTACCCGGTCGGGCCCCGCCTGCAGGGCAACGTCACCGGCGTCACCGCCCGGATGGACCGTACGTCGATGCCCGCCTTCGACGAGCTGCAGGTCACCGGCCGGTGGGACCAGGCGGACGCGCCGCTGCGGCTGTACCGGATGAGCCTGGACAGCAACGGGAACCTGAAGCAGAAGAAGGTCGCCGCCACGTTCGTATGGCAGTCCGGCACCACGTTCCGGATGTACCTGCAGTCGGTGCAGCAGGGCACGGCCGGGTACGAGATCCGCAGCGCAGACTGCGACCCCGCCGACGCGTCCGCGACGGAGGCCTGCACCACGATCCCGTTCCAGTTCCGGATCGACCCGCCCCGCGCGGACGCGCCGTAGGGATCACTGCCGGTCGCGCCGCCCTGTCAACGGACCCGCAGGGCGGCGCACGACCATGTGCTCCGGTTGCCGGCGGGGTCGGTGGAGCGTACGCACCACTTCCCGCTGGTCGCGTTCCTGGGGACCCGGTAGTCGGTGTAGTACGTGGTGTCGGGGTCGCTCCTGCCCATCCCGGTCTGCGTCGTCCACACCACCCGGCCGTAGCGGTCCTTGACCTTCACCGACTCGCGGGTCAGGCGGGAGACCTCCTTCACCCGGTACCGCAGCTCGATCGTCTGGCCGCGCCGGCCGGACGCGACGAAGGCCGTGACGACGGGCGCGACCGTGTCGGCAGGAGGCGAAGGGCTCGGGTCAGGGGTCGGGTCCGGATCGGGCTCGAAAGGAGGGGGGTCCGTGACCGGGACGCCCAGCGAGGACAGCCAGCCGGCGAAGGCGGACAGCCGGGTGTAGACCGCGGCGACCGGCACCGTGGGCTCGCTGAGGGACCCGTACGACACCGCGCCGACGAGTCGTTGCCCGCCGTTGACGGTCACGACGAGCGGTCCACCGGAGTCGCCCTTGTACGGGTGCACGAGCGCACCGGTGGATGTGGTGGCGGCGGCGCAGATCATCGTCGCGGGATCCACGCCCGACCCGCGTCCGACGTAGGTGGTGCCCGCCACGGTGTACGTCTGGCGGGAGGCGCACTTCGCTCCCGGGTGGATGTACAGCTCGGCCACCTGCAGCCAGCTGGCGGAGACCCCCTCACCCCAGGTGGTGTCGCCCCACCCGGCCGTCAACGCACGTGCCCCGGGCGCTGCGATCACGGCGGCCTCTGCGGGACCGGCGACGGGTGTCGTGGGGACTCCGTCGAGCGGCTCGGCCAACGTGACGACGGCCAGGTCGTTCGGCGTGGTCGTGGCGCCGATCTGGTAGCCGGGGTGGACGGCGACGGCAGCGACAGTGCTGGCCCGGCTGTCCGTTCCCTGCCGGTCCAGGCCGGACGTGACTCTCGCGCTCGCGGCAGCGATCACCTGGCCGTCCAGGACGACGCAGTGGGCGGCGGTGACGACGAGGGAGGGGGCCACGAGGGTGCCGCCGCACCGGCGAATCCGGGTGGCATCCACTCGGACGGCGAGGGCGACGGCGGACGGCACCTCACCCGGCGCGGCGTCGTGACCGTTGATGACACGTACCTGACGGTCGGGGCTGTCCGGGTTGTCCGGGCTGCCGGCTGCCGCGGACGAGGTCCCGACCAGTCCGGCGGCCGTCACCGTGCACGCCGTCACGACGACGGCCCATCGGCCCCGCGATCCCAGCAGCCGCATGCGCCGCCACCTCCCCACCAGAGGCGCCTCCCGGCGTGAGGCGGTCAGCCTACGCGTCGTGCGTCAGTGGCTGAAGCCCGCGGTGTGGCTGGGATCCTGCGGGAGCGGGGCGTCGAGGCCCTCGAAGAAGTCCACCGCGCGGCGCAGGTCGTCCAGCAGGAGGTCGGCCAGCCCGCGGCCCATGCCGTTGCGGATCACGATCCGCAGACCGCTGACCTCCTCCAGGTCCTTCGGCAGCGTGTAGGCCGGGACCTGCCAGCCGAACTCACGCAGCTTCGCCGACACGTCGAACACGGTGTAGTTGGTGACATCGTCCTTGAGCCGGAAGAAGAACACCGGCAGCTCACTGCCGTCCGACAGCAGCTCGAACGGTCCCAGGGCTGCGATCTGCCCCGACAAGTACGTGGCCGTGTCCCGGCAGGCCTTCTGGACCTCGTAGTAGCCGAACCGGCCCAGGCGCAGGAAGTTGTAGTACTGGGCCACGACCTGGCTGCCCGGCCGGGAGAAGTTCAGCGTGAACGTGGGCATCTCGCCGCCGAGGTAGTTCACCTCGAAGACGAGGTCCTTCGGCAGGTCCTCCGGTTCGCGCCAGACGACCCACCCGACCCCGGGATAGACCAGGCCGTACTTGTGGCCGCTGGAGTTGATGGACTTCACCCGGGGCAGGCGGAAGTCCCACTCCAGGTCGGGGTCCAGGAACGGCGCGACGAACCCGCCGGACGCGGCGTCCACGTGCACCGGGATGTCCCAGCCCTTCTCCTGCTGAAGCCGGTCCAGCGCGGCACAGATGTCCGCCACCGGTTCGTACGACCCGTCGTACGTCGAGCCGAGGATCGCCACCACGCCGATGGTGTTCTCGTCGCAGTACTTCACCGCCTCCTCGGCGGTCAGGTGCATCCGCCCGGGGGCCATCGGCACGTACCGCGGCTCCACGTCCCAGTAGCGCGCGAACTTCTCCCAGACCACCTGGACGTTGATGCCCATCACCAGGTTCGGCTTGTCGGCAGGCTTGCCCGCGGCCCGCATCCGCTCCCGCCACCGCCACTTCAGCGCCATCCCGCCGAGCATCACGGCCTCGCTGGACCCGACCGTCGAGGTTCCCGTCGGCTCCGCCTCCGCGGGGGAGTGCCACAGGTCGGAGATGATCGACACGCAGCGCGACTCGACCTCCGCCGTCATCGGGTACTCGTCCTTGTCGATCATGTTCTTGTCGTACGTCTCGGCGAAGAGACGGTCCGCCTGGGGTTCCATCCACGTGGTGACGAAGGTGGCCAGGTTCTGGCGGGCGTTGCCGTCGAGCATGAGCATGTCGTGGATGTACTGGTAGGCGACCTCCGGTGCGCGCGGCAGGTCGATGAGGCGGTGCCTGCCGCGGTCGGTGGTCTCACCGGTCCGCGCGAAGAGCGGCGCGAACACGGTCCGGGCGAGTGAGGCGGCGTCCAGCTCGTCACCGGACCACTTCTTGAACGCCGCACGGATCTCCTGCAGCTCCTCGGCGTGCGCGTCCGCAGAGTGGTCGTCCTGTGGGGACATCGAAGCCTCCCGTCGTCTGTCGCGACCCCCAGCGTAGGCAGCGCGAGACCGTTGCCGCCCGTGTTTGCAGCAGCCGGCCCTAGCATCGTCGGGTGGTCACGGCTCCGGAGCAGGTGCGACTGCGCCTGGCCGAGAAGCAGGCGGAGATCGAGGCTCAGCTCGCCGACATCACCGACCAGGCTCGCACCGCCAGCGCCGGTATCGGGTTCGGCAAGCGGGTCGGCGACGGCACGTCGGCCGCGGTCGAGCGGTTCGCCTCTGTCGCCGTGCACGACCGCCTCACGGCCATGCTGGCCGACATCACGCGGGCCCGGGCCAAGCTGGACGAGGGCAGCTACGGGCGCTGCGACGTATGCGACGGGGCCATCCCGGAGGAGCGGCTGGAGGCGCTACCCTGGGCGACCGTCTGCGTGGAGGACGCACCGTAGGGCGCGCGGCGCAGTCGCGGCAGCGCGGCAAGCCCGCAGGCGAACAGCGCGACGTCGTGGCCCACCAGAGCCACCCACAGCATCCCCCCGTGCAGACCGGTCGTGTGCAGCAGCAGATCGCCGACCCCGTGCACGGCCACCAGCAGCCACAGGGCGCGGGTGCGCAGCCGCAGGACCGCGTACGCGAACCCGCCGGCCGCCGACCCCACCGCCTGGGCCAGGGTCACGGCGAGGTTCGCGCCGAATGCCACGTTCGCCAGGTGGGACGCACCGAAAAGCACGGCGGTGAGGACCGCGGCGCGGACCGGCCCGAGGGGCAGGGCCGAACGCAGCATCACCCCGCGGAACCACAGCTCCTCGTACACCGCGGTTGCGGCATACCCCAGCGTGAGCGCGCCCAGGACTGCGTACTCCGGGGACCAGCCCGCCGCCAGCGGGGCCAGCGCGATCAGAGCGGGGACGACGAGCAGGTACAGGGAACGCCAGGTCGACGGCCCCCCGGCCGCCACCTCCCGCCACCCGATCCGGCGCGCCGCTAGCAGGGCCATCGCCATGAGGGCCAGCACGACGGGCAGTCGACGCAGCAGCGGGTCGGCGGACGGGGCCAGCAGGTCGACGACCCACGCACCGACGAGGGTGACGACCACGGCAGCGGCCGTCAGGGCCAGTGCGGTGCGGACCGGGTGGCCGGGGTCGTGCACCGGCCGGGTGGGGACCGTTCCGGTCATGGCGGACGCGGGCATGGTGACTCCTTCAGCTCGGGACGTCGGGGTAGGGCGGCGGTGCACTCAGGCGGCGGTCGGGGCGGTGAGCGCGGACGTCGCGGTCCTGGCGCGGCTGGTGCGCACCGCCAGGGCGACGGTGCGCGTCAGCACCATCACCAGGGCGAGCACCACGAACGCCGCGGTCCAGGCGTCCGCGCCGGTGATCAGGTGGTCCCGGGAGAACTCTCCGACGGTGCGCGCGCCGGGGCCCGTGGCCCACTCGGCGAACGCGATCCGTCCGGCGATCACCGCGAGCCACACCAGCGCGAACCCGAGCCCGGCGGTCGCGACCACGGCACCGTCGCGCACCTGGACCCGGGTGGCTGCGCTGGTGAGCAGGCCGAGAGCCGCTCCGGCGGCGGCGAAGACGCCGACCAGCGCGAGGTCGTTGCCGGCGGCGGGCAGCGGGACCAGGAAGGCCACCGCCGCGACCACCACGACGGCGACGGGGACGGCGAACGTCTGGGCCGTCACTCGACGGGCGCCGACGTTGCGCAGCAGGGCCCACGCGAGGAGGGCGGCGGTGAGGATCCACTGGGTCAGGCTCATGCGGTGCTCCGGGGGTCTGCGGGGACGGGACGTCGTGGTGTCGACGATCCCGACCCGGCGCGCCGGGCACGTCGGCCACGAGGCCCGTGCGGAGCGTGCTCTTCCGCCGAGGACCTCCTCGGCCGAATGACGTACGTGCCGTCAGGCGGGCACGGAGACGCTCACCCGGGTCCCGGACCCCGGTTGCGAGGACACCGTGAACGTCCCCCCGACCGACTCGGTCCGCTCCCGCATCGTCGTCAGGCCCAGATGCCCCGGCCGGGGCAGGTCCGGGTCGAAGCCCGCACCGTCATCGGCCACGGTCAGGGTCACCGATCCCGCCGCGTGCTCCAGGTGCACGTCGATGCGCGCGGGGTTCGCGTGCTTCACGGCGTTGTGCAGGGCCTCCAGTGCGATCCGGTAGAGGTGCTCCTCCGCCTCGAGCGGGAGCGGCAGCCGCTCGGCAGGGGCGTCCACCTCGATCTCGACCTGCTCGCGGGACGCCAGTGCAGCGGCCTGGCGGGCCAGCGCCGCCGCCAGTCCCTCCTCCGCGAGCGCGTCGGGGCGCAGCTCGAAGATCAGGGCACGCATCTCGGCGAGGGCCTGCCGGGTCAGCTGGAGCAGCCGACCCACCTCGTCACGGGCCGGGTCCGCCTGCGCCCCGAGGGGCTCGAGACGGCGCTGGGTGGCACGCGCGTGCAGGGTCATGGAGAACAGCGCCTGGCTGACCGAGTCGTGCAGCTCACGGGCCAGACGCTGGCGCTCCGCCAGCCCGGCCGACTCGGCCTGCTCCGCGAACAGCGCGGCGTTCTGGACCGCGATGGCGGCGTGGTCGGCCATCGCTCGCAGGTGGTCGGAGTCCTCCGCGCCGAACCGGATGCCGCCCGGCAGGTGCACCTGGAGCTCCCCGAACCGGGTGCCGGCGGAGACCAGGGGGACGAGCACGAGGTCGTCCCAGTCCGGCCCCGGTCGGCTCCAGTACGCACGTACGTCGGCCCAGCCCGGGTCCCTGAGCGCCGTGAGCCGGGCGTTCCGGCGGAAGTCGACCGCGGTCGCGCCCTCGTCGGGCCCGTACCAGGGGCCGGTCTCGCGCGCGGCCAGGGCGGCGGCGTAGCCCGGTCCGAACGCGGGGTCCGCGACGACGGTGGCGGTCGTCCTCGGCGAGCCCGGCGGCTCGGGCGACGCCACCACCGAGCAGGCCGTCGCGTCGGTCGTCCGCAGCACCTCGTCGCGGATGGTGGCCAGGGTCGCGCCCAGCGGCTGGTCCACGGTCATCGCAGCCGCGACCGTGATGAACGCCCGGATCCGGGCCGTGAGCCGTTCGGTCGACAGCACCCGGTCGGTCGCGTCGGTGACGACGTCGAGCACACCGACCAGTTCGCCATCCCGGTACAGCGGCGCGAACACGACGTCCCAGTAGGTCGTGACCCCGGGGATGGTGATCCGCTGCGCGGCCTGCCGTACGACGTTGCCGGCCCGGACCGCGCCGAAGAGCTGGTCCAGGGCCTCGTCGTTGCCCGGGATCATGTCGTACAGGGACCGGCCCGGCGCGGTGTAGTCCGGTCCGGCGCCGAAGTACAGCTCGTAGAAGCCGGTCCAGGTGCGGTTGCAGCGCTGCAGCCGGCCGTCGAGGCCGAACACCGCCAGGCCGAACGGGACCTGGTCGAAGAACAGGTCCACCATCTGCGCATCCAGGCTCACCGAGGTGGGCGGTAGCGGCTCGATCAGCGGCTCCGTCGGCATCGACGTGCTGCGCAGCGGGGAGTGCCGCTCCTCGTGCGGCGGGGTGGTCGTCACCCGCTCGCCTCCGATCCGTCCACCAGGCCCTCGCGCACGGCCCACAGCGCCAGCTGGGTCCGGCTGGACAGGCCCAGCTTCGCCAGGATGTGGGAGACGTGGGTGCGCGCGGTGCGCTCGGTCACCCCCAGCTCGCGTCCGATCTCCCGGTTCGTCCGCCCGGTCGCCACCAGGGTGGCCACGTCCCGCTCGCGCGCGGTCAGCGCGGGTCCCGGGTCGCGCGGCGCGCGCAGCGACGACGCGAGCACCGCCGCGGCCGCGGGGTCGATGCTCACCCGTCCTGCGACCGCGGCGCGGATGGCGTCCACCACGTCGTCGGCGTCGGCGTCCTTGAGCAGGTACCCGCTCGCCCCGGCCTCCAACGCCGCCCGGATCCGTGCCTCCTCCACGAACGACGTCACCGCGACGACCGCGACGTCCGGCCAGGACTCCCGGATCCGCCTCGTCGTCTCCACCCCGTCCAGGTCCGGCATCTGCAGGTCCATGAGGACGACCTGGGGGGCCCGACCGGACCGGGCCAGGGCTTCCACCCGCGCCAGCGCCTCACGCCCGTTCGCGGCCTCGCCGACCACCTCGATGCCGGGCTCGGTGCCCAGATAGGAGGCCAGCCCGCGGCGGACCACGGCGTGGTCGTCGACAAGGAGCACGCTCACGGCAGCGTCGGAAGCGGTCATCCGCCCGGCCTCCTCACCTCGGGACGACTGCGGCCCATTGTCGTCCCGGACGGCCGTGGGCTGTGGCCAGACTGTGCGCATGAAGCACCAGGACCCGTACGTCCCGTCGCCCCGCGAGCAGCACTGGAGCGAGGTGATGCGCCTCCCGCTCGACGTGCTGGCCTGGGTGTTCCTGGCCGACTTCGTGCTCATCTGGAGCCTGCCGGATGCGCCGCCACCCGTCCCGCAGCTCCTGGACGGCGTCTCCTGGCTGGTGTGGGCGGTGTTCGCCGTCGACTACGTGGTCCGGCTGACGCTGGCGACGTCGAAGCGGTCC
Organism: Candidatus Nanopelagicales bacterium; assembly: GCA_041393815.1. Taxonomy (NCBI): domain Bacteria; kingdom Bacillati; phylum Actinomycetota; class Actinomycetes; order Candidatus Nanopelagicales; species Candidatus Nanopelagicales bacterium. The sequence goes on along the minus strand of JAWKJK010000002.1, from coordinate 385,507 downwards.
TTCGTGAAGCACCACAAGCTGGACCTGCTCATGGTCCTGATCCCGATGCTGCGGCTGCTCCGGCTCGTGGTCCTCGTCCGGCGCAGCCTGTCCGGGGTGACCACGGAGAAGATCGCCGGCTCCATCTTCAGCATCGTCGTGGTCGTGGTCATGGTCGGCGCGTGGCTGGTGTGGATGGTCGAGCGCAACGCCCCCGGCGCCACCATCACCACCTTCCGCGAGGCGGTCTGGTGGGCGGCGGTCACCACGACCACGGTGGGCTATGGCGACTACACGCCCGTCACCGCGCTCGGCCGGGTCATCGCGGTGGTGGTCATGGTCGTCGGCATCGGCCTGATCGGGACGGTGAGCGCCACCGTCGCCGCGTGGTTCGTCACCCGCAGGGGCGCGGGCAAGGACGGCAAGGTCGACGACGTCGACGGGGACGCCGGGGCTGCTGCCGCCGGCGACAACCGGGACGAGCTGGTGAGGCGGCTGGACTCACTCGCCGCCGAGCAGGCCGAGATCCGGCGGCTGCTGGAACGGCTGCAGCCCCCGGCGCGGGCCTGAGCGGTGTTGACTGACGCCATGCTGCCCTGGGACGTGGAGCTCGCCGGACGCCTGGACAAGCTCACGATCGAGTCGGACCTGTTGCGGGACAACGTCCTCGGTGATCCGCACGTCCGGCCGTTGTGGGTCTACCTGCCGCCGGGCTACGACGACGACCCGTCGCTGCGCTACCCGACCGTGTACGTCATCCAGGGCTACACCGGCCACGTCGGGATGTGGGCCAACCGTCAGCCCTACCGCCAGCCGTTCCCCGAGACCGCCGACGCCGCGTTCGCGTCCGGCGAGGCGCCCCCGTGCATCGTCGTGTACGTGGACGCGTGGACGGCGTACGGCGGCTCCCAGTTCGTCGACTCGCCCGGCACCGGCAACTACCACTCGTACCTGTGCGACGAGGTCGTCCCGTTCGTGGACGCGCGCTACCGGACCATCGCCGACCGCGAGTCCCGCGCCATCGCCGGCAAGTCGTCCGGCGGGTTCGGCGCCATGATCACTCCGATGCTGCGGCCGGACCTGTTCTCCGCGCTGGCCACCCACGCCGGCGACTCGCTGTACGAGCTGTCGTACCTCCCGGAGTTCGGCAAGGCGGTCCGCGACCTGCGGACCTACGACGGGGAGATCGGCGCCTGGTGGGACGACTTCCGTTCCCGCACGTCGTTCACCAGGACCGAGGACCACGTCCTGCTGATGATGCTCGGCTGCTCGGCCTGCTTCTCCGCCGCCGAGGACGGGACACCGGTCCTCCCGTTCGACCCGGTGACCGGGGTACTGCGCGCCGAGGAGTGGCAGCGTTGGCTGGACTGGGACCCGGTCCGCATGGTCGACCGCCACGCCGACGACGTGCGGACCTGGCGCGCGGTCTGGATCGACGCCGGCACCCGCGACGAGTGGTTCCTCGACCTGGGCGCGCAGGCGTTCCGGCAGGAGCTGGACCGGGTCGGCCTGCCGGACGACCGGATCCACTTCGAGCTGTTCGACGCCACGCACATGGGCATCGACTACCGCTACCCGATGTCGCTGGCCTGGCTGGCGGAGCGACTGGCTCGGTAGTCAGATGCCCCGGTCAGGCGTCGCCCTTGGGCAGGTGCCCGACCCGCGGGCCCATCGCCACGCCGATCGCGACCAGGCCGGACAGCGGCCGGATCATGACCGTGAACTCCGACACCAGACCGTCGGCGTCGAAGCGCAGGTGGTCCAGGCCCTCCAGCGACTTTCCGCCGACCGTCGCCCGGAAGACGAGAGCGTGCGTCCCGTCGCCCTCCAGCTCGTCCACGTAGTGGAAGTCCTCGAACACCTCGAGCAGGTTGCTGAACAGCTCGGCCGCCGACTCCCGGCCGACGAACGGGTGGAACGCGACGGGGGAGAAGAACCGGACGTCCGGCGCCATCAGCGCGGTCATCGCGGCGCGGTCGCGGGCCTCGACGGCGGTGCGGAACGGGTGGGTCATGCGGCCATCCAACCCCACCGGACGTCCGGCAGGATGCCGGCATGACCGACGAGGTGGGCGGCTACGACGTCGCCCGGGTGCGCACCTGGTTCCCCGCCGTGCTCGAGGGCGGTGCGGCCCACTTCGACGGACCCGGAGGGTCGCAGGTGCCGCAGCAGGTGGCCGACGCGGTCGCCGCGACGCTCGTCCGTCCCATGGCCAACCGCGGGGTGGTGACCACCGCCGAGCGCAATGCCGAGGCCGCGGTGATCGCCGGCCGCGAGGCGATGGCCGACCTTCTCGGTGCCAGCCCGGACGGCATCGTCTTCGGCCGCTCGATGACCCAGAACACCTACGACCTGGCCCGTGCCCTGCCAAGGACTGGGGACCCGGGGACGAGGTCGTCGTCACCCGGCTCGACCACGACGCCAACATCCGGCCCTGGGTCCAGGCTGCCGAGGCCGTCGGCGCGACCGTGCGGTGGGCCGCGTTCGACCGGCAGAGCGCGGAGCTGCCCACCTGGGCGATCACCGACCTGCTGCACGAGCGCACCCGGCTGGTCGCGGTGACCGGCGCGTCGAACCTCCTGGGCACCAGGCCCGACGTGCCCGCCATCGCCGCAGCGGCGCACTCCGTCGGCGCGCTGGTCCACCTCGACGCCGTCCACCTGACGCCGCACGCGCCGATCGACCTGCCGTCCCTCGGGGTCGACTTCGTCGCGTGCTCGCCGTACAAGTTCTTCGGCCCCCACCACGGCGTGCTCGCGGCCGCGCCAGCGGTGCTCGAGGCGATCCGGCCGGACAAGCTGCTGCCGTCGACCGACCGGGTGCCGGAGCGGTTCGAGCTCGGCACCCTGCCGTACGAGCTGCTCGCGGGCACCGCCGCCGCGGTCGACGTGATCGCGGACCTGGTGCCGGGCAAGGGATCCCGTCGCGAGCGCATCCTTGCGTCGATGGCCGCGGCGGAGGCGTACGAGGACACCCTGTGGCACCGGATGGTCGACGGCCTGGACACGATCCCCGGGGTGGTCAGGTACGGCCGGCCCGAGCGGCACACCCCCACCGTGCTGTTCTCGGTCACCGGCGTGGACTCCCGGGCGGTGTACGAGCACCTGGCCACCCGAGGGGTGAACGCGCCGGCGGGCAGCTTCTACGCGCTGGAGGCCAGCCGGTGGCTGGGCCTGGGCGACGACGGGGCCGTGCGCGCGGGGCTCACGCCCTACACCGACGACTCCGACGTCGACCGTCTGCTGGAGGCGGTGGCCGAGGCGGCCGCGCGTGCCTGACCCGCTGCGGGACGACGCGCCGCTGCTCGCGGCCTACCTGGACCGGCTCGACGCGGGTGACGCCCCGTTCACCATCCCGGGGCACAAGCGGCGCGCGTCCCGGTTGGACGCGGGGTTGGGCCGGTGCGTGGACGTGGACGTGCCGATGTACGGCGGGCTCGGCACGATCAAGTCCGCCGCGGCAGTGGTGGCAGACGCCGAGCGACGGGCCGCTGCGCTGTGGGGCGCCGACCACGCCCGGTTCACCACCGGCGGCTCGACCCACGCCAACCAGGCCGTGTGCCTGGCACTCGGCCGCCCGGGGCAGCGGGTCGTGCTCACCCGCGCCGCGCACCGCTCCACGCTCACCGGCCTGGTCCTGGCGGGGCTGGAGCCGGTCTGGGTCAACCCGGGGATCGACCCGGCCACCGGCATCCCCACCGGGCTGGACCCGGGCGACGTCGCCCGGGCGCTGCGCGAGTACGACGACGTGTGCGCGGTCGTAACCGTGGACCCCGGCTACCTCGGGGCGCTGGCCGACCTGCCCGCGCTCGCGACCGTCGCGCACGAGGCGGGGGTGCCGCTGGTGGTGGACCAGGCCTGGGCCGCTCACCTGGGGTTCCACCCCGACCTGCCGCCGCACGCGCTGCAGGCCGACGCCGACGTGCTGGTGACCAGCGTGCACAAGGTGCTGCCCGGCTACAGCGCCGCGGCCGTGGTGCTGGCCCGTACCGACCGGATCGACGCGGACCGCCTGGACCGCGGCGTGGACGCCGGGCTGACCACGTCACCGCCAGGCGCGCCGCTGGCCTCGATCGACGGGGTGCGCGCGCTGCTGGCGGACCGCGGCGCGACACTGCTCGCCGGCGTGCTCCCCCTGGTCGCCCGGGCCCGGGAGTCGCTGCGAGCCGTGCCCGGCGTCGTGGTGCCCGGTCCGGAGGACCTGCAGGCGGGGCGGTTCGACCCGATGAAGCTGGTGGTCCTGACGGCCGGCTGCGGGGCCGACGGGGTGGCCGTCGAGCGCGACCTGCTCGACCGCGGCGTGCCGGTGGAGATGGCCGACCGGGACACGATCGTCCCCATCGTGACCGTGGCGGACGACGAGGCGTCCGTGACCCGACTGGTCGACTCGCTGGTCGACTCGCTGACCCGCCGGTCCGGTCCGCCGCGGCCGGTCGCGGCGCAGCTCGCCTGGACCGTGCGTCCCCACCCGGTGGTGCCGCTGCGGGAGGCGTTCTTCGCCGACCGGGTCGCGGTGCCGGCGGGGGACGCGGTCGGACGGGTCAGCGCGGAGCTGGTCGCCCCGTACCCCCCGGGCGTGCCCGTCCTCGCGCCCGGGGAACTGGTCACCGCCGAGGTCGTGGCCGGTCTTCGGGACCTGGTCGCGCACGGCACTCGGGTCGCGTACGCCGCCGACCCGACCGTCGCGACCCTGCGGGTCCTGCGCTCCGAGCCCCCGCGCTCCGAGGTCCCGGCCTGATCACACGCATCCCGGTCCCGCCACGCGTCACGCTCGCCCCACGCCTCACCCCCGGTGCCACGTACGACCAGCGCCGCACGTGTGCGCGCTGGTCGTACGTGCCAGCAGCGGGGGTGGGTTGGGGTCAGGCGGGGTCGCGCTCGATCGGGCAGGACAGGCAGTGCGGGCCGCCGCGGCCGCGACCGAGCTCGCTGGCGTTGATGCTGTGCACCTCGATGCCGTTGTGCCGCAGGTAGGTGTTGGTGGTGACGTTGCGCTCGTTGGCGAAGATCACCCCGGGGGACACCGCGAGGAAGTTGTTGCCGTCGTCCCACTGCTCGCGGGCGGCGCTGAGCTCGTCGATCGGGGCCTTCAGCGGCGTCACCCTCTCCACGCCCAGCGCGTCGGCGACCACCGGCCACAGGTCGGTGTTCTCGTCCAGCCGGTACGCACCGCCGGCGTCCTTCTTGGTCAGCGTGTACGAGCGCAGGTCGGTCGGCAGGTACGGGTAGACGGAGAACCGGTCCCGGTCGACCATCGTCATGGCCGTGTCGAGGTGCATGAACGCACGCTCCTTGGGCAGCTCGACCACGATCACCCGGTCGACCTCCTGCAGCGGGCTGCTGAAGAACGCGCGGGCCAGGACCGCGACGCCCTGCGGGCTGGTGCGCTCGCCCATGCCGACCATCACGGTTCCGTTGCCGATCGGGGCGATGTCGCCGCCCTCGACGGTGGCCTGCTCGTGGTCGACGTCGTCGTTGCCGTAGTAGAAGTGCAGGTCCTCGCCGGCGAACATCGGGTGGAAGTTCCACACCACCCGCGAGTTCACGCTCTCCCGCTTGCGGGCCGTCTTCGCCATCGGGTGCACGGACAGCCCGCCGTACGCCCACGCGCTGTTGTCACGCTGGAAGACGGTGTTCGGCAGCGGGGTGAGGACGAAGTCGTTGTCCTCCAGCACACTCCACAGCAGGCTCGACCCGGTCGGAAGGTCCAGGTCCTTCTTCAGGATCCCCCCGACCAGGAACTCCGCCAGGCGGGCACTGTCCATGCCCTCGGTCAGGTCGCGGATCGGACCGACGAGCTCGGGCCCCACGGTGTCGTCACTGGCGATGCGCTCGAGCACGAAGTCACGAGCCCCCGGCTGGTCCAGCGCCTGCGCGAGCAGCTCGTGGAACAGGTGCACCACGACGCCGCGGTCGCGCAGCTTCCAGACGAAGGCGTTGTGCTCCTCCCGCGCCCGCTCGGCCCACATGATGTCGTCGAAGAGCAGCGCCTCCGCGTTCATCGGAGTGAGCCGCTGCAGCTCCAACCCGGGACGGTGCAGGACCACCTGACGCAGCTGACCGACCTCGGACCGCACACCGAACGACATGGCGCCTCCCGTCGTCGCAGGGACACCGGCCACACTACGCGCGGTGAGGGCCCGCCTTCCGGGCCGAACGGTCCATGACCGCCTGCAGGACCTCCCAGGCCGGCCCCGCCGCCCGCAGCACCGCCGCGGTCTGCGCGTCGCAGGTGATCCAGAAGCGCTCCCGCTGGACCCCGCGTGCGATCGCCACGGCGACCTGCTCCGCCGGGATGGGTGCGATGGTGCCGCTGATCGCCGCCGTCTCCGGCGGCTTCCACTGCGCTTCCTCGGCCAGCATCGGGGTGTCGACGTCCGGTGGGCACACCACGCCGACGTGCACGCCGTACGGGGCCACCTCCCCGCGCAACGCCTCCAGCAGCCCGCGGACCGCGAACTTGGACGCCCCGTACGCCGTGTAGCCGTAGACGCCGATCAGTCCGGCCGCTGAGGAGACGCCGACGACGCTGCCCCGGCGGCGCTCGACCATTCCCGGCACCACCGCGCGGACCGGCCACACGGTGCCGAAGTAGTTGACCGCCATCAGCCGCTCGAGGTGCTCGTCGGCCAGTTCGAGGAAGCGCCCCGGCCGCGACATCCCCGCGGACGTCACGAGCACGTCGCACGGCCCCTGCCGGTCCTCCAGGTCGCGGACCGCCGCGGTGATCGCCTCACGGTCGGACACGTCCGCCGAGGCCGTCGCCACCGGAATCCCGTTGCGCCGCAGCAGGTCCTCGGCCTCCTGCAAGGGCTCCGGCCGGCGGGCGACCAGCGACACCCGGGCACCGCGCCGGCCCAGCTCGAGCGCCGTCGCCAGCCCGATGCCGCTGGACCCGCCCGTCACCAGCGCGTGCGCGCCGGCGATCGCGGTCACGAGTCCGCCCCCTCCGGCTCGGTGAGGTCGGCGACCACGGCCCCCAGCGCGTCGAGCGCCGCGTCCGCGTCCACCCCGAGAGCGACGCCGTGCGCGCCACCGCCCAGCGTCACCCGCTCGCCGCGCATCCGCTCGTCGGCGTACACCGGCCACCCGCCCAGCGCGCCGAACGGGGTGATCGTCCCGCGCGGGTAGCCGGTCGCCGCCAGCGCCTCGTCGGCTGGCGGCAGCGAGAGGCGCGAGACGCCCAGCAGGGCCCGCAGCTTGGGCCACGACAGCGACCGGTCCCCGGGTACCAGCACCAGCACGTAGTCGCCCTCGCCCCTGCGCACCACGAGCGTCTTCACCACGGCGGCCGGCGCCACCCCGCGGGCCTCGGCGGCCTCCCGCAGCGAGCCGACCGGGCCGTGGCGGATCACGTCGTACGCGATGCCCGAGTCCGACACCGCCGCCAGGGCGCGCTCCTCGCTCACCGCGCGGCCTCCGCTGCGACGCGATCCCCGGCGAGCTCGTCGCCGAGCCGGGCCACGGTCGCGACGAAGTCGTCGACCATGTCGTCGGTGGTGCGGGTGTTGATGAAGCACGGCCGGATCGCATAGGCCCCGTTGACCACCGTGGCGCTGGGGACGTAGGGGGTCTCGCGGACCAGGCGTCGCAGCAGGGCCTGGTTGAGGTCGTCCAGCCGAGCGCCGTCGGTCGCCGGGTCGATCCCGTCCGGCCGGTAGCGCAGGCACGCGATCGACAGCTCCGGCTCGGTCAGCGACTCCAGCCGCGGGTGCCGGCGGGCCAGGTCGGCCACCCGAGCCGCCCGGTCGTTGTCGGTGCGGATCCGCTCGGTGACGCCCCGAACCCCCTGCTCCCGCAGCACCGCCCAGACCTGGATGCCCCGCGGCGGCGACGACAGCTCGACGCCGAAGTCGGCGTACGGGATGCCCATCGAGTCCATCGACACCTCGGCGTCCTCCGGCGCCAGGAAGGACCCCTCCAGGTACTCCGCGGGCTCCTGGGTGAACGCGCGGTACAGCAGCGCCCGGTCGCGCACGAACGTCGCCGCCACGCCCACCTGCGTGGCGAGCCACTTGTGCGGGTCGACGATCACCGAGTCGGCCAGGTCGAGCCCGTCGAACCGGTCCCTGATGCGGTCGTCGAGGATCCCCGGCAGGCCGTACGCCCCGTCCACGTGGAACCACACCCCGTGCTCGCGCGCCAGCTCACCGATCGCGCGCAGCGGGTCGATCGCGCCGGTGTTCGTGGTGCCGGCTGTCCCGACGAGGGCCACCGGGAGCCTGCCGTCGCGCAGGTCCTGCTCGAGCATCCGCGCCATCGCCGCCGGGTCCGCCCGTTGCGCCCGGTCCGTCGGGACCGCGCGGACGCAGGACCGGCCCAGTCCGAGCACCCCAGCCGAACGCTGCACGGTGTGGTGGACCTCGGTCGACGCGTACAGCGCGGGACGGACGCCGCCGAGACCGTCGGCCGCCGGGTCGATGCCGGCCCGCTCGAAGGCGTGCTGGCGGGCCGCGCCCAGTGCGACCAGGTTCGCGACCGAGCCCCCGCTGGAGTAGACGCCCTTCATGTGTTCGCCCAGCCCGACCAGGGACGCGAGCATGTCCAGGCTGCGCTCCTCGATCCGGTTGAACGCGGTCAGCAGGTAGCGCTGCGGGCTGGGCACCGACGCGGCCGCGGCGGCGAGGACCGGCGCCGTGCTGGGCCCGGTGGTGATGAACCCCCAGAAGCCCGGGTCGCTGATCCGGGTTCCGTGGGGTACGACCACGTCCACGAGCTCGTCGACGAGGGCGTCGATTCCCACGCCCTCGTCGGGCACGGGCAGGTCCGCCAGCGATTCCCATGCGGCGCGGCCGCGCACCGCGTCCTCGCGCGGCTCGGTCAGGAAGGCGTCGATCCCTCGCCCCACACGCCCCATCAGGTCCTCGAACCGTGCGTTCTCCACCGTCGTGAGGGTAGACGCCCCCGGCCCGGCTCGGGTCCGGCAGACTGCCCGGCGTGCGCGCACGTGACCTTGCCGAGTCCGCCGCAGTCCTGCGCCCGCAGGACTCCGCCGCCGACGCCCTGGCCCGCTTCGCGTTCAGCGCCCAGCCGGGGATCCTGGTCGACGTCGGGCACGGTGGCTACATCGCGGTCCCCGGCTCGCAGCTGCTGCGGCTGCTGCTGCCGGCGTACGTGCTCGACGACCCGTCCCTCGGACGCGTCTGGGACGAGGCGCACGCCGACCGGCTGGCCCAGGACCTGCCCGGGCGCACCGTGCAGGACCTGCTGACCCAGATGCAGGACGAGCGCGACGACGACCGGCCCCCGGCCGTGGTCGACGGCGACGCCACCCTGGTCGAGGTCGCGGCGGTGATGGCGACCGCGCACGCACCGCTGGTGGCGGTCGTCGACGACGGTCGCCTGCTCGGAGCCGTCACCGTCAACCGGCTGGTCTCGCGGCTGCTCGCATGACCGTCGTCGCGTGGATCGCGGTCGCTGTCTTCGTCGGCGCCTACATCCTCATCGCCACCGAGCGCGTCCACCGCGTCGCGGCCGCCCTGGGCGGGGCCGCCATCGTGCTGGGGCTGGGGATCGTCGGGTCGGAGGAGGCGTTCTACTCCCACGAGACCGGCATCGACTGGGACGTCATCTTCCTGCTGCTCGGGATGATGCTGGTCGTCGGCGTCGTGAAGCGCACGGGCCTGTTCGAGTACATGGCGATCCGGGCCGCCAAGACCGCGCGGGGCAAGCCCTTCCGCGTCATGGTGCTGCTGATCCTGGTCACCGCCGTGGCCTCCGCCATCCTGGACAACGTCACCACCGTGCTGCTCGTCGCGCCGGTGACGCTGCTCGTGTGCGACCGGCTGGCGCTGAACCCGGTGCCGTTCCTCATCGCCGAGGCGCTCGCCTCCAACATCGGCGGTGCCGCGACCCTCGTCGGCGACCCGCCGAACATCATCATCGCCAGCCGGGCGGACCTGGCGTTCAACGACTTCCTGATCCACATGCTGCCGATCGTCGCGGTCATCCTCGCGGCGTTCATCCTGATGTCGCGGTTCCTGTTCCGGAAGGCCCTGGTGGGCGACCCGAGCCGGGCCGAGGACCTGATGGCGCTGGACGAGAGGGAGGCCATCAAGGACCGCACGCTGCTGATCCGCAGCCTGGTGGTGCTGGCGGCGATCCTGGTCGGCTTCGTCCTGCAGCGGCAGACCGGCGTCTCGCCCGCGGTGGTGGCCCTGGTCGGCGCGGGTGTCCTTGTCCTGCTCTCCCCGGCCCGCCCGGTGGACCTGCTCGCCGACGTGGAGTGGGAGACGCTGGTCTTCTTCATGGGCCTGTTCGTGCTCGTGGGCGCGCTGGTGCACGTGGGCGCGCTGGAGAAGCTGTCCGAGCAGATCGCCAGCCTCACCGGTGCGCAGCTGGTGCCCACCCTGATGGTGATCCTGATCGCGTCCGCGGTGCTGTCGGCCATCGTGGACAACATCCCCTACGTCACCGCGATGTCGCCGGTGGTGGCGTCGCTGATCGCGACGAACCCCGAGCTGGGGCAGGACGGTGCGCTGTGGTGGGCGCTCGCACTCGGCGCCGACCTCGGCGGCAACGCGACCGCGGTCGGCGCGAGCGCGAACGTCGTCATCGTGGGGATCGCGCTGCGCTACGGGCACAAGATCACGTTCGCCGGGTGGCTGAAGTACGGCGTTCCCACGGCCGTGATGTCGATCGCGCTGTGCGTGCCCTACATCCTGCTGCGGTACGCGTAGCCGGCCGTCACCGTCCGGGGGAGAGCCGCAGCGCGAGCACCGGGCAGGCCGCCACGGCGCGGCGGGCGTGGGCCATCAGGTGTGCCGGGACCCGCCGGTCGGTCAGGACCGGGTAGCCCCACTCGTCCAGATGGATCAGCTCCGGCAGCAGCTCGGCACACGTCCCGTGCCCCTGGCAGCCGATCGGGTCCAGCGCGAGCTCGGCCGTCTGCGTGCCCGGCGTGCGGTTGAGCAGGCTCATCGGAACTCCCTCCCCGCGGCGGGGACGGGGACCGGCCGCCCCGCGGGGACGGGGAGCCAGCCGTGCCGGTGCCCGGCGGAGCAGGTACCGCGGGTGTGGCGCACGACGTCGGCCTCGAAGACGCGCAGCGCGCTGCCGACCAGGCGTGCCGTCCCGTCCGGGTGGCGGCAGGCCCCGCGACCCGTCACCAGCCCGAGCCGGCCGCGGAGCCGCTGCAGGTCACGCACGTCGGAGCGACCGCGGGCCGCCAGACCGGCGAGGTCCTCGGCGACCGAGGGCAGCCCGAACCGGCACGGCCCGCACTGCCCGGCGCTCTCGCCCGCCATCCAGGTGGCGACGCGCGCGGTCTCGGCCAGCCCGCAGGCGGTGTCCGGCAGGACGAGCAGGACGCCGGCACCGATGACCCCGCCCACCGCCGCCAGCCCCTCCGGCGACCACGGCGCGTCCGCGGCGGCCGGTCCCACCCAGGCCCCGCCGTATCCCCCGGTCAGCAGCGCCTGCGGGGACCCGGTGGGACCGCCGCAGCGCTGGAGCACCTCGGTGATCGGGGTGCCCACCGCGACCTCGACGACGCCCGGCGCACCGACGGCACCACCCACGGTGACCAGGGCCGTCCCCGGCGCCTCCGCGGTGCCGAGGCTGCGGAACCAGTCCGCGCCGTGGCGGGCCAGCAGCGCCAGGTGGGCCAGCGTCTCCACGTTCTGCACCAGGGTCGGACGCCCGGACACCCCGCGCTCGAACGGCCTCGGACCGGAGGTGGGGAGCGCGACCCCCCGGCCGACATACTGCGACAGCGCCGACTCCTCGCTGGCGACGTAGCGCTCCGGCGGGGTGACCAGGGTGATCTCGACCCGGTCGCGGGCCCGCGACCGGCGCTCGGCCAGCGCGTGCTCGACCGCGGGGAGCACCGGGCTGCCGCGGTGGACGGCCAGGTACACCTCGCGGCTGCCGACCGCCTCGGCGGCCAGCTCCAGTCCGTCGAGCACCAGGTGCGGTGATCGCGACAACAGGACGGCGTCCTTGCCGGAGGCGGGCTCGCCCTCCATGCCGTTGCCGACGACCACCGGACGCCGGCGGGCCTGTCCCGACGCGTCGGCGACGGCGCGCAGCTTCCGGGCGGTCGGGAACCAGCCACCCCCGCGGCCGCGCAGCCCCGCCGCGTCGACGGTCGAGACCAGCGGGCCGACGGACCCGCGACGGGCCGTGCCCCGGTGCGGGAGGGGGCCGTGCAGCGCCAGGTGCTCGTCGAGCCCGAGGGCCCGGCCGGTCCCGTCGTCGCCGGCGAGGAGCCGGGCTGCGGTCGCCGTCGGGGGCGCGATGGTCGTGGCGGCGGTCATGCGTACGTCTCCGTGCGGGTCAGGCCGAAGCGCACCGCGGCGGTGCCGGCGACGGCGAGCAGGCAGGCGAGGGACAGGGCGAGGTCCAGGCCGGTGTCGGTGCCGGCGCCGAGGCCGTGCAGCACGGCCAGTCCGAACGCCCCGTAGGCCGTCCAGTGCAGGCCGCGCCATGCCCGGACAGGAAGCCGGGACCGGATCAGGCTGGTGGCGACCAGCGCGATCACCAGGTCGACCGCCACCGCTCCGAGCCCCAGCCACAGCGTCTTGTACGGCGACGCGAAGGGGACGACCGCGTCCAGCCAGCCGACCGGGGCGTAGCCGTCCACGACCGTCGTCGCGATGTGCGTCCCGAGGAAGAGGACCGTGAGCAGGGACAGGTTCCGGTGCAGCCCGGACGTCACCAGGCGAGGCCAGTGCCGGTGGACCCAGCCCCCCGCGGTGAGGATGCCGAGCACCGTGACGGCGGTCAGCAGTACCAGCGTCATCAGGCCGGTGGACCGCGTGGCGAACCACAGCGCGTTCACGCGGCGACCTCGCCCGGGGCGGGGTCGGCCGGCCATCCGGCGACGGTGGTGACCTGGCCGTCGGTGGCCACGAGGCGGGCCGGCAGGCCGCGCTCGCGCAGCCAGTCGGCCGGGTCCGCGGACATGACCAGGGCCGCGGTGGAGCCGGTGTTGGCGTCGACGCAGCTCGACGCGGCCACCGACACCGTGCGGAACCGGGGCCGGACTGGGCGCCAGGTGAGCGGGTCCACGATGTGGGCCGCGGCGGAGCCGTCCGCGCCGGTGCGCTCCCGGACGGTGATGCTCGACGTGGCCAGGGCACCGTCGACGAGCGTGACGGTGGTGCCCGGCACGTCGAGGTCGTCCGGCCGGGTCCGGTGGTCGTCGGTGACGCGGACCCGCCAGCCGCCGTCGGGGGCGGGACCGGCCACCGCGAGGTCGCCGGCGAGGGAGACCAGGAGCCCGGACCCGAAGCAGTCGGCGACATCCATCGCCCGGGCCAGGCACAGGTCGGCCGCCCACGCCTTGGCCGTGGCCCCGAGGTCCAGCCGGAGGCCGGGTGGCAGCCGGACCGAGCCGACCACGGGGTCCACCTCGACGTCGGCCCACCCCAGCGGACGGCCGTCCGCCGCCACCGGGCGAGGTCCCCGCCGGGGAGGCGCACCCGGCTGCGTGACGGCCCCGACCGTCGGGTCGACCAGGCCCCCGGTCACCCGGGCCGCACGCAGGGCCACCTCCAGGGCGGTCAGGAGGATCGGGCCCACGACTACGGGTCGCCCCAGTGCCCGGTTGACGCGGTTCAGGTCGGAGTCGTCCCGGTACGCGCTGCAGCCGAGCTCGACCTCGGCGAGCGTGGCCCGCACCGAGGCGAGCACAGCGGGGAGGGCGCGGGGCTCGGTGCTGAGGACGGTGGCCGTCCCGCCCCAGAGCGGGAACGTCGCGCTGCTGACGTCGTGGCTCGCGGACATCTCAGGACCGGACATCTCAGGACCCTCCCGACGTGACCGACCCGCCGGCCGGGGCGGGGGCCGCCGGGGCCGGGGCCGCCGGGGCCGGGGCGGCGGGGGCCTGCTTCGGCGCCGCCAGGGCGTCGTCGTCGGACCTGGCGCCCGCGGTGGGCCCGGACCCGGTGGTGACCGGCGCCGTCCCGGCCGGTGTGGTGCCGGTCGTCGCGGCCTGCGCCTGCCCGGCGAGCAGGTAGCCGAGCGCCGCCGCGCTGAGGACGCCGACGGTCGCGACTGCGGCGGTCAGGCGCTCGACCCGCAGCAGGGCGGCGTCGCGGTGGGCGGGGGTCCAGCGGGACACGGTGACTCCTCGTCGTCGGCGGTGTCGGTGACGTGCGATGACGCGGAGGACTGTCGCCCCTGTTCCTGTCCCGGTGCTGTGCCGAACCTGTGCGGCGGCTGTGGGCGGTGTCCGGCTGCCCCGCTGGTCGGCGGCGGGACCGCCGGCGGGCGCCGGGGACGACGACCGCGGCACAGCAGGCTCACAGGAAACGCACAGGTGGGCGGGCTAGCGTCAGCCTCATGGACGAGCCGACCCGCGCGCTCGTCGTCGACGACGAGCGGTACCTGGCCGACCTCGTGGCGATGGCGCTGCGCTACGAGGGGTGGGACGTGCGCACCGCGGGCACGGGGGCCGACGCGGTCGATGCCATCGCCGAGCAGCGTCCCGACGTGATCGTGCTCGACGTGATGCTGCCCGACACCGACGGCTTCACCCTGCTGCGCCGGCTGCGCGACGGCGGGGACCAGACCCCGGTCGTCTTCCTCACGGCGCGGGACGCCACCGAGGACCGGGTGTCGGGCCTGCGCATCGGTGCCGACGACTACGTGGTCAAGCCGTTCAGCCTGGAGGAGCTCGTGGCCCGGCTGCGTGCGGTGCTGCGGCGGGCCGCCCCGGCGCGGGTCGAGCCGGAGACCCTGCGGCTCGGCGACCTGGTCGTGGACGAGGACGGCCACGACGTCCACTACCGCGGCGCGCGGATCTCCTTGACCCCCACGGAGTTCGAGCTCCTGCGCTTCCTCGTGCGCAACAGCGGCGTGGTCATGTCCAAGACCCAGATCATGGACCGGGTCTGGGAGTACGACTTCCGCGGCAACCCGAACGTCGTCGAGCTGTACGTGGGCTACCTGCGTCGCAAGCTCGAGGAGCACGGGCCCCGCCTCATCCACACCGTGCGCGGGGTCGGGTACGTGGTGCGCGAGCCCGACCCGTCCGATCCGGCCGGGACCACGTGAGCGGGACGCCGCCCGCGGCCCGGCGGCGTCGCTGGCCGCTCGCCTGGCGGCTGTCCCTCGCGGTCACGGCGCTGGCGGCGGTCGTCCTCGTGGTCGCGGGCGTGGTCGTCACCAGCGTGCTGCGGGGGTTCCTCGACCAGCGACTCGACGAGCAGGTCGTGTCACTGGCGGCCACCGCGGAGGGGGCCGCCCGGGAGCGCGACGAGTCACCGGGGCACGAGGGGTCTGCGCTGCCCGGGATCGCCACCCCGGGCGCCGTGGTGGCCCTGCTGTCGCCCGACGGGTCCGCGCAGGTGCTCGTCCTCGGCGAGGGTGCGCCGGAGGTGCCGGCGCCCGAGCTCACGGCGCTCGTCGCCGATGCCGCTCCCGGCGCGACGACGTCGGGGCTGCTCGCGGGGCAGCCGTACCGAGTCGCGCTGGCCCGCCCCGACCGGGACGACCCGGGAGTGACCCTGGTCGCGGCGCTGCCGGAGTCGCCGCTGGAGGACACCGTGGAGCGCCTCGTCGCGGTGCAGGCGGTCGTCGGGGGGCTGGCCCTCCTGGTGATCGCCGGGGCCGGGCTCCTCATCATCCGGACCGGACTCGCGCCGCTGGGCCGGATCGCGGCCGAGGCGCGGGGGATCGCGGCGACCGACCTGGTCGGCCCGGGTGCCGTGGAGTCGGTGGGCTCGCTGGCCCTCCCCGACGAGCACGGCTCGGCCGAGGTGTCCGACCTGTCGGACGCGCTCGGCGCGATGGTGACCCACCTCGACGACTCGCTGGCGGCCCGCATGGCGGCGGAGCAACGGCTGCGCCGGTTCGTCGCCGACGCCTCACACGAGCTGCGGACGCCGCTGGCGTCGATCCGCGGCTACGCCGAGCTGACGCGACGCGGCATGGCGTCGGACCCCGTGGCCGCGGAGCTGGCGACGGCGCGGATCGAGGAGGAGGCCATCCGGATGGGGGGCCTGGTCGACGACCTGCTGCTGCTGGCCCGGCTGGACCAGGGGCGCCCGCTGCGCAGCGAGACCGTGGACCTCGTCCGGCTCGTGCGCCAGGCGGCCGACGACCTCCACGCCGCCGAACCGGACCGGCAGGTCGTGGTAACGGTGCCGGAGTCCGCGGCGCTGGTGCAGGGGGACCCGGACCGGCTCCGGCAGGTCCTGGCCAACCTGCTCACGAACGTCCGCGTCCATACGCCGGTCACGGCGGCGGTCGAGGTCGGCGTGACCGTGTCGTCCCGGACCTGCTCGGTCCGGGTCCGTGACCACGGGCCGGGAATGGGGCCCGCGGCCGCCGAGCACGCCTTCGAGCGGTTCTACCGCGTGGACGAGGGCCGCTCGCGTGACCGGGGGGGCTCCGGCCTGGGGCTGTCCATCGTCCGGTCCGTGGTCGAGGCGCAGGGCGGGACGGTGACCCTGCGGTCCTGGACCGACCCGCAGGACCACGGGACCGAGGTGGTCGTCACGCTGCCCGCCGCCCAGGCATAGGACGGGCCCCGCACCGTCACCGGTGCGGGGCCCGATCCGGACCTGCTGGCGTCAGCTCAGCTGAGCGCCTTGGCCTTGATCTGGTCGAACTCGGCCTGGGTGATCGCGCCGGAGTCGAGCAGGGACTTGGCCTGGGTGATCTGGTCGGTGGCCGACCCGCCCTGGGGGCCCCCGGTCTGCGCGACGATCTGCCGCGCCACGGCGACCGTGGCCTCCTGGTCGCGCTGGGCCGCGGCCTGGGCCCGCTTCGCCATGCTGGGCCCGCGGAAGATCACGTAGGCCAGCATCGACAGGAACGGGATGACGAACAGAGCCAGGATCCACAGGGCCTTCCACCAGCCGCTGAGCTCGTGGTCACGGAACAGGTCCGTGAGGATGAAGAACAGCGCCATGAGGTACATGGCGAAGAAGAAGATGTAGATCGCATACAGCAGGAAGTCGCCGAAGCTGTTCACGCACACTCCATTCACATGCGCCAGCCGATCCGGCGCTGCTGCGGGGGATAGTAGCCCGAGCGCTCACTAGGGTTCCGGCCATGACTGCGCGCCTCGTCGCCGGGATCGACTCGTCCACCCAGTCGGTGAAGGTCGTGGTGCGCGACGCCGACACCGGAGCGCTGGTGCGCGAGGGTCGCGCACCGCACCCGGACGGCACCGAGTGCGACCCCGCGGACTGGTGGTCGGCGCTGCAGCGGGCCACCGCGGATGCTCTCCTCGACGGCGTCGCCGCCCTGGCCGTGGCGGGGCAGCAGCACGGGATGGTCGTCCTGGACGAGGCGGGGCAGGTGGTCCGGCCGGCGCTGCTGTGGAACGACACCCGGTCGGCCCAGGACGGCACGGACCTGGTCGCCGAGCTCGGCGGCCCCGCCGCGTGGGCGGATGCGGTGGGCAGCGTGCCGCTGGCGTCGTTCACCGTGACCAAGCTGCGCTGGCTGGCCCGCAACGAGCCGGAGCACGCGGCCCGCGCCGCGCAGGTCCTGCTGCCCCACGACTGGCTGACCTGGCGGCTGGCCGGGACCCCGGACACCCCCGTGACCGACCGCGGTGACGCCTCGGGCACCGGCTACTGGTCCCCTGCCTCGGGCGGCTACCGGCACGACCTGCTCCAGCTGGCGTTCGGGCGCGACCTCGCGGTGCCCGCGGTGGCGGAGCCGGCCGCCGTGATCGGGGAGACGGCCGCCGGAGCGCTGATCGCGCCGGGCACCGGCGACAACATGGGCGCCGCCCTCGCCCTCGACCTCGGTCCGGGGGACGTGGTCGTGTCGCTGGGGACGTCCGGGACGGCGTTCGCGGTGAGCGAGGTGCCGGCGGCGGACCCCACGGGCCTGGTCGCCGGGTTCGCCGACGCCACCGGCCGTTTCCTGCCGCTGGCCTGCACCCTGAACGCCGCCCGCGTGCTGGCCGCCACCGCGGACCTGCTCGGGGTCGACCTGCACCGGTTGTCGGACCTGGCGCTGCAGGCGCCCCCCGGGGCGTCCGGCCTCGTCCTGCTGCCCTACCTCGACGGCGAGCGCACGCCCAACCTGCCCGCTGCGACGGGCGCGTTGTCGGGCATCACCCGGGGCAACCTCACCGCGGCGGACGTCGCCCGCGCCGCGGTCGAGGGGATGCTGTGCGGCCTGGCCGACGCCGTCGATGCCCTGGTCGCCGTGGGGGTCAGCCCGCGCCGCGTGCTGCTGGTCGGCGGGGCCTCCGCGTCGCCCGCCGTCCAGCAGGTCGCCGCCACCCTGTTCGGCGTGCCCGTGCACGTGCCGCCGCCGGGGGAGTACGTCGCCGACGGCGCCGCGCGCCAGGCCGCCTGGGCGCTGTCCGGGGGCGCCGAGCCGCCGCACTGGCCCGCTGCCGGTACCCGGGTGCTGGACCCGGACGACCGACCCGACGTGCGGCACGCCTACGCCGAGGCGCGCCGGGCGGCGCACGGGGTCTGACGGCGCGCCCGGAGCCGTATCGGGGATGCCGCCGTCGTGAACGGGGTGTTGACCCCAGGTTTCGGCGGCGTGACCGAATTGTTATCGGCGCCGACAAAATCGTTCTCTCCAGACGGTTGATACCTCGCGGACGACCCCAATATGTTCGGGCCGCCAACAATCACCGCTGGGGGCCCGTCGGGCCATCCCTCGGGACCGGACGCAGGTTCTCCTGCGCGGAAAGGACAGCACGCATGCGTAAGCGCACCCTCGGAGTGGTGGCCGGCCTCGCCGCCTCGTCACTCCTCGTCGCCGCGTGTAGCAGCAGCAGCGACAGCGGTTCCAGCGCCAGCGCCAGCGCGAGCGAGAGCGCCAGCGCCAGCGAGAGCGCCAGCGAGGAGTCGTCGGCCCCTGCAGCAGAGGGCAAGGTCGGCGTGATCCTCCCCGACGCCGCGTCCTCCGCTCGCTGGGAGACGGCCGACCGGCCGTTCCTCGAGCAGGCCTTCCAGGCCGCCGGCGTGGAGTACGACATCCAGAACGCCAACGGCGACAAGGCCAAGTTCGCCACGATCGCCGACCAGATGCTGGCCAGCGGCGTGTCGGTCCTCATGATCGTGAACCTGGACAGCGACTCCGGTGCCACGGTCATCCAGAAGGCCGCCGACCAGGGCGTGCCCACCATCGACTACGACCGCCTGACCCTGGGCGGCGGCGCCTCGTACTACGTGTCGTTCGACAACGTGGCCGTCGGCTCCACGATGGGCGAGGGCCTGGTGGCCTGCATGCAGGCCAACGGCAACGACTCCGGCCCGGTGGCCCTGCTCAACGGCTCGCCGACCGACAACAACGCCACGCTGTTCAAGCAGGGCTACGAGCAGGTCATCACCGACGCGGGCTACACCATCGCGGCGGACCAGAGCGTGCCCGACTGGGACAACACCAAGGCCGGCACGATCTTCGAGCAGATGTACACCAAGGCCAACGGCGACTTCGTCGGCGTCAACTCCGCCAACGACGGCCTCGGCGGCGCGGTCATCACGGTCCTGGAGAAGAACGGCCAGGCCGGCAAGATCCCGGTCACCGGTCAGGACGCGACCGACGAGGGCCTGCAGCGCGTGCTGCTCGGCACCCAGTGCGTCACCGTCTACAAGGCGGTCAAGAAGGAGGCCGACGCGGCCGCCCAGCTGGCCATCGACCTGATCAACGGCGACACCGCTGCCGCGGACGCGATGGCGAGCGCGACGGTGGAGGACACCACGACCGGCGAGCAGGTCCCCTCGGTCCTGCTGGAGCCCCAGGGCATCGGCCCGGAGCAGGTCAAGGACGTCATCGCCGACGGGTTCACCACCTACGACCGCGTCTGCACGACCGACGCGATCAAGAAGAAGTGCGAGGAGTACGGCGTCACTCCGTGATGTGACGGTGGGGGCGGGTACTCGAGTACCCGCCCCCACCCGCATCCGCCCCGGATCGTTCCCGGTTCCTCCCCTCCGTCCACGACGTTCCTGAGGAGACGCATGTCCGCAACGGAGACCCCGCTGCTCGAGCTGCGCGGGATCAACAAGAGCTTCGGCGCAGTCCACGTGCTGCAGAACGTCGACCTCTCCGCATACGCCGGCAAGGTCACGGCGCTGGTGGGGGACAACGGCGCCGGGAAGAGCACCCTGATCAAGGGGGTGGCCGGGATCTACCCGTTCGACAGCGGGGAGGTGTGGTTCGAGGGCAAGAAGGTGCACGTCACCGGCCCCAAGCAGGCCAACGCCCTCGGCATCGAGGTCGTCTACCAGGACCTCGCCCTGTGCGACAACCTGGACGTGGTCCACAACATGTTCCTCGGCCGCGAGGAGAAGACCGGCATCACGCTGGACGAGATCGACATGGAGCAGCGCGCCACCGAGACGCTGTCCGGGCTGTCGGTCCGAACCCTGAAGTCCATCCGGCAGCAGGTCTCCAGCCTGTCCGGTGGGCAGCGGCAGACCGTCGCCATCGCCCGCGCCGTGCTGTGGAACTCCAAGCTGGTCATCCTTGACGAGCCGACCGCGGCCCTCGGCGTCGCCCAGACCGAGCAGGTACTCAACCTGGTCCGTCGGCTCGCCGACAACGGCCTCGCGGTCATCCTGATCTCGCACAACATGAACGACGTGTTCGCCGTCTCCGACAACATCGCCTGCCTGTACCTGGGCCAGATGGCCGCCCAGGTCGACGCGAAGAGCGTGGATCACGCGGAGGTCGTGCAACTGATCACCGCCGGCCGCACGGGGGATATCGGGATTCAGGCGGACGGCTCCATGGGCACCGGCTCGACGGAGGTGAAGGCGTCGTGAGCACCCCCACGCAGACCACGGATGTCGACCTGCCCGAGGCCGGCGACCGCGGCGGGGTCGGACAGGCCCTCAGCGACTACTGGACCCGGTTGCGCGGCGGCGACGTCGGCTCGCTCCCGGCCGTCCTCGGCCTCGTCGTCCTGGTCGCGTTCTTCACCTGGCGCCAGGGTGACGTCTTCTTCTCGGCCCTGAACTTCGCCAACCTGCTCAACCAGTCCGCCGGCGTCATGGTCATCGCCATGGGCCTGGTGTTCGTCCTGCTGCTGGGTGAGATCGACCTGTCTGCCGGGTTCACGGCGGGGACGGCGGCCGCGATCCTGGCGGTCACGCTGACCCAGCACTCGTGGCCCATGCCGCTCGCGCTGGCCGCCGCCCTGCTGACCGGTCTGGTGATCGGCCTGGCGATCGGCCTCCTGGTCGCCTTCCTCGGGATCCCGTCCTTCGTCGTGACCCTGGCCGGGTTCCTCGGGCTGCAGGGCGTGATGCTCCTCGTGATCGGCGAGGGCGGCACCATCCCGATCCGGGACGACTTCATCAAGGCGCTGAACGCGGGCAACATGCCGGTGTGGGCCGGGTGGGTGCTGTGGGCCCTCGTGGTCCTCGGCTACCTGTTCGCCGGCTACCGGCGGATCATGCGGCGCCGGTCCCGCGGCCTTCCGGCCGAGTCCAGCAGCGTCCTGCTGGCGAAGGCGGCGTCCCTGGCCGCGCTGTTCGGCATCGCCGTCTACGTCCTGAACCAGGAGCGGCAGCGTCCGTCGGCGCCCATCGTGATCCAGGGCGTCCCCTGGGTCGTCCTCGTCATCCTGGTCCTGCTGGTCGGGCTGACCTTCGTCCTCAACCGCACCGCCTACGGTCGGCACATCTACGCGGTCGGCGGCAACGCCGAGGCCGCCCGCCGGGCCGGCATCAGCGTTCCGTGGGTCCGGGTCACCTGCTTCATGATCGGCTCGACCATGGCGGCGGTGGCCGGCATCCTGATCGCCTCCCGCGACGGCTCGGTGTCCCCCACGACCGGTGGGGCGCAGACCCTGCTGTACGCGGTGGGTGCGGCCGTCATCGGCGGCGTCAGCCTCTTCGGCGGCAAGGGCAAGGTGCGCGACGCGGTCATCGGCGGTCTGGTCATCGGCGTGATCGCCAACGGCCTCCCGCTGATCACGCAGACCTCCGGCATCCAGTTCATCGTCACCGGCCTGGTCCTGCTGATCGCGGCCAGCGTCGACGCGATCTCGCGCCGAAGGTCGACACCCGCCCGATAGCGGGACGCGGCGCGTCCGTCGCGCCGCGCCACGAGCACCGGGCGTCCGGGGGGAGCCTCGAGCCCCCCGGACGCCCGGGACGATCGCCCATTCGGCCCGGAGTCCTGGAAGGAGCGCCCCGGTGACCAGCCTGTCGGGGGTGACCCAGGACGAGGTGCGTCGGCACAACCTGGCCCGGCTGCTGCAGATCCTCCACCTGCACGGTCCGGCGACCCGGTCCCGGCTGGGCGCCGAGACCGGGCTCAACCGCAGCACGGTCGGGGTGCTCACCTCCGAGCTGGCCGACGCCGGGCTGGTCCGGGAGACCACCCCGGTCGGCCGAGGGGTCGGGCGCCCCTCCATCGTGGTCGAGCCCGTCGCCACCAGCGCCTACGTCCTGGCCTTCGACTTCCGGGTCGAGCGCACGGTCGCCGCGCTCGTCGGCCTCGGCGGGACCGTGCTGGCCCGGCGCGAGCGGGTCCATCGCCGCGACTCCTTCGGCGAGCGGGACGCCCTGCGGCACCTGGGCGCACTGGCCCGGTCGCTCACCAAGCAGGCGCCCGCTGACGGGGTGTGCGCGGGGATCGGGGTCGGCGTACCGGGGGTGGTCCGGCACCGGGACGGCCTGGTCCGGTTCGCCCCGAACCTGGGCTGGGTGGACGTCCCCCTCGGGCGCCACCTCACCGAGCTGATCGCGCACGGGCTGCCGGTCGTGGTCGGCAACGACGCCGACTTCGGTGCGGTGGCCGAGCACGTGCGGGGCGCCGCGGTGGGCTCCGACAACGTCATCTACCTGTCCGGCGAGGTCGGCGTCGGCGGCGGCATCATCCTCGACGGCGCCCCGATGACGGGTTCCGGCGGCTACGGCGGCGAGGTGGGCCACATGGTGGTCAACCCCAAGGGCCTGGTCTGCCGGTGCGGTGCTCGCGGCTGCTGGGAGACCGAGATCGGCGAGGACGCAGTGCTGCGCGCCACCGGGCTGGACGACGGCGAGCACGACGTGCTGGATGCCCTCGCCGCCGCCCGCACCGGCGACCGGAAGGCGCGCGCCGGGCTGCGGCGCATCGGCGAGTGGATCGGCATCGGCGTCGCCAACCTGGTGAACCTGTTCAACCCCGAGGTGGTCATCTTCGGCGGCGTGCTGCGCGACATCTTCGCCGAGACGGAGGACGAGGTGCGGGCGGCGATGACGACGGCGCTGAGTGCCCCGCGCGAGCAGGTCCGCCTCGCGTTGCCCGAGCTCGGCGGCGACTCGACCCTGCTGGGGGCCGCCGAGCAGGCATTCGGCGCGCTGCTGGCGGACCCGCTCGGCGGGCTGGCCCGGGCCCGCGCGGCCGCGTCGTGACGAGGACATCATGACGAGGGCGCGGTGAGCGACGACGTCACGCTGCGCCACGCTGACGCGGCGCTCGTCGTGCGCCCCGCGGCCGGCGCCCGCGCGGTGTCCTGGACCGTGGCGGGCCACGAGCTGCTGACCGGGCGCAGCGACCACGCGGTGGAGCACGGGATGTACCCGATGGCGCCCTGGGCCGGACGGCTGCGGGACAACCGCGTCCCGACGGAGGGCGGCGGCGTCACGCTGGAGCCGACGTACGACGAGTGGGCGATCCACGGCACCGCGTGGGACACGGCCTTCGCGGTCGAGGATGTGACCACGGACGCGGTCACGCTGACCGCCCCGCTGGGTGCGGTCTGGCCGTGGGACGGCGTCGTGCGCGTCGACTGGGGTCTGGCCGACGGCCGGATGTCCTGCGACGTCGAGGTGTCCTCGGCCGCCGACTCCTTCCCGGTGGTGCTCGGCCTGCACCCCTGGTTCCCGCGCCGCCTGGCCGGCGGTGCGCCGCTGGAGGTCGACCTGGCCGCGTCGGCGCTGCTCGACCGCGGCCCCGACCACCTGCCGACCGGCGTCCGGCGGGAGGTGACGGACGTGAGCGGGCCCTTCGACGACGCGTTCGTCGTGCCCTCGGGCATGGCCGCGCTGACCTGGCCCGGACTGCTGCGCCTGGATGTGGTCGCCACCGTGGACCACGCCCCGGCGCACTGGTACGTGCTGTTCGACGAGCTGCCCGACCTGGTGTGCCTGGAGCCGCAGACCGGGCCGCCGGACGGGCTGGGCGCCGCGGACGTCCACCGGGTCGCGCCGGGCCGGCCGGTCCGGCTGTCGACGACCTGGCACTGGTCGCTCGACTGAGGCGTAGGTTCGCAATCAGTGGGGTCGCGCCCGCGGCCCCCGTCCTTGGAGGTGTGTCGTGCCCGCGGAGTCCCGAGACCTCACCGGAACCGTCGTCGCCATCACCGGTGCCACCGCCGGCATCGGCCGGCAGGCCGCGGTGCAGCTGGTGGAGGCCGGCGCCAAGGTCGCCCTCGGTGGGCGACGGGAGGAGCGGCTGGCCGAGCTGGTCGACCAGCTCGGTGCCGACAACGCGCTGGGCGTCCCGATGGACGTGCGCGTGCCCGAGGACAACCAGCGGCTGATCGGGCTGGCGGAGGAGACCTTCGGCCGGCTGGACTCCGTCGTCGCCAATGCGGGCGTCGGCATGTACGGCGGGATCATGGACAACACCGACGACGAGCTCGCGGACATGGTCCGGACCAACTTCGACGGGACCGTCTGGACGGTCCGCGCCGCCGTCCCCGCCCTGCTGTCGCGCACCGGTGGCGGCGACATCGTCATCGTCTCGTCGGTCGCCGGCCTGCGCGGTGGCGCCGACGAGGCCGTCTACGCGGGCACGAAGTTCGCCCAGGTCGGCCTGGCCGGCTCCCTGGACCGCGAGCTGCGGGAGAAGGGGATCCGCGTCACCGCTATCTGCCCCGCCGGGGTGGAGACGGAGTTCGCGATCGGCAAGGGCCGCACCGAAGGCGACCCCTCGCTGGCCGACTACCTGCGCCCGGACGACGTCGCCGCCTCGATCGTCTCGGTGCTGCGCCAGCCGCGCCGGGTACGCACCACGGTCTGGGCGCTGTGGCCCATGAGCCAGCAGAGCTGACCGCGATGTCGGAGGACCTCACCGCGGCCGACGTCGCGGCGCAGGAGGCCGAGCTGGTCCTGCCGTCGCTGTCGGAGGACGACGCCCTCGACCTCGGCGCCCTGCTGGTGGCGCGAGCCCGCGAGCGGGCTCTGCCGGTGGCGATCGAGGTCCGCCGGGCCGGCCGCGTGTTGTTCCGGGCGGCGTTGCCCGGCACCAGCCCGGACAACGACTCCTGGCTGGAGCGCAAGGCCCGGGTGGTCGAGCGGTACGGCCGGTCGACCCTGCAGGTGCGGCTGTCGTACGAGGAGCGCGGGACCACGTTCGAGGCCGCCACCGGGCTGCCGCTGTCGGAGTACGCGGCCCACGGCGGCGGCTTCCCGCTTTCGGTGGTCGGCACCGGCGTCGTCGGCTTCGTGGGCGTGTCCGGACTGCCGCAGCGGGAGGACCACGCGTTCCTGGTGGAGGTGCTCCGGGACTACCTGGGCTGAGCGCGGCCGTCACGCAGCCGCAGTTGCAGGTCGCACCTGGCTGCGACCTCCTGGTCGTGGGTCGCCAGGACGACGGCAGCTCCGGCTCGGGCGGCCTGGAAGATCAGGTGCAGGACCCGCTCGGCGGCCGCGGCGTCGAGTTGGGCCGTGGGCTCGTCGGCGATCAGCAACCGCGGCTCGACGACGAGTGCGCGGGCGACGGCCACCCGCTGCTGCTGCCCACCCGACAGCCGATCCACCCGGTGGTCCACGAATGCGGACAGGTCGACCGACCGCAGGGCGTCGGCGGCCCGCCGGCGGACCTCGGCGCGGGCCAGCCCGCGTGACTGGAGGACCACCTCCACGTTCTCCGCCGCGGTGAGGATCCCGACCAGGCCGTACCCCTGAAGGACCAGCCCGGTGTCCCGGGGGATGGCGCCCGTCCCCGCCGCGTCGCCGTGGGTCACCGCTCCCTCGTCGGGCGCCTCGAGGCCGGACAGCAGGGCCAGCAGGCTCGACTTCCCGCTGCCCGAGGGCCCGGTCACCGCGACGACGGTGCCGGCCGTCGCGGTCAGGGAGACCCGGTCGAGGATCACGCGACCGTCGCGCACGTACCGCAGGTCCGTGGCCGTGAGGACCAGGTTCCCGGGAGGCCGCGCCGTCATGGCGCGTCCTCGAGCGGGCCGGTCGGGCGTCCAGCCCTCGGGGGGTCCTCGGACAGACGGCCCTGGACGATGTGCACCGTCCGTCCGAGCGCCGCTGCCACCTCCGGATCATGCGTCACGGCCACCAGCGTGGTGCCGAACTCGCCCGTCGCCCTGCCCAGCAGCGCCACGACGGCCTCCCGGTTGGCGGCGTCCAACTGGCTGGTCGGCTCGTCGGCCAGCACGAGGCCCGGCGCGTTCGCCAGGCCGATCGCGACGGCCAGGCGCTGCTGCTCCCCGCCGGACAGCCGGCCGGCGCGGCGCTCGGCGAAGTCGGCGAGGCCCAGGCGGTCCAGCAGGGAGAGAGGGTCGGGAAGCTGGCCCCTGCGGGGGCGCCGGACCCCACGCTGGGCGAAACGGATGTTGTCCAGCACGGTGGCGTACGCGAGCAGGTTGCGCGCCGGGTTCTGCAGGATCACCCCGACGCCGTGCGCGCGCAGCCGCAGCAGGTCCCGCTGTGACATCGCGCTCACGTCGTCGCCGCCGATGAGTAGCCGGCCCGAGGTGGGTCGCAGGAGGCCCGCCAGGATCGACATCAGCGTCGACTTCCCGGAACCGGAAGGCCCGAGGACCGCGACGCTCTCGCCGGCCGCGACCTCCAGGCTCACGTCGTCGAGGGCGACCAGGGTCGCCGCCTGCGCGCCGTCCTCGTCCGTTCCCATCCGGTACGCGTGCGTCAGGCGTCGGCAGGAGAGGGCCAGGCCGGCTCTCACGGGGCCGTTCACTGGTCGGCCTCCCGAAGGCGAGCCGGGACGGACGCGCGCAGCACTGCCACACCCGCGATCCAGGCGGTGGCGGCGACGAGTACCCCGGCCACCACGGTCAGGATGACCACCGGTGCGACCCCGGGTGTCAGGGTGAGCAGGGCGGGAGTGGGATCGGCGAACTGCGGGATCAGCGACAGCGACAGCCGCGCGGCGACGACCCCGGCCGGAACGCCCACGAGCAGGCCGGCACCGAGCAGGAGGCCCTGCTCGCCCACGCATGCCGCCATCAACTGCCGGCGGGGCACCCCGACGGCACCCAGCGCCGCGAGTTCGAACGACCGACGACGCCCGGTCACGGCCACCGCGACGGCCACCGCTCCGGCCGAGAGCGCCGCGCCGGCGGCTGCGCAGACCAGCAGGAGCCGCAGGGACAGCGCCGGCCCCTGCCGGCTCAGCAGCCCCTCGCGGTCGGCGATCGACGCGGTCGAGTTGACGAGGAGCCCGGCGGCGGTGAGTCGTGCGACCGCATCGGGTGGTGCCTGGTCGCCGAGCCACACCGACCAGCGGGACTCGGTCTCGCTGCCCAGGGCCACCGTCCTGAGGTTCCCGAGGTCGACCAGGACGCCGTCAGCCCCGACGACCGGCAACCGGTCGGGGCGCTCCACGAGGTCCAGCGGGATGACACGGCCGCGCGAGTCCTCCATCGTCGGCGGCGCCTCGGGGTCCTCCTGGCGCGTCGAGCCGGGTGTGGCCAGGGCCGGCAGGGGCAGCGGCGCGTCCGCATGCTGGATCGAGGGCGTCTCGCTGCCGATCGTCGCGACGTCGTCGTGCAGCTGGCCGTTCCTGACGGTCAGGTGGTTCGGCGACGGGATCCCCGCCAGCGGGGTGGGCCGCCACGCGCCCGGAACGCCGAAGCCGGTGTCGACGGGTCGCCAGCTGCCGTCCCGACGCTCGTCCATGCGGGCGTAGACCAGCCGCCCGCGGAACGGGGAGTCCCTGACATGCCGCCGGTCCAGGCCGATCTGCAACAGCTGGCAGCCGGCGAGGCAGGGCGCCGCCGCCTGGTAGGTCCCCGTTCCCGGGACCAGCGGGCCGGCGACGAGCAGGTGGTAGCCCGCGTCGTCGGAGACCAGGACGGTGACGACCGGTGCGGTTCCGGTGAAGCTCACCTCCTCCAGGACGACGCGCACGGCGTCCGCGGTGATGGTCACCGGAGGGGGGAGCTCCGGGGCGATCCGCGCGGTCACGTCCGGCGCACTGGTCGGCGAGCCCACGGCATCCCACCGGGCCACCGCGTCCAGCCGGGCACTGTCGACCCCCAGGACCGTCCCCGTCACGTCGCCGCCGTAGGGCAGCCACGCGGCCACCGCCATCGACCAGCGACCCTCGGGATCGACCCGGCGGGTGATCTCGACCGGGTCGTGGCGTCGCTCGAAGGACACGTCGAGCACCTGCGTCGCGCCGAGCTCCAGTGCCGCGCGCGCATCCCGGTTGGTGGTCGCGACCGACTCCGCACCGACCGCGAAGGTCGCCAGGCCCAGGGCGACCGCCAGGAGAGCGGCCAGGCGGACGCCGGCGGGTCGCCGGACGACCTGCCGCAGCGCCAGGAACAGCCCGACCCGGCGACCCGCCCGGGTGGGTCGCAGACCCAGACGCCCCACCACGGGGACCAGGCGGACCCCGAGGAGGGCGACCGCGACCACCAACAGGCCCGGCGCCAGCAGCACGAGGACTCCGGCCACTCCCGTGGTCGCGTCGGCGGCGGCGCTCGCGTAGGGCGCGGCCGCGGGTGTCAGGGTCGAGAGCAGCGCGAAGCCGGCCAGCGACGTGCCGGCCACGGCGAGGTCCAGGAGCAGCAGGCGTCGGCCGGACCGGTCCGACACGGAGGCACCCGAGGTCCACTGCTCGAGCACCGGGCGGGTGAGCGTCCTGCGCGCGGCCAGCGCCGCGGCCGTCCCTCCGCCGAGGAGCGCCAGCACCACGGCGATCCCCGCACCCAGGGGGACAGCGACGGGCGTACCGGGCAGCAGGAACACCCGCGTCATCGCCGCGCTCGTGACCCAGGCCACGCCGAGGCCGAGCGGGATGGCGGCCACGAGGAGCACCAGCGGTTCGGCGAGGCCCACCAGCACCGTGGAGCGCGACGGCAGCCCACGCAGCTTGGCCAGGGCGATCTCGTTGCCCCGTGCCTCGGTGGTGTCGGCGACCACCTGGAAGAGGACGACCGCGGCGAGCAGCGCGAGCTGGACGGACACCACGAGTGCCGCGACGGTGAGCAGGGCGACCTCCTGCTCGGTGCTGTCGAGCACCGCGTCGAGGCTGCTGCGCACCTCGTACCCGGCCTCCGCCGCGGGCCCCGTGCGGATCGACCCGAGAGTGCCGCGCAGGGCAGGGACGTCGGCCAGCCGGACGGCGGACGGGTCGAGCGGGTAGTCCGCGGTCACCGTGGCATCCGCGGACGGTGCGAGCCGGTCGAAGGTCGCCCGGTCGGTGACGAAGGCGTCCACGGTGTCGGGACCCTCGCCGCGGCCGGTGTAGGGGTGGGCGTTGAAGTAGGTGCGTCCGAACCAGTAGGGGTCGGCCGTCGAGCGGGGCCGGTAGATGCCCACCACCTCGCCCACGATCGGCGCCGTCGTGGTGCTGCCGTCCGCGGCGACCGTGGCGGTGGGCAGCTCCTCCAGCGGCGCCCTGGCGCCGAGGGACCACTCGGGCCGCTCCTCCGACGTGCGCGCGCTCACGGCGATCTCCCCGGCCCGGGCTGGGCACCGCCCGTCGACGATGACGAGGTGCGCGCACACGTCGTCGCGCCAGAACACCTGCGTGGCGACGCGACTCCCGGCCGGCTCCGGGGTCGTCACACCGGTCTGGCTGATGACTCCGAATGCCAGGATCCGACGGGGATACCACGGGGTCTGCCCGGCCACGGGGAACGACGCGAGCGCGTCGGCGGTCGCGGTCGGGTCCCCGGTCGCGACCGTCCCCTCGACGGAGACTCCGACGTCCTCGGGTGCCGCCGTCGAGAGCCGGTCTCGCAGCACCGACTCCGCGGCCGCTCGCGAGTAGATCGGCGCGATCGCGGCGGCGGCGACGGTGAGCGCCGCGACGACCAGCGTGACCAGCGAGACGCCGCGACGCCACCACAGCGCCTGGACCACCAGCGGCACCCGGGCACTCGCTCGTGCCATGGGGGCTGACCGGCCGGTCAGGCCGTCGTCGCGGCGACGTGCGCCGCCGGGGGGTCGAGGACCACGGTCGCCCCGGTGCGCGCGGACTCGCGGGCGGCGTCCAGTACACGTAGGTCGGCCACCACGTCCCTGGGGTCCACCGGCGGCGGGGCGCCGTCTCGGACCGCGGCGACGACACCGGCGTAGAACGCCGGCCAGTCGCCGGGCTCGCTGCGCACCGGGCGCGTCTCGCCATCGGCGGTCACCAGACGTCCCCACGCGTCCGTCGGCTCCTCACCCCAGCCGGGGAACGCCGGTGAACGGCCGTCGCGCAGCGCGTCCTCCTGGCTGTCCAGACCGGCCACCTCGTACCCGGCCCGGGTGCCGAGCACGCGCAGCCGCGGCTCGGGCAGTGCGGCGACCGCGGAGGCGAACAGGAGGCTGACGGCGCCGGAGGCGTGGCGCAGCAGCAACTGGGTGTCGTCGTCCGCGCCGCCCGGCTGGCGGACCGCGCGCGCCGACGCGGTGACGGACACGACCGGTCCGAGCAGCAGCAGGGCCTGGTCGACCAGGTGCGCGCCGAGGTCGTACAGCAGCCCGGGCATGTCCTCCGGCCCGCCGGTCTCCCGCCAGCCGCCCTTCGGCTCCGGGCGCCAGCGCTCGAACCGCGACTCCAGCCGGTGCACCTCGCCGAACGTGCCCGCGGCCATCAGCCGGCGCACCGTGAGCAGGTCGGAGTCCCAGCGCCGGTTCTGGAACACGGTGAGCATCCGGCCGGCCGTGCCCGCGGCGTCCACCAGGTCCTGCGCGGTGGCGGCGTCCGCGGCCATCGGCTTGTCGACCACGACGTGCAGCCCGGCTCCGAGCGCGGCCCTGGTCTGGGGGACGTGGGCCGCGTTGGCCGTCGCGACCACGGCGATGTCGTACGCGTCCGCCCCGTCCCAGACCGACGCGGCATCGGCGAGGACGGCGACGTCGGGGTGGTCCGCGCGCACCTCGGCGACCCGACCCGGGTCGGCCGTGACCACCGCGGCCAGCCGCAGGCCCGGGGTGGCGGTGATCAGGGGGGCGTGGAAGACGCGGCCGGCCAGGCCGTACCCGAGCAGCGCCACGCGCAGGTCGTCGCTCATGGCGTCAGTCAACCAGCCGAGGCCGCCGCGTCAGCGCCACTCGGTGCGGACCGCGGTCGTCACGGCGAACGGGTCGTCCCCGCGCTGGGCGGCCAGGACGCCGGCGCCCTCGGGGGACCCGGTGTACAGCGGCTCGCCGGGGGAGACCCATCGGTTCCAGGCGGCGCCGAACAGTGCTGCCCGCTCCTTGTTCACGCCGAGCACCGAGGGCACGGCGTGCCACACCACCGTGACCGGGATGCGACGGCGCCACAGTCGGCGCCAGGCCAGCCGGCGCCGCTCACGCGGGTCGTCCGGCACCTCGATCACGTACCGCGGCACGACGTAGCGCGGCGCGAACAGTGGCGACACGACCTCGTCCAGCGCGTCGGAGAACACCGCGGAGGCCTCCTCCGGGACGCCGTCGAGCCAGACCCGGTACTGCCCGTCCCGGGTCGGCGCGACCCGCACCGCGTCCGCACCCCGCGGGACCGCCTGGCCGGCGGACAGCGCGTCCGCGACCGCGCAGGCCAACGACTCCAGCGCGGTCGCGCGGTCCGCGGCGGCGGCCAGGTCGTCGCCACCGGACAGCCAGGACCGCAGCGACCGCCATCGGCCCGAGCGCAGCGACACCGCCGCGGTGCCGTCGCGGCGGGGCCGCAGCACGACCGCGTCCGCGACGCCGCGGCGGGCGCCGGCGCCAGCGACGGTCACCGCACCCACGCGCAGGTCGGCGCCCAGAGGCCGGGCGGCCCGGACCCGGACCTCGACGACGGGCACGTCGTCGTACGGGGCCCCGACCTGCCACAGGGCGCGGGTGCGGGCGTGGTCCGCGGCGGAGTGGGTCATCTCCACGTTGATGCGTTCGCGGTCCGGGCCGGTCGGTGGCGCGTACGGGGACAGCTCGGGGTGGACGTGGGCGACGCCGTCGGTGATGAGTCCGTCGTCGGTGACCGCGAAGAAGCCGCGGTGCTTGCGCACGAGGCGGCGGTAGTCGGCGTCCCCCAGCGGATGCCCGTCGGCGACGCAGACGACGGTCCAGGTGTGGGCGACCTTGTCCGGGTCGCGGGGGTCGGTCCGCAGCGCCCGGCCCCGGGTCTGGGTCACCGCGACCGGGGTCGTGGCCGTGGTCAGGTCGACCAGCACGTTGATGCCGCGCGCGTCCCAGCCCTCCCCGAGCAGCGCGCGGGTGCCGACCAGGACGCGGCCCTGGCCCTCCTCGAACCACCGGGTCAGCAGGGGCACCCAGCGGCGCGGGCTCCACCGGCCCTCGAGGTCCACCAGCAGGTCGGCCTCCTGCGCACCGTCGACCGCCGGCGGGTCGGCCAGCTCCAGCCCGGGGTCCTGGGTCCGCAGCCAGGCGACCAGCCTCGGCGCCGTCCGCGCCGAGCACGCCACCGACCGTCCGGAGACCAGCACCGGGTCGAGGGCCACGGTCGTGGGGTCGGCCACCAGCCGCCGCAGGACCCCGCGGGCGGACCCCTCCTCCGGCTCCAGGACGCCCACCAGGCGCGCGGGCACCTGGGCCGAGGCACGCTCGAAGTCGCAGAGCACCAGGGCGCGCAGACCGTCGCCGCGGACGCCCCACTCGGCGTCGACGATCCCCACGGCAGCGGTGCCCTTCGCCGCGGACCGGGCCACGACCCGGTCCACCGGGC
Source organism: Candidatus Nanopelagicales bacterium (assembly GCA_041393815.1). Taxonomy (NCBI): domain Bacteria; kingdom Bacillati; phylum Actinomycetota; class Actinomycetes; order Candidatus Nanopelagicales; species Candidatus Nanopelagicales bacterium. Next base: position 352,817 of record JAWKJK010000002.1, on the reverse strand, counting down.
TGGTCGTCCGCGCCAGGCCGCGCTTGGTCACGCGGTAGCCGACGGAGGGGACCGCTCGCCGGATCGCCTCCAGCGCAGCCACATCGGTCGGGTCGGCCGACGGTGTCAGGCACCCGACGACGTAGTCCTCGATCAGCTCGACCCAGTCCTCGGCGTCGAGCGGAGCCCGGTGCTCCTCACGCACCCGGGCGCCCTCGGGCAGGCCGAGCAGTCCCGCCGTGTGGGCCCGCAGCACGGCGGCGGTGAGGTCCGGGCGGTCCCGTTCCAGCCGGGACCACGGCACGGCCTTCGTCCCGGCCTCGGTCTGCCGTCGGACGAACCGCCCGTCCAGCCAGGCCAGGAACCCGGTGGTCGCGAAGCCGGGTGCCATCAGGTCCGAGCGCAGCTCGGCGAACCTGCGCGCCTCGCCGGAGACGTACGCCGCCTCGTCGGTGGTGGGGTCGGTGAAGCGGACCAGCTCGCGGAACGGCGCCAGGTGCCCGTCGCGGACGAACGACGGGATGGTGGCGCTGTAGACGATGGGCCCGAACAGCCGGGCCACCAGGTCCGCCTCGTCGGCGGACAGCGCCTCCGGCGGGGTGGCGGTGAGGGCCACGACGACCACGTCCGGGAGCAGCCCGAGCACCTCGCCCAGCAGTTCGCCCCACACCTCCAGCAGGTGGTGGCACTCGTCCAGCACGAGGGTGAGCGGTCCCGCCGCGGCCAGCGTGTCGACCAGGGCCCGGGCGTTGGGGTGCAGCCGGTCCAGATGCTGCGGCCCCCGGGCCTGCTCGGGGTCCTCGCCCTCCTCCGGCTCGGCCGGTGCGTCGTCGCCCGCGTCCGGGTCGAACACCGCCAGGGCCTGGTAGGTCAGCACCGTGGCGGGCTGGGAGAGCGACCGGTCGTCGCTGGCCGACAGCCCCAGCCCACCGCACTGGGCGATCCACTGGCCCTGGATCGCGGTGTTGGGTCCGAGCACGACCGTGCGCCGGCGCAGCCGCAGCGCGGCCTCGACCCCCACGCGGGTCTTGCCGCCGCCGGGGGGCAGGACCACCCAGGCGGCCCGCCGGCCGGCCCGCCAGGCCTCGTCCAGGGCCGCGAGCGCCTCGGCCTGCTGGCGGCGCAGCGGCGGCGGGGCCGGTCGTGGGGAGGCCGGACGCGGGGAGGCGGAGGGCGCTGAGGTCGCGCCGGGGTCGGAGGACATCGGGGCCGAGGCTAGCCACGGCCGGGCCGGTGCGCCCTTACCCGATCCGAACACGCGCTGGCCGGGGGCGCCCGGACCGGAACCTACGCTGGTCGCCATGTCCGTGCTCCCGGAGTCCCCGCCCCCCGGCCGTTCCCGCGTGTCGCCCGCCCTGCTCGCCGTCCTCGCCGTCCTCGCCGTCGTCGTGGTCCTCGCGGTCGTGGTCGGCGCCGTGCTGGTGCTGCGCGGCGGCTCGTCGGACGACGCGGCCCAGGGTGCCGGCGGCGTCCCGGCCGCCACCATCCCGGGTGCCTCCGAGGGCTCCAGTTCCGAGGGAACTGCCTCCGAGGGCGCGAGCCCCGACGGCAGCAGCCCCGAGGCGACCGCGTCGTCCTCCGACGCCGGCGGATCGGGTGACGCGTCCGGCGGCAGCGTGGTCGACCCCGGCGCCGTGCCGACCGCCCCGGCCACCGGCTCGCAGGCCAAGCCGCTGGACCGGCTGGAGATCGAGCTGCTGTTCGGCCCCGACGGCGTGCAGCCCGAGGCCGACACCTACTACGTGACCGTCGGCGCGCCCGTCGTCGTGCGGTACGCCGGCGTCGGCGACTACACCGGCTACACGCTGGTGGAGAAGGGGGTGGCCGGCAACCAGTCGTCCCCGATCGGGCAGGGCGGGCAGTTCCTGGTCAGCCTGCCGAAGGCGGGCGAGCAGGTGTGGCGGGTGAAGCAGACCGACGAGGACGTGTTCCGCGTCGTCGCCGTGGGGTCCTAGCGGTCCTCGCGCGCTACGTCTCGCCGCCGAGGTCGAACGCGAAGGCCTCCCAGACCAGGTCCGACCCCCGCTGCCGGTGCCGCGACAGCCGGCCGAGCAGGTCGGTCACGCGGCGGCGTACCTCGTCGACACCCTCGTCGCCGCCGGCAGTGCCCTCGGACACCAGCTGCACCCAGGCCTCCTGGGCCTCGTCGATGTCGTGCCGCAGGGTCTCGTGCTCCCGGGTCAGCCGGCGCACCTTGCCCTCCAGCCGCGGCGCGTCATGGACCAGCTGGTCGTGGAAACCGCCCTCGCGCTCGGTCACGGTGATGTGGACCGCGAAGTCCTCCCGCAGCCGGGCGAGGGCCTCACCCACCTCGTCCGCCCATGCCGACGCGTCGCCGGCCACCGGCCGCGCCACGGCCGACTCCAGCCGGGTCATCCCCTCCTTGAGCTGGCTGCGGCGGCTGCGCAGCTCGGACAACTGCTCGTCGGTGGACAGAGCACGAGGGGCAGTGGGGTCGTCGTGGGTGCCGGACATGGTCCGATCCTCGTCCTCGGCGTCGCGCGAGTCCACACCGGGTGTTGGTGCCCCCGGAGCCCCTCCCGGCTAGGACCGGTAGACCACGACCCGGGTGCCGAGCGGCACCCGGTCGTACACCCAGCGCACCCCGTCGTAGTCGCGGATGTTGATGCACCCGTGCGAGGCGCCGTAGTAGCCGTCGCGGGCGAAGTAGGGGGAGTAGTGCACCGCCTGGCCGCCGGAGAAGAACATCGCGAACGGCATCCAGGAGCCGTACAGGCTGGAGTAGTGGTCGCGGCTCTTGCGGAAGACCGAGAACACGCCCTCACGGGTCGGCGTGGACGACATGCCGAACCGGGCGTCGAGGGTGATGACGACCTTGCCGTCCCGGACGTACCGCAGCAGCTTCTGGGTCTTGTCGATGCACAGCGACGTCCGCTCGGTGCAGGCCCTCGGCAGCTTGCCGATCCGCCCGGACATCGACTTGATGTCCTCCCAGGTGCCCTTGCGGACCACGCCGGTCGGAACCTGGAAGAACTTGACCTGGAACGCCTTGACCGCCTTCTCGGTGGTGTGGCCGAACTTCTTCCGCTGGTACTCGATCGGCTTGATGTCGTAGCCCAGCCACATCAGCCGCTTCTGCAGCAGTCGGACGTAGGTGCTGCGCGTGCCGGAGTCCAGCGGGAACTTCAGCACGGTGGAGACCGGCGGCTTCGCAGGCGGCTTGGCCGGCGGTTTCGTCGGCGGCGGCTTGGTGGGGGTGGGGGTGGGCGTCGGCGTGGGGGTCGTGGTCGGGCTCGGCGTGGGGGTGCCGGTGTCGGTGGGCTCCGGTTCCGCGGCGGGGGCCGACGTGCTCGCCGAGGCGGCGGGGTCCGGCGTCGCGGAGTCCTCCGCGTGCGCGGGGCCCGCCATGAGCGCCGACCACACCAGAGCGGCCGAGAGCACCGCCGCCAGGGCGGTGCCGCCGCGCGCGATCCGACCGGTCACCGTTCCACGGTACGACACCGCAGCCCCCTGGCTCTCGCCGATCGATCCCTGCATGATCGGGGCATGCCGACGTCGCCGCCGTCCGACCCGGGGCCCGCCGGTCCCCCGCTGCCGTCCGCCGAGGCCGCCCGGATGGCGGAGGCGGGCGGGATGGTCTACGGCCCCGAGGACGCCGGCCCCTGGTACCAGTGGGGTCCGTACCTGTCCGAGCGCGCGTGGGGCACCGTGCGTGAGGACTACTCCGCCGACGGCGATGCCTGGGACTACCTGCCGTACGACCACGCCCGGTCGCACGCGTACCGCTGGAACGAGGACGGCATCGCGGGCGTCAGTGACCTGCACCAGGACATGTGCCTGGCGCTGGCGCTGTGGAACGGCCGCGACGACCACCTCAAGGAGCGCTTCTTCGGCCTGACGAACGGCCAGGGCAACCACGGGGAGGACGTCAAGGAGTACTGGTGGTACCTGGACGCCACCCCGTCGCACGCCTGGCTGCGGACGCGCTACCACTACCCCCAGGCCGCGTTCCCGTACGAGGACCTGGTGCGTACCAACGCCTCCCGGGGCAAGCACGACCCGGAGTACGAGCTGCTGGACACCGGCGTCTTCGACGAGGACCGCTACTGGGTGGTGGAGGTCTCGTACGCGAAGAACGACCCGTCGGACCTGCACATGCGGGTGCGCGTCACCAACGCCGGACCGGACCGGGACACCCTGCACGTCCTGCCCACGCTGTGGTTCCGGGACACCTGGAACTGGTCGCACGGTCACCCGATGCCGGAGGTGATCCACGACAGCGGAACGATCATCGCCGACCACCACCGAGCCGGTCGTTGGCACTTCGACGCGGCCGCCGGGCCGGACGGGTCGGCGCCGGTGCCGCTGTTCTGCGACAACGCGACCAACGCCACGCGGCTGTTCGGGCCGGACGCCCCGGTGCGTTCGCCGTACCCCAAGGACGGGATCAACGACCATGTCGTGCACGGCGCCGACACGGTCAACCCGGAGGAGCGGGGCACCAAGGCGGCGTACTGGTATCGCGTGACCGTCGACCCCGGCGAGACGGTGGAGGTGCGACTGCGGCTGTGGTCGCCGGAGGAGGGTGACCATCCGCAGCCGGGGTGGGAGGGGCGGCCGTTCGACGCGCTGATGTCGTTGCGGGAGAAGGAGTCCGACGAGTTCTACGCGGCACTCGCGCCGCACGTCGACGACGAGCAGCGGGCTGTCATGCGGCAGGCGTTCGCGGGGATGATCTGGGGGAAGCAGTTCTACCGCAACGACGTGCGGCAGTGGTTGTTCGGCGACCCCGGGGAGCCGCCACCCCCGGCGCAGCGGCGTGCCGGGCGCAACGCGGCGTGGAAGCACCTCGATGCCGCGGACGTGATCTCGATGCCGGACGCGTGGGAGTACCCCTGGTTCGCGTCCTGGGACCTGTCGTTCCACACGGTCGTGCTGGCCCACGTGGACCCGGAGTACGCGAAGTACCAGATGCTCCTGCTGCTGCGGGAGTGGTACATGCATCCCAATGGCGCGATCCCGGCGTACGAGTGGAACTTCGGCGACGTCAACCCGCCGGTGCAGGCCTGGGCCGCGATCCGGATCTTCGAGATCGACGGCGGCCGCGACCTGAAGTTCCTCGCCCAGGTGTTCCAGAAGCTGCTGATGAATTTCACCTGGTGGGTCAACCGGCAGGACGCCGAGGGCAACAACGTGTTCGAGGGCGGCTTCCTCGGGCTGGACAACATCGGTCCCATCGACCGGTCGCACCTGCCGCCCGGGTACGAGATCGAGCAGGCGGACGGCACCGCCTGGATGGCGTTCTACGCGCTGTCGATGCTGCGCATGGCGCTGCGCCTGGCGCAGCACGACGGCGCCTACTCGCCGATGGTGCTGAAGTTCCTGGAGCACTTCGCCGCGATCACCGACGGCATGTCCGACGTCGAGATGTTCGACCCCGACGACGGGTTCTTCTACGACCAGCTGACCCTGCCCAACGGCGAGCGAGTGCCCCTGAAGGTGCGCTCCCTGGTCGGGGTGATCCCGGTCCTGGCGGCGGCGTACCTCGAGGGGGCGGGGGCCGCCCAGGACGCCGAGCGCTACCAGCGTCGCTTCGCCAGCTTCATGCGCCGGCGGATGCGCGACCCGGAGCACCAGGAGGGGGAGCACACCGGCTTCGTGCAGATGAGGGGCGCGGAGGGACGGCGGGAGGCGCTGCTGACCGTCGCCGACCCGGAGCGGCTGCGCCGGCTGCTGGTGGAGGTGCTCAGCGAGGACTCGCTGCTGGGCCCCACCGGGCTGCGGTCCATGTCGCGCCGGCTGCGGGCCGATCCGTACTCGGTGACCGTCGAGGGCCGGACCTTCACCGTCGACTACGAGCCGGCCGAGTCGACGACCGGGATGTACGGCGGCAACTCGAACTGGCGCGGGCCGGTGTGGTTCCCCATCAACCACCTGGTGGTGGAGGCGCTGGAGCGCTACCACATGTACCTCGGCGACGACTTCCAGGTGGAGTGCCCGACCGGGTCGGGGCAGATGATGAACCTGCTCGAGGTCGCGCACGAGCTGCGGCGCCGGCTGATCTCGACGTTCCTGCGGGACGCCGACGGGCGGCGGCCGGTGTTCGGCGGCAGCGAGCGGTTCCAGAGCGACCCGCGGTGGAACGACGCGGTGCTGTTCTACGAGTACTTCAACGGCGACGACGGCGCCGGCCTCGGCGCCTCCCACCAGACCGGCTGGACCGGCCTGGTCGCCGACCTCATCATCGGCCGCAAGGGCTGATGTGCTCAGTCCTCGAACCAGCGGGGGGACGTGGTGCGCGGCGGGGTGAACCGGCGGTGCACCACCACCAGGCGGGGCTCGCCGCGCAGGTTCGCGGCGTACGCCGAGCGCAGCGCCGCCGCGAGCCCCTCGGCGTCGGGCACCTCGACCCCGCCGATGCCGAACGACCGGCCGAGGGTCAGCCAGTCCGGGGTCAGCAGGTCCACCCCGTTCTCCGGGTGGCCGTACACCTGCTGGTCGTACCGCAGCATCCCGTAGCCGCCGTCGTCGACGACCAGCAGCGTGACCGGCAGCGACTCCTGGGCGTACGTGGCCAGCTCCCCCAGAGCGAACATCGGCCCGCCGTCACCGCACACCGCCAGCGCCGGAATGCCCAGGGAGGCAGGGCCGATGGCGGCGGGCAGCGCGTAGCCGAGGGTCCCCCAGCCGACGGGGTACTGCAGCCGCCGGGTGCGCGGCTGCGAGGAGTAGCCCCCGACCCAGTAGCCGGCGACAGCCATGTCGCACACGACCACCGCGTCCGCGGGCCAGCCGCGCTCGACCGCCCGGACCAGCGCCACCGCGGGCGCCGTCGCCGGGTCGTCGGCCAGCCGGGTCAGGACCGCGGGACGCACGGACCCCGGCTCCGCGAGCCACGGCTGCCGGGGCCGGGGCAGCCGTTCGCGCAGCAAGCCGATCAGCACGGGCAGGGCGGCGCCCAGCTCGGCACCGACCAGCAGGTCCCAGTCGAAGGTGCGGGAGACCTCGTCCCCCAGCGTCACCGCGGCCAGCCGCGGCGGGACCGGCATCCGCCACGCGCGGGTGTTCATCGCGTCGAACGCCGAGCCCAGGCCGAGCAGCAGGTCGGCGTCCGCGATGACGTGCGCCACCTCGGGCTCGTGCGGCGGGGCGTCCACCAGCAAGGGGTGCGCCGCCAGCACGCCCTTGCCGGCGTACGTGGTCACGACCGGCGCGCCGAGCAGCTCGGCCAGCACGGTCACGTCCGCCTCGGTGCCCGACGACACCACCCCGCCGCCGACCCACAGCACGACCCGTTCGCTGGCCAGCAGCAGGTCGGCCAGGCGCAGCAGGTCGTCCTCCGGCAGCGGCAACGGGGTCGCCGTCGGCGGGTCGTGGCCGGCCGCGATCGCCCCGCCCGGCGGCGGGAACTCCGCGAGCACGTCCGAGCCGATGCCGAGGTACACCGGCCCGGGCGGCGGCTCCAGGCACGCACGCACGGCGTCGTGCGCCGCGTCGACGGCCTCCTCAGCGGTCAGCGCCACCCGGATCGGGCGCCCGCCGAACGCGGCGAACATGCCGCCCTGGTCGGCCATCTCGTGCAGGACGCCGCGGGGGCCGCCGTCCGCGCGCTGCCAGGCCGAGACCTCCGAGGACAGCAGCAGCACCGGCGAGCCGACCGAGTGCGCCTCGCCGTACGCCGCCACCGCGTTCGCGGCACCCGGCCCGGTCGTGGTGAGCGCGACCCCGAGGCCCCCGGTGGCGCGGGCCAGGCCGTCGCCGGCGTACACCGCGGACTGCTCGTGCCGGACGCCGAGGATGCTGGGCCGGGCGTGGTGCAGCGCGTCCCAGAAGGCCAGGTTGTGCACGCCGGGGATGCCGAAGCAGACCTCGACCCCCTGCGCCGCGAACAGGTCAAGCACGGCGGCCGCGACCGTCGGGGTGGCATGCTCGGCCATGAGCCCCACTGTGTCATCACCAGGCCCGGAGGTCGCGCCGTGACCGCGCAGCAGAGCGTGTTCCTGTCCCGCAACCCGACCGACCTCGACGACGTCGTCGCCGAGGTCGCGCTCGCCGACGTCGACACCCTGGTCGCCGAGACCAGGGTCGCGCACGAGGCGCAGCGCGCGTGGGCCGCCGTGCCCGCCCCGGCGCGCGGTCGCGTCATCGCGCAGGTGGGCCGGCTGGTCGAGGCCAACAAGGAGGCCCTCGCCGCGCTGGTCACCCGGGAGATCGGCAAGGTCTACGCCGAGGCACTCGGCGAGGTGCAGGAGGTCATCGACACCTGCGACTTCTTCCTCGGCGAGGGCCGGCGGTTGTACGGGCAGACCGTCCCCAGCGAGATGCCGGACAAGCAGCTGTTCACCTACCGCAACCCGGTCGGGACGGCGTTCATCATCACCGCCGCGAACTTCCCGACGGCCGTGCCGTCCTGGTACCTCGTCCCCGCGCTGCTGTGCGGTAACTCCGTGGTGTGGAAGCCGGCCGAGCACTCGGCGGCCGTGGCCCGTGCGCTCACCGAGCTGTTCATCGCCGGCGGGGTGCCGCGCGACGTGCTGCGCACGGTCGTGGCCGACGGCGGGACGACGTACGCGGCGCTCGACCGCGCGCTGGGAGAGGGCCTGGTGCAGAAGGTCGGGTTCACCGGGTCGACGGCCGTCGGCCAGCGGCTCGGCGAGCTCACCGGCCGCCACCTGCAGTCCCCGTGCCTGGAGCTCGGCGGCAAGAACCCGATGGTCGTCATGCCCGACGCCGACCTCGACCTGGCCGTGGAGGGCGCGCTGTTCTCCGGCTTCGGCACGGCCGGGCAGCGGTGCACGTCGCTGGGGACGCTGTGGGTGCACCGCGACGTCTATGGCGAGGTGCGCGGCCGGTTCGTGTCCGCGGTGGAGGACGCCGCCGTCGGGAATCCGTTCGAGGACGTGCTGTACGGGCCGATGATCGCCGAGGGCTACCTGCACACCCACGAGCTGCACCTGCAGCTGGTGCAGCCGCACCACCGGCTCCTGGGGTCGACCGGGATCGGCCGGATCACGTCGGACAACCCGCGCAAGGGCTTCGTCGGCGACCCCGACGCCGGCATCTTCGCCCACCCGACGATCGTCGAGGGCGTGCGACCGGGTGATGCGCTGTACGACACCGAGACGTTCGGGCCGCTGGTCGGGCTGGGAGCGTTCGGCTCCCTCGACGAGGCGATCGAGCTGGCGAACGGGCACGGGTACGGGCTCTCCTCGTCCATCTACACCCGGGACCCGGAGTCGGTGTGGCGCTTCCGCCAGGGCATCTCCGCCGGGATGGTGTCGGTCAACAACTCGACCTCCGGCGCCGAGGCGCACCTGCCGTTCGGCGGGAACGGCCGCAGCGGCAACGGTTCTCGCCAGAGCGGGATGTGGGTGCTGGACCAGTTCACCCGCTGGCAGGCGGTGAACTGGGACTGGTCGGGGCGTCTGCAGAAGGCGCAGATGGACACCCTGGAGATGGAGCACGACCCCGGGTACCGGCTCGGTGGCTGACCTGCCGTCCCGCGCCGACGTGGTCGTCGTCGGCGGCGGGGTGATGGGGGCGTCGACGACGTTCCACCTCGCCGAGGCCGGCGTGGACGTCCTGCTGCTCGAGCGCGGCGACCTGGCCGGCGGTTCGACGGTGAAGGCCGCCGGCGGGGTGCGGGCGAACTTCTCCGACCCGTTGAACATCGCGCTCGGCGCCCGCTCGCTCGCGCTGTTCGCCGACTTCGGGCGTCGTCCGGGGTACGAGATCGACCTGCACCGCAGCGGGTACCTGTTCGTGCTGACGCGCGCCGCGGACGTGGCCCGGTTCGAGGAGTCCGTGGCGCTGCAGAACTCCCTGGGCGTGCGGTCCCGGATGGTGTCGCCGGAGGAGGCGGTGCGACTGTCGCCGTACCTGTCGCCGGATGGGGTGCTCGCCGCCGCGTGGTCGCCCGACGACGGGCACTGCACGCCGGAGGCGGTGGTGCTGGGCTACGCGGCCGGCGCCCGCCGGCACGGGGCGCGCGTGCTGACCGGCGTCGAGGTCGTCGGGATCGACGTACGCGGCGACGCGATCGCGGCGGTGCGGACGTCGGCCGGGACGGTCGCGACGGAGTGCGTCGTGGACTGCGCGGGCGCGTGGGCTCCGGTGGTCGCATCGTTCGTTGGGGTGGACCTGCCGGTGGTGCCGTACCGGCGAGAGATCCTGGTGACCGGGCCGATGCCGGACCCGGTGGACATGCCGATGACGATCGACTTCGCGACGTCCTTCTACTGGCACCGCGAGGGGCCGGGAATCCTGACCGGGTTCTCCGACCGGACCGTGCCGCCGGGGTTCTCGCTGGAGCGGGACCCGGCGTTCCCGGAGCGGCTGGCGGAGTTGGCGTCCGTGCGGGCGCCGGGGCTGCTGGACCTGGGCGTGCGTACCGGCTGGGCCGGGCTGTACGAGGTCACGCCCGACCACAACGCGCTGCTGGGGGAGACGGCCTCGGTGTCGCGGTTCCTGTACGCCACCGGGTTCTCCGGGCACGGGTTCCTGCAGGGGCCTGCGGTGGGGGAGATCCTGCGGGACCTGTACCTGGGTCGCGCACCGTTCGTGGACGTGTCGCCGCTGGACGTCGCGCGCTTCGACGCCGGGACGTTGCGGCCGGAGGTCAACGTCGTATGACCCCGGTGGACCCCATGCTGGATGTCGTCCGGCGCTGCGGGATCGACGCGGCCTCGGTGCGGCCGCGCCGCGCCAACACCGACGAGCTCACCGCGCCGTGGCTGGCGGACAAGTACGGCGGCGGGCTGCTCGGCACCCATCCCCTCACGGTCACCGATGCGGCCGGGGTGGACCGGGACGTGGTGTGCAAGGTCCGGCACAGCCCGGGGATCTCGGTGACGCTCATGCCGGGTGTGTACGCGCGGCTCGGGATCACGCTGCCGCGCCCCTATTCCGGCTTCCGGGCGGCGCGGGAGATGACCCCCGTGCTGCGGCGGGAGATCGACGTGTACGCCCGCCAGAGAGACGTGCCGGCGCTGGCGGCCTGCCAGCCCGCGCTGGTCGGTTCGATGGTGGACGAGGACGCGGACCTGTCCGCGCTGGTGGTGGAGTTCGTCCCCGACGCCGTGCTGATGGACACCGGCGCGGACGTGTCCGGGTGGACGCGTGCCCGGGTGGACGCGCAGGTGACGGCGATCGCGGCGGTGCACGGGGCGTTCCTCGGGCCGCCCGGGTCACCCCCGCCAGGGCTGCGTTCGTTGCCCGCGCCGTTCTCGGCCGCGGACGTGGCGGCCGACCGCGACCTGTGGGCCGCGTCCGCGGAGTACGTGCACCGGGTCCGACCCGACCTGCTGGATGACGCCGGTCTGCGCCGCCGACTGCGCCTCGCCGACACCGCCGGCGACTGGTACGGAGCGGTCGCGGAGCACCCCCACACGCTGGCCCACGACGACTTCAACCCGCGCAACGCCTGCTTCCGAGGTGACGGGCGGCCGCTGGTGTACGACTGGGAGCTCGCATCGTGGGGGACGCCGCTGCGCGACCTGGTCGAGATGCTGACCTTCACCGTGACCCCGGACTGGGGGGACGATGACATCCGCGGCCTGGTGCGGAGGCACCGTTCGTGGGTGGAGCGGGCCGGCGACGTCCGGCTGGATCCTCAGGAGTGGGACGAGGCGTTCCGGGGCGAGGTCATGGACGAGGCGCTGAACCGGCTGGCCTTCCAGCAGGTGCTGGGCCAGGACATGCCCCTCGGCTACGTCGAGCGCATCACGGCCGCCGTGGATCGGCTGCTGGACCTGGTGTCCGCCTAGCGTCGGCGTAGGGTCGCCCGATGGAGCCGCTGATCCCGCTGGAGGGCGACGTCGGCCGCGTGCTGGCCGTGGTCGCGCACCCCGACGACCTGGAGTACGGCGCTGCCGCGGCGGTCGCCCTCTGGACCGACGCAGGTCACGAGGTCGCGTACCTGCTCGCGTCCCGGGGCGAGGCGGGAATCGACGGGATGGAACCCGTCGAGGCGGCACGGGTGCGGGTCGAGGAGGAGATCCGGTCGGCGGCCGTCGTGGGCGTGTCCACCGTGGAGTTCCTGGACCATCCCGACGGGGCCATCGAGTACGGCCTCCCGCTGCGTCGGGAGGTCGCTGCGGCCATCCGTCGGCACCGGCCCGAGACGCTGCTGCTGTTCAACCACCGGGAGACGTGGGGGCCGGGTCGGCTGAACTCCCCGGACCACCGCCACACGGGCGAGGCCGCGCTGGACGCGGTCGGCGACGCGGGCAACCGCTGGATCCACCCCGAGCTCGGGCTCGAGCCGTGGGGTGGGGTGCGGCGGGCCCTCGTGACCGGGTCACCGCTGGCGACGCACGGGCTGGACGTGTCCGAGGGCGTCGACCGGGCGGTGGCGTCGCTGTCCGAGCACCGCGCGTACCTCGAGGGCCTCGGTGATCACCCGATGGCGGACCCGGAGTTCATCCGGATGTTCCTGGAGACGACCGGCGAGAGGTTCGGCGGGGTGCCGACGCTGTCCTTCGAGCTGTTCGAGTTCTGACCGGCCTGGGGCGGGAGCCGCTCAGCGCTTCCGCTTCTGCTGCTTCGGGTCCTTGGCCGGGAGGCTGCCCGCGTAGGCCACGCCACGCTCCACCCAGGTGGCCAGGGCGCCGTCGTCCGCCAGGGTTTCCTCGTCCACCTGGACCCAGCCCCTCATCGGCCGGCCGGTGAACACCATCTCCGAGCAGCCGGGCTCGGCCAGCATCTGCTCGTACGTCTCCGGGGGGATGCGGACGATCAGGCAGCCGGTGTTCACGCCGACGGACATGTGCCCCCCGACCAGCCAGGCCAGCCCGCCGAACATGGCCTTCTCCGTCGGTGGGTTCCCGGTCAGCGCGGGGCTGTCCGCCAGCGCCGCCCGGATCCGCGCGGCCAGGTCCTCGTCGTACGCCATCGCCCGATCCTGCCCCTCCGGCGACCTCCGGTGCACCCAAGATCACCGCGAGACACCAGAAAGGGCCGGTTCTTCGCCCCCGTACCGGGCCCCTTCTGGTGTCTCGCGGCGATCAAGCGGATCCCGGATCCCGGCCCCCGGGCCTGGGCTTCCGCGAGATCGCACTCGTGGCGCGATCCGGGGCCTTCCGACGCGCCACAACTGCGATCTCGCGCGGATCACCAGGTCCCGGGACACGCGGAGGGGGCGCAGCCCGCAGGCCACGCCCCCTCCGGCTGTGAGTCAGAGAAGCGCGCGATCGGTCACCGAGAGATGAGCTCCCAGTTCGCTGGCACGGACCCGGAGTCACCGATCGCGTCGGCGAGAATGTCGGCGACGCCGGGGATGTCGATGCGCTGGAGGCCGTCGAGGTAGCGGCAGTTGCTGGTGTACCCGTAGCTGGTCACCGTCACGACGTAGCCGTCCTTGAACGTCGGGCCGCCGGAGTCCCCGAAGCAGGTTCCGCCGTCACCGATGTTGTTGTTCGGATTGCCGTTGGTCTGCAGGATCTGCGGGGTGAGCTTCTGGCCGTTGGACGTGGTGACGCGACGGATCAGTGGGTAGCTCATCGGCGTCGGCTTCTGCGGCCCCGCGACCGGCTTGCGCACCTCGGTCCCGTAGCCGACCGGGGTGAAGACGGTCTTGTTCAGCACCTTCGGCGTGAACTGGTCGAGGAAGCCCTGAGGAGCAACTGGCGCCGTCCCGATGCCCTCGACCTCCTGATCGAGGACGATCACACCGACGTCGTTCCAGTTCTTGAGGTCGGTGAAGTTGGAGTAATCGGGGTGCTTGTAGGCCGTGCCCGAGTAGTAGGTCGGGTTCTCCAGGGTGGTCCCGTAGGTCAACTTGTACCAGTCGTAGTACTTCTGGTTGCCCTTGGTGGTTCCTACGTGCGCGAACCCGGTGGAGGAGCTCCCCCATCCGTCCGGACCAGTCGCTGAGTCGTCAGCGGCTCGGGGGAGCGGCGACAGGAGCGGGTCGTTGTTCGGCGGTGCGACCGGAGCCACGTCGGGCGAGAACGTCACCAGGGTGGCCCCGCCGGTGATGTAGGTGCAGTGGGCCGCGGTCAGGACGACCGTCGGGCTGACCAGGGTGCCGGTGCACCGGTAGCGGTAGTAGACGGTCTCGTCCTCGAAGTCCTTCGCGTAGAAGGTGATCAACGCGACGTTGCGGAAGCTGCCATCACCGGTCGGCTGGCCGCCGGTGATGGCGGTGGCGGGGAGGGCGGTGGCCACGAGGGCCGCTCCGGTCGCCGCGATGGCGAGGAGCTTGGTGGTTCGGCGCACAGGGTCTCCTGATGTGGAAGTTGTCGTGCACAGCCGGTTCCCCCGTACGTCGTCCGGCCGCGGAGACCGGACGCGGCGCATCCTGTCACCCGCATGGATCCGGCGGAACGGGGGTCTCCCAGCGGGTCACCGGGAGAACCGTGCGCACCCCGTCCGTCACTCCATGTGCCCACAGGGACGCCGGCGATCATGCGGACCCCCGCGCTCCCGGGCCTCCGCGGCGGGCTACGTGGTCGCGAGCTTGATCAGGCCCATGACGACGCCGACGTAGGCGGAGCCGTCGGGGCCGAGGGCCACCCCGGCGTAGTGGTTGTTCGCCGCCATCCCCGCCCCCGCGCGCCGCGACCACAGTTCCTCGCCGGACTCCAGGTCCACCGCGGTGACGTACCACGCGTCCACGCCCCACGCACTCGTCGGTTTGGTGTACGTGAGCACCACCCCGTCGGGGGCCACGCCCTTCGACACCAGCGATGGGATGCGAATCGTCTCGTTCGTCCAGGCGACCGCGCACCCGGACGCCCCGACGTCCACCCGCGCCAGCCCGGGCGACGTGGACCCCCCGGCAGCCACCACCGTCAGCGGCGGGGCGTACCCGTAGTTGTTCTCCACGTACAGCGACCGGCCGACGGCGACGAGCGAGTTCTCCGTCGCGCTGGCCCCCGGCGCGAACACCGGCACCGTGCAGACCACCCGCTGACCGTCCCCGGCGACCGCCGTCCGCATCACCACCACGTTCATCCGCGGCTCGGCGTTGTCGGTGATCGCCACCAGCCGCCCGCCGTCGAAGACCGTCGGCGTCGTCCCGGACGCGCGGCTCGTCTGTCCCGGCTTGCGCTGGGTCCCGGTGTCGTACGCCTGCCGCCACACCACCCGCGGGGCCTTGTCCGGCCCGGCCCACAGCCGGTACATCGCCGCGCCCGTCACCACGTACACCGCGTCCTGGGCCACGGCGAACGAGTTCTCGATCGACTCCCCGTTCAGCGAGATCGCCTGCGGCGCAGCACCTCCCGCGCCCGGGGACACGACGCCCACCGTGCCGCGCGACCCGACGTACCACCACCGTCCGGACCAGTCCGGCACCACCGACGTCACCGACTCGCCGTCGGCGAGCGACCCGGACACGTCCACCGACACGCCCTCCACGAACGCGTCACCGGACGGCGACAGCGTCCACGACCGCAGCCAGCCGTCCTGCGCCGGCATGACCACCCGGTCCTCCGCGTCGAGCACGAAGTACCCGCCGCCGGAGAAGTCCGTCAGCGACGGCGTACGCCGACCCACCACCGTGCTCGCCAGCGGCGTCATCGTCACCGGGTCGACGGCCCACGCGGTCACCCGCGTCAGCGAGGAGCACAGGGTGATCAACCGGCCCGCGGAGTCGAACGTGATCGTCGCGCAGTCCCCGCCGGTGAACAGCGACGACACCTCCGCTGTCATCGGCTCCGACGGCCCAGGCACGACGTAGGCATCGGTCGCCCAGGAGTCGTTGTGCAGCAACCCGAACGGGTCCGGCGCCAAAGCGGGGTTCTGCGCGGCCGGCGTCGTCTCCGCGGCGACACCCCGCCGCCCGCTGTCGAAGCCCGCAGGCGCGAGGGCCCCCAGGTCCGTCGGCAGCGACGTGCTGAACGCGCCGACCGTCCCGCTGACCAGCGCCACCAGCAGCCCGAGGGCCAGCGGCGAGACGGCCAGCCGACGCGCCCGCGTGCGGGCCCCGGGGGCCACCTCGTAGCGCGCACCGGAGGGCACCAGCGGCGACAGCACGACCACCAGCGCCAGCGTCAGCAGCGCGATCGTGCTCACCCGCGGCCACCGCGACAGCGTCGCCATCGGCGCCAGCATGGGCACCACCGCGAACGCGGCGACCGGCACCTGCAGGATCAGCGCCCACCCGTACCGCGGCCGTCCGCGCGCGGCGACCCCCGCCTCCAGCAGGGCGAGCACGACCAGAGGCGCCAGCAGCACGGCGACGCCCGCGGCGACCACGTCCGCGGCCTGCACCTGGACCAGGCCCTTGGCGACCGTCTGCGGCGCGCCGACCAGCGACGACAGCGCGAACACCGGGTGGACCACCAGAAGCGCCTCGGCGACCAGGACCCAGCGCAGGAACGATCCCCTCACGGCTCGGGGAACTCCGCCAGCGGCGGGATCGGGTACGCCGTCGTCCCCGGCCGCCAGCCCCGCCGCAGCTTCTCCATCCCGACGCCGTCCTCGGCCCACACATGGCAGGTGTCGCGCAGGAACGCCAGCGTCACGCGCGGGTCCCCGGGTCCGTCGTCCGACGCCTCCGTCCCGGCCACCATGCCCCGCGCGTGCGCGGAGAACGCCGACTGCAGCACCACCGGGCCCATCGCGCGGGCCAGCTCGCTCAGGTGCGTGCACCCCGCCGGCCCGCCCAGCCGCTCCCGCAGCGCTCGGGTGTAGCCCCGGGCCACCGCGAGGCCCTCCAGCCGGCGGTACGCCCCGGTGATGAACGGGCACTCCGCGTGCGGGTACGTGTTCATCACGGCGGTCGCGGACCGGATCACCAGGTCGTCCCGGCCCACCGACACGATGAGCTCGAGGTCGTGCACGACCGGCAGGTTTCGCGGATCCTGCGCCCACGGGCGCTCGTCCCGCAGCCGGGCCACGACCCGCAGCAGCCCCGGGTCGTCGTCGTACACGTCGAACTGCAGCGACCGCCGGTGCGCCGGGGCCCGGGACGACTCCGTCATGCGCCCACCCTCTCGTACCGGGGTCGCCGGCCGCAGAATGGCCCGCGTGACCACCCAACCCGAGCGGCTCGACCGGCGCACGCTCGGCGCCGAGGTGGTCCTCGTGCTGTTGGTGTCGCTGGGCGCCTCCGCCATCCGGGCGCTGTTGTACCTGCTGGACTCGCTCACCCGCGGGCAGCCGCTGGCCAACCAGAGCGCCACCATCGTCCGCTCGGTCACCCCGGACCGCCCGTGGCTGGACCTGCTCTACCAGCTGGTCGGCATCGCCCTCGCGCTCGTCCCGGTGCTGCTGGTGGCGCACCTGCTGCGCCGTTCCGGGGAGGGCGTGCGCGGCATCGGCTTCGACGCCACCGAGCCCGGCCGCGACCTGCTCCGCGGTGTCGTGCTCGCGGCCGTCGTCGGGGGCACCGGGCTGGCGTTCTACCTGGCGACGTACGCCGCCGGGCTGAACCTGCGGGTCGTCCCGGTCGCGCTCGGGGAGGCGTGGTGGTCGCTCCCGGTGCTGGTGCTGGCCGCCGTCGAGAACGCCCTGCTCGAGGAGGTCGTGATCCTCGGCTATCTGATCCACCGGCTGCGGCAGATTGGCTGGGGGCCGTGGGCCGCGATCGCCACCAGCGCGGTGATCCGCGGCGCCTACCACCTGTACCAGGGGTTCGGCGGCTTCGTGGGCAACCTGGTGATGGGCCTGCTGTTCGGCTGGCTGTTCACCCGCTGGCGCCGCACGACACCGTTCGTCATCGCCCACGCGCTCATCGACATCGTCGCGTTCGTCGGGTACGCGCTGCTGCGCGACCGGGTGGGCTGGCTGCCGTAGTGCGCGGGTCGGCACCGCGACCGCGACCGCGATCGGCGAGCGGGGACGGCCCAACGGCCGTACGGTGTGCCGACGACCGACCGGCGAAGGAGCAGGACATGGCGGGAATCGACGACGTGATCGCGGCCCTGATGGGCGGGGCGCAGAGCGGGATGGACAAGGCCACCCAGCTCGGGGCGCCGCTGCTGGGCATGTTCCAGTCCGAGGGCGGCTTCGGCGGCGTCGTGTCCTCGCTGCAGGACAGCTCGATCGGGCAGCAGGTGCAGTCGTGGGTCAGCAACGGCCCCAACCTGCCGGTGTCGCCGTCCCAGGTCGCCGACGCGCTCGGCGCGGACCGGATGAAGCAGCTCGCGGAGCAGTCGGGTCTGTCCGTCGACGACGTGGCGTCGTCGCTGTCCCAGCTGCTGCCGTCCCTGATCGACAAGCTCACGCCGACCGGTCAGGTCCCGGGCGCCGACCAGCTCCAGTCGCTGCTGTCGAAGATCCCGGGCGCCGACACTGTCACCGGCCTGGTCTCCAGCTTCATCCCCGGCCGGAAGTAGCCGGGAGCGGCCGGAGGTAGCCCGACCGGCCGAAGCTACGCCCCGTCGGCGGCGCGCCGCAGCGCCGGCAGGTCGAGCTTGCGCATGCCCAGCATCGCCTGCACCGCGCGCTGGGCCCGCGCCGGATCCGGGTCGCCCAGGACGTCCCCCAGGCCCTCGGGGATCACCTGCCAGGACAGCCCGAAGCGGTCCTTGAGCCACCCGCACATGGACTCCTCGCCGCCGTCCGTGAGCCGGTCCCAGTAGTGGTCGACCTCGTCCTGGTCCCGGCAGGTGATGGCGAACGACACGGCCTCGTCGAAGGTGAACCGGGGTCCGCCGTTGATGCCGACGAAGCGGGTGCCGTCGAGCTCGAACTCGACCGTCATGACGCTGCCGGGCTCGCCCGGGCCGGCGTCGGAGTAGCGGCTGGTGCTGAGGATCCGCGAGTTGGGGAAAACCGAGACGTAGAACTGCGCGGCCTCCTCCGCCTGGGTGTCGAACCACAGGTTCGGTACGAGGGACTGGGGCACGGTGCCTCCCTAGGCGCGTGACTCGAACATGCCGAGGACGGCCGCGACGCCGAGCACGCTGCGCGGCTCGTACGCGGTGCGCCACAGGCCGCCGTGGTTGGCGGCGTCGGCGAACAGGTCCACCGGGTTGTGCAGCGCGCGGTCCGGATGCGATGCCGACACCGGGTCGCGCAGGTCCCGCACCAGCAGGGCCGCCATCAGCGTGTTGGACGTCGACGGGTCGAACACCTCGATCCCGAACCGACCGGCCCCCGCGTACGCGGCGGCCAGCGCGCGGTTCTTCACCACCGAGCGGGTGCGGGTGGCGGGGGCGACGTTCAGCGACACCAGCGTCCCGCTGTCGCGGGCCACGATCGCGCGCCAGCGCTGCAGCCGCTTGGCCAGGATGTAGTTCGGCCCCTGCTGCGGCACCACGCAGTCGGCGAGCCCCACCTCGCGGCCGGTGTTGTCGGTGACGGTCCGGTCGTAGTTGGGCCGGTACATCCGGGCCATCCGCATCGGCGCCTGCATCAGCCGCCGGAAACCACGGTCGTGCCAACGGGACCGGGCCATCTCCACCGCCCCCGGCGGCACCGCGAAGACGTCCGTCGGCGTCGCCAGGTAGGCCAGGGACACGTCGCCGCGCTCCTGCTGCAGCGACACCGCCAGGGCGTCGGCGGCCATCGACAGCCGGACGTGGGTGGCGCCGTCGGCGTACGCGTAGTTGCCGAGCACGAACGGCTGCGGGATCGCTGACAGCCAGGCGCGCACCTGCGGGGTCTGGGTGAGCAGGTCGGCCCCGGCGACCGCCGCGATGTCGTCGTCGCTGGGCTCCGGCCCGAGCGCGCCCCGGGGCACCGGAACCACCAGGCGCCCCGCCGATCCGCGGGCGGACTCGATCAGCCGCCGCCACAGTTCCGGTCGCGGCAGATCGACCGCGTAGACGGTGGCGCCCCAGTGCAGCAGCGAGCGCAGCGGCCCCATCTCCGCGCCGGCCCCGAGGACCACCACGGTGACGTCGCTGAGGTCGAGCCACTCCGGGTTGTCCAGGACCGCCGCCACCGCGGCGCCGAAGGTGGGCTCGGCGATCCCGTTGACGACCCACCGGTCCAGCTGCAGCCGCAGGTCGGAGTCGAACAGCCGGCGACCTCGGTACGGGACCGAGAGCTCGGTCTCCCGCGCGCTGGTGCCGGCGATCTCGACGGTGCCCAGCGGCGCGGCCAGGGTGTCCCGTACGCCGTCCAGCAGCGACCGGCGGCCGTCGTCGTCCTCGAACCCGAAGCGGGCGTACAGCGAGTCCAGCCCGTCGGCGGAGATGCGTACGGCGGCCTCGGGCGACCGCGCCGCGGCGGCCGACATGTCCCACACCGGCTGCAGGTAGCCGTCGCGCCAGTTGCCGGTGGCCTCGACCCGCACCGCCAGGTCCGGGTCGACGCCGCGCATCGAGTCGGCGAACACCGCCCGGCCGGTCGCCGACGTGCTGCGGCGGCCGTCGCCGCCGACCGGGAACGCGACCCCGCGCTGCTCGTCGCTCACGTCGGTGAGGCTAGCGCCGCGACCCCGCGGGCGAGGGTCAGTCTCGCCGCCGGGCGACCAGCACCGGGATGCGTCGGTCGGTGCGCTGCTGATAGTCCGCGTAGGGCGGGTAGGCGGCGACCGCGCGCTCCCACCACTCCGCACGCTCGTCGCCGTCCACCTCGCGGACGACGGCGTCGAACGGCTCGGGTCCGTCCTGGATCATCACCGCGCTCGGGTCGGCGACGAGGTTCCCGTACCAGTCCGGGTGCTCGGGGGCGCCGCCCTTGGAGGCGACCAGCGCGTACTCGCCCTCGTGCTCCACGCGCATCACCGGGGTCTTGCGCACCGCGCCGCTGGTGCGGCCGCGGTGCGTCACGATG
This sequence comes from Candidatus Nanopelagicales bacterium, assembly GCA_041393815.1. Taxonomy (NCBI): domain Bacteria; kingdom Bacillati; phylum Actinomycetota; class Actinomycetes; order Candidatus Nanopelagicales; species Candidatus Nanopelagicales bacterium. The sequence goes on along the minus strand of JAWKJK010000002.1, from coordinate 332,204 downwards.
ATCACGGGCAGCCCGGTGTCCAACAGCGTGTTGGCCCGCTGTCCGCCGGACGCCTCGTACTGCTCGACCTGCTCGCGGACCCAGGCGGAGGGGCTGGGTACGTACTCACCATCCAGAGGCATGACGGCACTGTAGGTCGGCCGGCGCTGCGCCGCCCGTCAGCGGGAGGTCTCCGCGAGGAGCACCCCCGTGAGCACCACCAGGCCGCCCAGCATCTGCACGGGGGTGAGCGCCTCGCCGAGGACGACCCACGCGATCAGGGTGGCGAGCACCGGCTCGGTCATCCCGACGACGGAGGCCTGGGCCGCGCTGAGGTGGTGCAGGCTGGCGACCACGAGCCAGAACGGCACGACGGTGCCGAGCACGATCATCCAGCCGACCAGGCCCCACAGCGGCACCGTCGGGCCACCGTCCAGCGGGGTGGCCGTCCCCGACAGCGCCTCCCACGGGAACGACCACCAGGGCTGGGCCACCGCCCAGAACGCCGCCGCGGCGGCGAAGCCCCACATGGTCAGCGACACCGGGTCCCGCGGGTACGGCCCGTGCACGCCACGCTCGCCGAGCAGGTAGTACAGCGCCAGCGCCGCGGCGGCGCCGAAGCCCGCCACCACCCCGAGGCCGTCGAGGGTGAAGCCCAGCCACACCTGCGCCACCATGGCCAGCCCGACCAGGGCGAGCAGCAGGGCGAACCACACCCGGTTGCGCACCGCCTCGTGGCGGCCGAACCGGAACCACAGCGCGACCATGATCGGCGCGGTGAACTCGATCAGCAGGGCGACGCCGACGGGCAGCCGCTCGATCGCGACGAAGTACAGCCACTGGGTCATCGCGATCCCGGCGATGCCGTACGCCAGCAGCATGGGAACCTCGCCGCGGCGCAGCCGCAGCGCTGCGGGGCGGGTCAGGGCGACGACGGCGACGAGTACCAGGAACGCGGCGGTGACCCGCAGCTGCGACAGCCGGGCGGTGGAGATGCCGGTCAGCAGGATCGACTTGGAGACCGTCCCGTTGACCGCGAACAGGGTCGCGGCGCCCAGGTAGAGCAGGTAGCCGATCCACAGCCGCCGCCGGTCCGCGGGGGCGACCCCGGGAATCGGCTCGGCGAGGTCACTCACGCACGCCGCGCAGCCGGACCGCTCCGGTCACCCGGCGACCACCGAGCGGTAGACGTCCAGCGTCTGCTCGGCGATCGACGCCCAGGAGAAGTGCTCCACCGCGCGCGCCCGGCCGCGGGCGCCCATCGCCGTGGCGACTGCCGGTTCGGCAGCGAGCCGGTTGACCGCGTCGGCGAAGGCATGCTCGAAGGCGCGTGGCTCGGCCGCGTCGTACGGCACCAGCAGGCCGGTCTGCTCGTCGACCACCACCTCGGGGATGCCGCCGACGTCGCTGGCGACGACCGCGGTCTCGCACCCCATGGCCTCCAGGTTCACGATGCCCAGCGGCTCGTACACCGACGGGCAGGTGAACGCCAGCGCGTGGGTGAGCAGCTGGACGACCTGCGGGCGGGGGAGCTGCTCCTCGATCCAGACCACCGCGTCGTCGCCGCGCTCGGCCCGCAGGTCGGCGACGGCGGTGGCGATCTCCTCCCCGATCTCGGGGGTGTCCGGGGAGGACGCGCACAGCACGAGGCTGAGCTCGGGGTCGAAGCGCCGGGCGGCCGCCAGCAGGTGGGCCAGCCCCTTCTGCCGGGTGATCCGCCCGACGAACAGCACGTACGGCCGACCGGGGTCGACGCCGTGCCGCATCAGCACGTCGACCTCGGGGTCGGGCCGGTAGACGTCGGTGTCGATCCCGTTGTGCACCACCCGGACCCGGTCGGGGTCCACGAACGGGTAGCAGTCGAGGATGTCCGCGCGCATGCCGGCCGACACCGCGATGATCGCGTTGGCCTCGGCGTACGCGGCCCGCTCGACCCAGGACGAGACCCGGTAGCCACCGCCGAGCTGCTCCTCCTTCCACGGCCGCCGCGGCTCCAGCGAGTGCGCGGTGAGCACGTGCGGGATGCCGTGCAGCAGCCCAGCGAGGTGGCCGCCCATGTTCGCGTACCAGGTGTGGGAGTGGACGACGTCCACGTCCACGGCATCGCGCGCCATCTGCAGGTCGATGCCGAGGGTCTGCAGCGAGAAGTTGGCGCTGGTCAGGTCGGCGGGGACGGAGTGGGCGCGGGCGTCCTCCCGGGGGGACCCGAAGCACTGCACGTCCACCTCGGCGATCCGGCGGAGCTCGGCGACGAGGTGCTCCACGTGGACCCCGGCGCCGCCGTAGATGTCGGGTGGCCATTCGCGAGTCAGCATGCCGATGCGCACGCGGGCAGCCTAGGGCCAGGCGAACCCTGACGGGGGCCGGTCGGGCGTGGCTAGGGTGGGGTCGTGGGCTCCGAACCTCGCGTTCTCGGGATCGTCCTCGCCGGTGGAGAGGGCAAGCGGCTGATGCCGCTGACCGCCGACCGGGCCAAGCCGGCGGTCCCCTTCGGCGGCGCGTACCGCCTCATCGACTTCGTGCTGTCGAACCTGATCAACGCCGGCTACCACCGGGTCTGCGTGCTCACGCAGTACAAGTCCCACTCGCTGGACCGGCACGTGACGACGACCTGGCGGATGCCCAACCTGCTGGGCAACTACGTCACCCCGGTGCCCGCGCAGCAGCGGCTCGGTCCGCGCTGGTACACCGGCAGCGCCGACGCGATCTACCAGAGCCTCAACCTGGTCTACGACGACCAGCCCGACATCGTCGTGGTGTTCGGCGCCGACCACGTCTACCGGATGGACCCGGCGCAGATGGTCGCCCACCACCTCGACACCGGGGCCGGCGTGACCGTGGCGGGCATCCGGATGCCCCGGTCGATGGCCAACCAGTTCGGCATCATCGAGGCCGCGGACGACGGCGTGAAGGTCAAGCGCTTCCTGGAGAAGCCGCTGGACCCGCCGGGGATCCCCGGCGCGGAGGACCAGTCGTACGTGTCGATGGGCAACTACGTCTTCGACACCGACGTGCTGATCGAGGCGCTGAAGGTGGACGCCGGCGACACCGGGTCGGTGCACGACATGGGTGGCAGCATCCTGCCGATGCTCACCGACGCCGGGAAGGCGTGCGTCTACGACTTCGACCTCAACGAGGTCCCGGGCGCCACGGACCGCGACCGCGGCTACTGGCGCGATGTCGGGACGCTGGACTCCTACCACGACGCGCACATGGACCTGGTGTCCGTGCACCCGGTGTTCAACCTCTACAACCGGCGCTGGCCGATCCTGACCAACCTGCCGCCGTTGCCGCCCGCGAAGTTCGTGGAGGGCGGCAACGCGCACGAGTCGATGGTGGGCGCCGGCTCCATCATCGCGGGCGCGCACGTGCGCAACTCCGTGCTGTCGTACGACGTGCAGGCGCTGCCCGGTGCGTACGTGGAGGGCAGCGTGCTGATGCCGGGTGTGCGCATCGGCCGCAATGCCGTGGTGCGCAACGCGATCCTGGACAAGTACGTGAAGGTCCCGGATGGCGCGCAGATCGGCGTCGACCACGAGAGCGACCGCGAGCACTACACGGTCAGCGACGCCGGTGTCGTCGTGCTGGGCAAGAAGCAGGAGGTCGTCTGAGGCAGGCCTCCCGCCTGATCCTCAGGGGATCGTGACCGTGCTGCCCGCGGGGTACTCCTCGCGTCGGCCGTGCCCGAGCAGCCAGGCCGAGCTGCGGCCTCGCACCGTCCACTCGTGCGGTCCCCCGACGAGGGCGGTGTCCTCGTCGACGCCGACGATGGCCACCCCGTCGGGAGCGTGCAGCAGGTAGCGGGTGAGCAGGTCGGGGACCCGTCCGAGCATCCGGTCGAAGTGCGGGATGACGCGGACGTGCGGCAACAGGCCGAGGCCGTCGACGTGGGCAGGACCGGACAGCCGCGGCCGGATGTGCGGGACCCAGGTGGACATCGCCATCGCGCCGGCGCTGCAGCCGGCCAGCGCGGCGCCGGCCTGCCAGGCGGTGACGATCGCCTCCCAGACCGCCGTGCCGGCGAGGGTCTCGGCCAGGTAGGCGGGGTTGCCGCCGCTGAGGTAGACCAGGCCGGCGCCCGCGACGAGCGCGGCGTTGTCGGGGTCGTCGGCGGACGCGCGGTCGGTGACGGGAACCCAGACCTGCTCCACGCCGATCCGCTCGGCCTGGGCGGCGCCGAGGTCGCGCCACCGGCCGAGGGACGCCGGGCCCTCCGGGGCCGCCGCGGTGGCGAGCTGGACGTACCGCGGCGGGCGGCCGGCGATGAGGCCGGCCTCGAGGTCCTGCATCACCGGCAGGTACTCCCCGGAGCCGACCAGGGCGAGGGGTCCGGGCACGTGGGGAGCGTACGTCGGGGCGGGGTCGACCGCGCGCGGACGCCGCGTACGGTGACCGCCATGACGACCGCGTCGCCCGCCTCGCCCGCCATCCGTCCCGCCGCGCGCGGCGGTGCCCCCGGGCCCGACGGGGGGCGGGGTACGGCCGTGGTGACCGGGGCCGGCCGCGGGCTCGGACTGGCCATCGCCGACCGGCTGGCCGCGGAGGGCTACCAGGTCGTCCGTACCGACGTGGTGGGAGCGGACCGGGTGCTCGACGTACGCGACCCCGAGGCGTGCCGCGCGCTGGCGCGCGAGGTCGACCCGGAGGTGTGGGTCAACTGCGCGGGGGTGCTCGGCGCCGGCGACGCGGCCACCCAGCCGGACGACGTGATCGACACGGTCGTAGGGGTGAACCTGCTCGGCGTGATGCACGGCACGCGTGCGGCCGTGGCGGTGATGCGGTCGCGCGACGGCGGTCGCGGGCGCGGGCACGTCATCAACGTCGGGTCGCTGGCGTCGTGGGTGCCCGTGCCGGGCGAGTGCGTCTACGCGGCGACGAAGGCCGGGGTGCTGTCGTTCACGCTGGGGCTCAAGGCCGAACTGCGGGCGGCCGGGGTGCGCGGCGTGGGGCTGTCGGTGGTGTGCCCGGACGGGATGCTGACGCCGATGATCACCGAGGTGCTGGACGACCCGGCGGTGGCGCTGTCGTTCACCGGGCTGCGGGTGGTCACGCCGGCGGAGGTCGCCGAGCGCGCGGTGGGGCTGGTGGACCGGCCGCGCACGGTCGCCAGCGTGCCCCGCTGGCGGGGGGCGCAGGTCCGGCTGTTCGGGGCGGTGCCGGACCTGGTGCTGCACGCGGCGCCGCTGTTCGCCCGGATCGGCCGGCTGAACCAGGCCAAGGCCCGGCGCGACGCGTGACGCCCGCCTCCGCGGGTCGCGCGGGGGAGTGGCGGGAATATACCCAGGGGGGGTATGGTTGTCCGCATGGTGAGCACCTCGACGACGCCCCCGACCCCGCCGCTGCCCGAGGCGCACGACGCGCTGCACGGCGTGCGGCCCGGCTACGCCGACCGCCGCGCCTCCCACGTGGCCCGGCTGCGGCGGGTTGAAGGGCAGGTCCGCGGGCTGCAGCGGATGGTGGACGAGGACGTGTATTGCATCGACGTCCTCACCCAGGTCGCGGCGGCCACGCGGGCGCTGCAGTCGTTCGCGGTCGCCCTGCTCGAGGACCACCTCAGCCACTGCGTGGCCGAGGCCTGCGAGCGTGGCGGCCCGGATGCCCAGGCCAAGGTCGAGGAGGCCACCGCGGCCATCGCCCGGCTGCTGCGCGCCTGACCGCGGCCCGCCTGAGCGCCGACCCGCCCCGACCGTCCCACCGCCCGACCACACGACCCGAGAGCGTCGTCCCCGACATCCGGCACCGACCCGACTGCGAGGAGAGCTGCAGTGAGCACCACGGCCACCTACACCGTCACCGGCATGACCTGTGAGCACTGCGTCAAGGCCGTCACCGAGGAGATCTCGGCCCTGGCCGGCGTCGAGAGCGTCGACGTCGTGCTGGAGACCGGTCTGGTCACCGTGACCAGCGGGCAGCCGCTGGCGGTCGACGACGTGCGCGCCGCGGTCGACGAGGCCGGCTACGACCTGGCCTGAGCTCCCCAGAGCGGGGCTCCCGCCCGGTGCAGCCCGGGCCTGCCCGCGCCCCCTTCGTGCCCACGGAATGAGTCCGCACGTTGCTTGCGGCCCGGATTCGGGTCGTCAAGCAACGCCCAGACTCATTCCGTCCTAGGGGACGGTCAGGCGGAGTCAGGCGCTGAGCTGGCCGCCGGTGCCGGTGGCGCCGCTGAGGCCGCCCTGCCCGTCGCCCGCTGCGCCCCCGAGGCCGAGGCCCCCGAGGTCGCCGAGGCCGAGGTCGCCCAGGTTCAGGTCCTGCAGGCCTAGCTCGCCGAGCAGCGAGCCGAGGTCAAGGTCCTGCAGACCCTGCAGGTCCAGTCCCTGAAGGTCCTGCAGCCCCAGGTCGCCGGCGAGGTCGCCCAGGTTGAGGTCGTCGAGGTTCAGGTCGCCCAGCCCCAGGCCCTCCAGCAGGGAGCCCAGGTCGCCGGCCTGACCGCCACCGAGGCTCCCCAGCAGTCCGCCCAGCAGACCCTGCGGGTCCGTCACGACCTGATCGGCCGGGGGCGCGGTCACGTCGACCGGGACGCCGAAGTCGGTGAACGAGAGGGTGGACGTGACGCTCATCGTGCCGCCGAGGTCCATCTGCTGGGACACGCGCACGACCCGGTCCGCGTCGTCGACCCACACGGTGACGACCGCCGGCTCGGCATCCGTCGGCCGCGTCCCGAGGCCCAGGCCGAGGTCGCCGAGCACGTCGGTCGGCAGACCGGAGGAGGCCAGTGCGGCCGCCAGGTCCAGCGTGGCGACATACCGGGTGGTCTCGACGCCGTCGATCGTCTCGGTGCCGTCCTCGGTGACCGTGCCGAACTCGCGCAGGCTGTCCAGCACGTCGTCCGGCGCCAGCCCGTCCGCGACGGATCCGTGGGCACCGGCATCGCCCTCGACGGGCATCGCGTACCAGCTGTCCGAGACCGACGGCACCTGGACGTACACGGTGTCCGCAGTGGCGATCTGGCGCACGGTCCCCAGCGGGCCGAGGTCGAGGGTGAACTCCCCGGTCCCGTCCGCGTAGTCCACGACCCCGCTGCCCGTGATGCTGGTCTCGGTGCCGTCCACGGTCACGGTCGCGTCCATCGACACCCGGGAGGTGCCCGCGGCTCGGGTGGCGTCGGCGGCCTGCTGAACCACGACGTGGGCCGCGGGAGCGGCGGACAGGGTGCCGGGGAACCCGCCGCTGCAGCCGGTGAGGGCGAGTGCGGTGGCGGCGGCTCCGGCTGCGACGACGGCGAGCCGGGTACGACGACGGGGGGCGGGGCGGGTCACGGCGGCACGGCTCCTCGGGTGCGGCGTCGAGGTCCGGATGCGGGTGGTCCGGCCTCATGGGTCGAGGGACCCGGGGGTCGCCGGGTCGCCTCCTAGTGGACCACGTCGGGCGCCGCCCGGTTCCCCCCGCCCGGGCACGGAGGCATCCCGCTCCGGTAAGGATCCGATCAACCCGCCCCCGCCGCCGCTCTGCCCCGCCACTTGGGCACACGATCCGCATAGCGGATCGTGTGCCCAGGTTCGGCGGCGTGTCGCGGGCGGAGTCGGTCACACGATCCGGGTCAGGGGACGGGTGGTGCGGGTGGTGCTGGCGACCCGGCCGGGATTCAGACGCGGGGATTCAGGCGCCAGCCTCGAAGTCGACGGCCGCGCGGGCCGCCATCCTGGGGGCCAGCCACGCACCGAACTCTCGGTGCAGCGGATCCTCGGCATACGCGACCAGACCCTCCAGGTCGTCGTGCGTGGTCACCAGGGCGACGTGGAAGCCCGCCGGGTCGTGTCCGACGTCGACCCCGGCGGTCAGAGAGCGGAGCGTCGGTATGCGCCCCCGCAGGCCCTCGAGCCGTCGCACCACCTCGTCGGCGTCGGCGGGCTCATGCAGCTGGAAGAGGACGGAATGGGTGATCACGGGGGAATCCTGCCCGAGACGCCCGGCCCCCGTAGCGGTCGTCGCCGTGACTCAGGCGGCCCGGTCCCAGAACCCCGCGCGCTTGAGGGCGGCACCTCGGTCCAGTGCGGCCAGGACCCGCTGGGCCACCATGAGCGGGGCCTGCATGATCTCGTCCCACGTCCATCGCACGACGATGAGGCCGAGGGCTTCGAGCCGGTCCTGTCGTTCCCGCTGGGCGGCCAGCCGCGCGGCCATCTCCGTCGGTCCGGTGCCGTACTTCGCCATTCCGTCCGCCTCCCCGACCACCCCGTACGTCGGCCAGCCGAGGTCGCCGCGCATGACCCCCTGTGCGTCGCGGAACTCCGGCTGCAGAACGGGGGCCGGGACCCCGCGCGCCACCAGCCGTATGCGCGACAGCGACTCCAGCGGGCTCTCCGCTCGGCCGTCTGCGTCTCGAAGCACCAGACCCTTGCGGCTCCGGTGCCGCAGAGACCGCAGCCGGACCAACTCGGCGTCAAGTTGCTCCCGCGTCGCGTCCCCGGTGTGGAGCACGTGGTCCACCACGGCGATCCCCCAGTCCCGCGGCAGGTCGTCGAGCGCCAGCAAGACGGTGAGCGCGGGGGACGACGTCGGCAGCCCGTCTATGACGTCCGCGTCGGCCGCGCTGAACGGGTGCGTATGGATCACCGCACCTGCCAGGGCCCGGTGGTCCGAGCCCGGGGGCCGCAGGAGGTGCAGCCGTGAGTCGACGTGCTGGGGCAGCGGGTAGCGGCGGACCCGGCATGCCGTCACGTGGGCTGCGACCGCTCCGCGGGGTGCGGCGAGGATGGCCGCCGCGGTGTCGATCCGCACGCGGCCGACCGGATCGGGTAGAGCGGCATCGAGCACGTCTCGGTCGACGTACACGCCCCGCCGCAAGGGGCGCCACAGGCCCCTCTCGACCAGGCGCCGGGCAAGGTGGGGCGGTACGTCAGCGGCGAGGGCCTGGGCGCGAGTGAAGGCGCCGCCCTGCGAAGCGGCGATCACGGCCATGGCTTCGCGGGACTCCCGCAGGGACTGGCCGGCTGTCAGCGATCCGCGCACCGGGTCAGAGTGCTCGTCCGGCGCGCCTCCGGTCCGTCCCGCAAGGTGGGCTGTGGATGCACGGGACCGGGTGGGGATGGCGGCGTTGCCGCACCGTGCGCCCCCGCGGCCTACGCCGTCGACGTCTCAGGCGCCCCTTACGTCACGGGACCCGGATCGTATGCCCGACTTCAGCCGCGACACGCCGCCCAACCTGGGCACACGATCCGCATAGCGGATCGTGTGCCCGAGAAAAGGGTGGGAAGAGCGGGGAGGGAGGGGTCAGCCGAAGCGGCCGGAGATGTAGTCCTCGGTGGCCTGGACGTCGGGCTTGGAGAAGATCTGGGCCGTCGGGCCCATCTCGATCAGGCGTCCCGGCTGTCCGACGCCGGCGAGGTTGAAGAAGCCGGTGGTGTCGCTGATCCGCGCCGCCTGCTGCATGTTGTGCGTCACGATCACGATCGTGTACTGCTCCTTCAGCTCCAGGATGAGGTCCTCGATCGCCAGCGTGGAGATCGGGTCCAGCGCCGAGCAGGGCTCGTCCATCAGGACCACCTGCGGCTCCACGGCGATGGCGCGGGCGATGCACAGCCGCTGCTGCTGCCCGCCGGACAGCCCGGACCCGGGCCGGTCCAGCCGGTCCTTCACCTCCTCCCACAGGTTGGCGCCGCGCAGCGACCGCTCCACCACGTCGTCGAAGTCGGACTTCTTGGTGCCCTTGCGCCGCTCCAGCTTCAGGCCGGCGACCACGTTGTCGTAGATCGACATCGTCGGGAACGGGTTGGGCCGCTGGAAGACCATGCCGATGGTGCGCCGCACGTTCACCGGGTCCACGTCGGGGGCGTAGATGTCTTCTCCGTCGAGCAGCACCTTGCCGTCGACCCAGGCCCCCTCGATGACCTCGTGCATCCTGTTCAGGGTCCGCAGCACGGTCGACTTGCCGCACCCGGACGGCCCGATGAAGGCGGTCACGGCACGGGGCTCGATGGACATCGAGACGTCCTCCACGGCCTTGAACTTGCCGTAGTAGACGTCCAGGTCGGCGACCTCGATGCGCTTGGACATGGGGACGATTCCTACCTTCGGGACGCGGCCGGGACGGACGGGCGGGACGAGCGCACCGGACTCACCGGGCCTTCGGGGCGAATCGCCGGGCGACCAGCTTCGCCGAGACGTACATGACCACCACGAACAGGATCAGGACCAGCGCGCCAGCCCAGGCTCGGGCGATGGCGGCGTCGGTGCCGTAGCCGATCTGCGACCACACGAACAGCGGGAGCGAGGCCTGCGGACCGCTGAACGGGTTCCAGTTCATGTTCTGCGACAGGAACGTGGTCAGCAGCAGGGGCGCCGTCTCGCCGGCGACCCGGGCGACGGCCAGCATGACCCCGGTCACGATCCCGCCGAGCGCGGTCGGGATCACCACGCGCAGGATCGTGCGCCACTTGGGCACGCCCAGGGCGTACGAGGCCTCGCGCAGGTCGTTCGGCACGATCTTGAGCATCTCCTCGGTGGTCCGCGTGATCACCGGGATCATCAGGACCACCAGGCTCAGCGCGGCCGCGAAGCCGGAGCGGTCCAGGCCGAGGGTGAGGACCAGGCCGGTGTAGACGAACAGACCGGCCACGATCGACGGGACGCCGGTCATGACGTCCACGAAGAAGGAGACGGCCTTCGCCAGCCGGCCGCCGCCGTACTCCACCAGGTAGATGGCGGCCAGCACTCCGATGGGGACCGCGATGACCGTGGCGATGAGCACCTGCTCGATCGTGCCGACCAGGGCGTGTGCGATGCCCCCGCCGACCGCGCGGGGGCTCACGTTGCGCATGTCGTTGACGAGGAACTGCAGGTTCAGCGCCGAGATGCCCCGCTGGATGACGCTGAAGAGCACGGCCACGAGGGGGACGACCGCGATGACGAAGGTCGCGTACACCAGGGTCGTGGCGAGTCGGTCGACGGCGTGTCGACGTCCCTCCACGAGGAAGCTCCACGAGGTCAGGCCGACGAGGAACAGCAACACGGCGACGGTCGCCGTGCCACCCCACCCCTCGATACCGGTGACCATCGCGAGCAGGAATGCGAGGACGACGGCGGCGGCGCCTGCCGCGTACGGCGCCCAGCGAGGCAGTCGGGCGCCGCGGAGCCGGGCGCGCAGGTCGACGTCGCCCGCGGGCCGGGTGGTCGTGGTCGGGTCGCTCATCAGTTGGCTCCGGAGAACTCGCGGCGACGGGCGATGACCAGCCGGGCGATGATGTTGACGGCCAGCGTGATGAGGAAGAGCACCAGGCCCGCTGCGATCAGCGCGGACAGGCCGTTGGAGCCCGCCTCGTTCCACTTCAAGGCGATGTTCGCGGCGAACGTGTTGCCGCCGGGCTCGGTGATGTGCCAGTTGATCTCGAACACGGCGGACAGGATCAGCGCCACCGCGATCGTCTCGCCCAGCGCGCGGCCCAGGCCCAGCATCGCGGCCGAGATCATGCCGGCGCGACCGAAGGGGAACACCGCCTGCCGGACCATCTCCCACCGGGTCGCGCCGAGGGCGAGGGATGCCTCGATGTGCGCCTGCGGCACCTGGACGAAGACCTCGCGGGTCACCGCCGACACCGTGGGCAGGACCATGATCGCGAGGACGACCCCCGCGACGAAGATGCTCTTGGTGTAGATGCCCAGTTCGTTGTTGAACAGCGGGATCCAGCCCAGGTAGTCGTTGAGCCACTCCTGGATGCCCTGCAGGTTGGACATCAGGAAGTCCAGCCCCCACAGGCCGAAGATGATGGACGGGACCGCGGCCAGCAGGTCCACGACGAACGCCAGCGCGGCGGCGAGGCGGCGGTGCGCGTAGAACGCGATGAACAGGGCGATCCCGATCCCGACCGGGACGGCGAGGACGAGGGCCATGACGGAGGTCATCAGCGTCCCGAACGCCAGTGCCGCGATGCCGAACACGGGTGGGTCCGCGTCGGGGAGCCACTGGGTCTCGGTGAAGAAGTTGGCGCTGTTGTCCTGGAAGGACGGGATCGCCTTCCAGATCAGGAAGGCGCCGATGGCGCCCATGATGACCAGAACCAGGATGCCGGCACCCCGGCTGACCCCTGAGAAGACGCGGTCTCCCACGCGAGTCCCCTTGCCCCGCAACGCGATCGGGTCGTGTCCGTCCACGGGATCGTGCAGGGTATGGGGCTGTGGGCTTGCCACGGTCGCGTCCTCTCCGGGTGGATCCGGGTGGATCCGTGTGGATCGACCGAGGGGAGGGGCCCGACCGGCAAGCCGGCGGGCCCCTCCCCCCGTGTCAGCTGCTCAGCGCGTCGACCGAGGCCTGGACCTTGGTCAGCAGGTCCCCCGTGATCGGCACGTAGCCGATCTCGGTCAGGATCGACTGGCCGTCGCTCGCGGCGTACTTCAGGAACGACTTGGTCAGGTCGAGCTGGTCGGCCGGCAGGCCCTTCTCGCAGGTGATCTCGTAGGTGAGCAGCACGATCGGGTAGGCGTTGGCCTCCTTGATCGTGTAGTCGAGGGACAGGGTCAGGTCGTTGCCCGTGCCCGTGACCTCGGCCGCCGAGATCGTCGTGGCGGCGTTCTCGCTGGTGGCCTCGACGGCGCCACCGCCGTTGTCCACCGCCACCGCGCCGAGGCCGGCGTCCTGGATGTACGACAGCTCGACGTAGCCGATCGAGTTAGGGGTGCTCTTCACCGAGGAGGTGACGCCGTCGGAGCCCTTGGAGCCCTGGCCGCCCGGGGCCAGCCAGTCCTTGCCCGGCTCGAAGGTCCACGCGGTCGGTGCGGCGGCCGCCAGGTACTTGGTGAAGTTGTCGGTGGTGCCCGAGGAGTCGCTGCGGTGGAACTGCGCGATCGAGGCGTCCGGCAGCGTCGCGCCCGGGTTGAGGTCGGCGATCGCCGGGTCGTTCCACTTCGTGATCGTGTTGGCGAAGATGCCGGCGATCACGTCGGGCGTCATGACGAGGGAGTCGACGCCCTCGAGGTTGTAGGCGACGGCAATGGCGCCGCCGACCATCGGGATGTTGATCGCGGGGCCGGCGCTGCAGCGCTCGGTGGCCTTGGTCAGGTCCTCGTCCTTGATGGCGGAGTCGGAGCCGGCGAACGAGGTCTGGGCGTTGATGAAGTCCTGGACCCCGGCACCGGACCCGTTGGGCTGGTACTCGATGGTCGCGTCCGGGCACTGGGTCTGGTAGCCGTTGATCCACTCGGTCATCGCGTTGGCCTGCGCGGACGAGCCCGAGGCCTTGATGCTGCCGCTCACGCAGTCGGCGGAGCCGGCGGCGCCGCTGGTCGTCGAGCCACTGTCGGAGCCGCTGGAGCAGGCGGCGAGGACGAGCACGCCGGCGGTCAGGGTCGCCGCGAGGGCGACGGGTCGGGTGAGCTTCACCCTGGTCCTCCTAGGTCGGAGAGATCGTGTCGTTGTCGATACGTCTCGGACGCTAGGGAGGGGTGGTGTCACGAACGGGTGCGCCAGGTGACCCGGAGGTGAACGCCCCCCGACGACACGGCGACGACGCTGCCGACCCCGCGATGCGGGTCACACGTCGCGCCGGCGAACTCGGGGTGACCCGCGGGTGACTCGCTCAGTGGTCGGGCGGCCAGGCCTCGTGCCGCTCGACCGCAACCACCCGTACCGCTCCGTCGTCGTCGAACGCGCGGTGCAGCACGACGAAGCCGGCGGGCGGCAGCTTGGGGTCGACCGTCGGGTCCTCGGGGTCCACGCCGGGCAAGGTGGCCACGGCGCCGAGGATCGAGGGCAGCACCGGGCGGTGGCTGCACAGCACCAGGGGCTCGGGTCTCGCCGCCAGCGCCAGGGTGTGCCTGGCAGCGGCCTTGGGTCGGCGTTCGTGCCCCTTCTCGTTCACCCAGCGGTCGGTGCGCACGTCGGTGTCGATGGACTTCGCGTAGCGCCGCACGGTGTCGACGCAGCGCCGCGAGTCGCTGCTGTGCACCTCGCGGATCCCATACGCCGCCAACAGGTCGACCAGTGCCTTGGCCTGGGTCCGGCCACGACCGGACAGCGGACGTCGGCCGTCGTGCTTGCCCTTGAAGTCGTGCCGCTTCTGCGCCTGCGCGTGCCGCAGCACGATCATCGGGGAGGTCGGGGGCAGTGCCGCCGCCCTCCGGGCCAGGTCCACGTCGTCGGCGTACGACAGTCGCAGCGCCGCGACCGGCACGGTGAGCCAGCGGATCTCGTCGACCTCGTCGCCGGGGGTGAAGCCGACGCTGTCGCCGATGGTGGCCGCCCAGTAGTGCACGACCTTCGGCTGTCCGAAGGCAACGTAGGCGCGCACCTCCAGCGGCGGCCCCAGGACGGGGACGTAGCCCGTCTCCTCGTCGCACTCGCGCACCGCCGCAGTGACCACGTGCTCGCCGCTGTCGAGCTTGCCCTTGGGCAGGGACCAGTCGGCGCGGTGCGGGCGGTGGAGGACCAGGACCTCGGCGCCGCGTCGGCCCGGGCGCAGCAGCACGACGCCGGCAGCCCGGACGACGTCCTCACCGAAGTCCTCCACCGCACCCCCTGCCCGTCGACCGGTCGCCGCGTCAGTCCAGCGTGGTGCGCCGCAGGGTACGCCGAACGCCGGGCCACATCTCCTCGAAGTCGAGGCGGTAGACCAGCTCGTTCTGCTCCTCGACCGCGTGCAGCAGCCCGAGGGCGAAGCCGGTGGGGCCGTCGACGCCGTCGTGCGTGGACAGCTCGCGCAGCGTGGTCTGGCCGACGTAGGCGTCCTGGTGGAGGCCGAGCAGCTCCGTGACCTGCTCCAGCGCGGTCGCCACCCGCTCGGCCCGGCGTCCGAAGACGGGCACCGCCGCCTCCGCGGCGTAGCGGGCCCGCTTGGCCGTGATGCGGGCGCGGTGCCAGCGCCGGCTCGCGCCGCCGAACTTCAGCCGCTTGACGTCGCGGATGAGCTGCTCGTTGGCCTGGGCCACCAGCGGCGGGAGCGCCTTGCTGCACCGAGCAGAGGCCGCGTCGGTCAGCTGCGGAGCGGCAGCCGCGTCGACCAGCGTGCCGAGGAGTGCGAGGTAGCGGTCGGTGCGCAGCGCCGCCAGCCCGGCGGTCCGCCCGGACTCCAGCCGGGCGCGGAGCCACGGGTCGATGGCGGCCCGGGCGCGCGCCGCGTCCGCCGGCGCGAGGTGGTCGGCGTGCTCGTCCAGCCGCTCCAGCAGGACTTCGGTGTCGCGCGCCAGGCCGAGCTCGCCGGCGATCCAGCCCAGTTCGTCCCGCAGCTGCTTGCCCCAGTCGCTGTCGACCAGGGGCGCGAACTCGCGCAGCCCGCTGCGCAGCCGCCGGGCCGCCACCCGCATCTGGTGGACGGCGTCGGGCAGGTCGCGGCGCATCCGCACGTCCTGCAGCAGCAGGCGTCGCACGTGGGTCGCCAGGTGCGCGCGGACGGCGTCGCCGGCGGGGTCCTTCGGCCGGACCCGGCCCGGCTCGGGCACGTCCGGGGGCTGGGCGGCGGCGGCGCCGAGCGCGGACGCCGCCTTGGACGCGGCGGATGGGGTGGCGCCGAGCGACACCAGCAGGTCGGCCACCCGGTCGACCACGGCGTTGCCGGCCGGCTCCAGCGCCTCCACCTCGATCTCGCGGAACTGGTCGCGCTCCTCGTCTCCCACGGACACCGTGACCCGGTCGTCGACCAGCTCCGCGACCGCGTGCCCGTCGGCGTCGAGCAGCAGGTACGGGGTCCGCACGGTGGTCAGCGCCACGACGGGGACGAGCGGGGCGCCGCGGACCAGCGCGGTCACGATGTCGGACAGCGCGGCGGGGACCCGTCCGACCCGCCCGGCGCGCAGCGGCAGCCGGACCTCGTCGCGCACCCCGGGCGCCTCCCCGTCCACGGGGAGCTTCAGGTGCCAGCCGGCGTCCGAGCCGCCCTCGCGGCGGCGCAACGTGACCTTCCAGCGGAACAGCCGCAGGTCCTCGGTGTCGTGGTAGACCGCCCGCAACGTGACCGGGTCGCCCGGCTCGACGGTAGCGACGCCCTTCACCGCCCCGGCCAGCTCCGGCAGCGCGAAGTCGTCGCCGACGCGCAGCTTGCGCTCGACCTCGCGCACGACCTCGGGACGGTCGGGCTCCGCCGGGTCCGGGTCCTCGGTCGGCTTCGTCACTTGTGCTTCCCCCGCACCTGCTTGAGCCGGATCAGTGTCTCCTGGTAGTCGACCAGCGGCTCACCCTCCTGGTCGCGCAGCCGGCGCTCCCAGCTCCCGTCGGCGCTGAGGTGCCAGGACGCGGTGCGGGGGTCCAGCGCGAAGTCGAACAGGTTCGAGATCTCCTCGATGTGCTCCGGAGCCCCCAGGGACACCAGGGTCTCGACCCGGCGGTCCAGGTTGCGGTGCATGAGGTCCGCCGAGCCGATCCACACCTCCGGGTCGCCGCCGTTGAGGAACTCGTAGGCACGCGAGTGCTCCAGGAAGCGACCGAGGATGCTGGTCACCCGGATGTTGTCGCTGAGCCCCGGCACGCCCGGCCGGACCGCACAGATGCCGCGCACCCAGATGTCGACCGGCACCCCGGCCTGGGAGGCGCGGTAGAGCGCGTCGGTGATGCGCTCGTCCACGATCGAGTTGCACTTGAAGCGGATCCGCGCGGGGCGCCCGGCACGGTGGTGCTCGATCTCGCGCTCGATCCGCTCCACCAGCCCGATCCGGATCGAGTGCGGCGCCACCAGCAGCCGGTCGTACTCGGTGCTCATCGAGTAGCCCGACAGCACGTTGAACAGCCGGGCCACGTCCTCCCCGACGACCGGGTCGGTGGTGAGCAGCCCGTAGTCCTCGTACAGCCGGGCCGTCTTGGGGTGGTAGTTGCCGGTGCCGAGGTGGCAGTAGCGGCGCAGCACGTCGCCGTCGTCGCGCACGACCATCGACAGCTTGCAGTGGGTCTTCAGCCCGACCAGGCCGTAGACGACGTGGACGCCCGCCTGCTCCAGCTTGCGGCCCCAGGAGATGTTGGCCTGCTCGTCGAACCGGGCCTTGATCTCGACCAGCGCGAGCACCTGCTTGCCGGCCTCGGCCGCGTCGATGAGCGCGTCGACGATGGGGGAGTCGCCGCTGGTGCGGTAGAGCGTCTGCTTGATCGCCAGCACGTGCGGGTCCGCGGCGGCCTGCTCCAGGAAGCGCTGCACGCTGGTGGAGAACGAGTCGTACGGATGGTGCACGAGGACGTCCCGCTGACGCATCACGTCCAGCACGTCCGGGGGCGACGCGGTCTCGACCTCGGACAGCTCCCGGCTGGTCTTGGGCACGAACGGGGTCTGCTTGAGGTCCGGCCGGTCCAGCGCGTAGATGCCCCACAGGCCGGTCAGGTCCAGCGGCCCGGGCAGCCGGAAGACCTCCTGCTCCGAGACACCGAGCTCGCTGACCAGCAGGTCCAGCACGTACGGGTCGATCGACTGCTCGACCTCCAGCCGCACCGGCGGGCCGAACCGGCGGCGGGTGAGCTCCCGCTCCAGCGCCTTGAGCAGGTTCTCCGCGTCGTCCTCCTCGACCTCGAGGTCCTCGTTGCGGGTCACCCGGAAGGTGTGGTGCTGCAGCACCTCCATGCCCGGGAACAGCTCGCCGAGGTGGGCGGCGATCACGTCCTCGAGGGGGACGAATCGCTCGTGCCCGAGGTGGATGAACCGGTCGAGCAGCGGGGGGACCTTGACCCGTGCGAACAGCTCGGTCCCGGTGGCCGGGTTGCGCACCACGACGGCCAGGTTCAGCGACAGCCCGCTGATGTACGGGAACGGGTGGGACGGATCCACGGCCAGCGGCGTGAGCACCGGGAACACCCGCTCGCGGAAGAGCACGGAGACCTCGGAGCGCTCGAGCTCGGTGAGGCCGTCCCAGCGCAGGATCTCGATGCCCTTGTCGGCCAGCTCCGGCAGCACCTCGCGCCGGAAGTCCTCGGCCTGCCGCAGCATCAGCTTGTGGCTGCGCTCGAGGATGGCCTCGAGCACCTCCCGGGGGGTCAGCCCGCTGGCGGCCCGGACGGCGATCCCGGTCGCGATCCGGCGCTTGAGGCCGGCGACGCGGACCATGAAGAACTCGTCGAGGTTGCTGGCGAAGATGGCGAGGAACTTGGCCCGGTCGAGCACCGGCAGGTCGGGGTCCTCGGCGAGCTCGAGCACCCGCTGGTTGAAGGCCAGCCAGGAGATCTCCCGGTCCAGGAACCGGTCCGCGGGGAGAGCCTCGGCGGGGGACTCCTCCGACTCGGGCTCGGGGGCGACGGCGGGCACCGCGGCCACCGTGAGCTCGTCGGTACTCATGGCGGTGATCGTCCCACAGGGTGGGGGTCCCGTGAGGGGCCCTCCGGCCTGTCCGAGGTCGGTCAGCGGCGGTACAGCACGTCGGTGTCCCAGCGGGTGAACCCCAGGCCCTCGTACACCCGGATCGCGGGGATGTTCGTGGCGTCGACGTACAGCATCGCGGCGGGCAGGCCGATCCCCCGCAGGTGCTGCAGCCCGGCGACGGTCAGCGCCCGGCCGAGGCCGTGGCCCTGCTCGTCGGGGTCCACGCCGACGACATAGACCTCGCCGATCGGCTCGTGCCCGTGCTCCAGGTGGACGTGCGGCGGGTCGTCCGCCCCGCCGTCGCCGTGGACGTGCACCTCCCCGCCGTGCACCTTCGTCCAGTGGAAGCCGACCATCCGCCCGTCGCGCTCTGCCACCAGGAACCCGTGGGGGTCGAACCACGGCTCCTGCATCCGCCGGCACAGGTCCTGCTCGGTCCAGCCGCCCTGGTCGGGCAGCTCGACGAACGCCCGGGCGTTCAGGCGGACCCACTCCGCCTCGTCCCGGCCGACCTCGAAGGTGCGCAGCGAGACCCCGGGGGGCAGGGCCGGGCGGGGCAGCGGGGCGTACAGCGACCGCCGCATCTGCCACAGCACCCGCGTCCGCTGGAAGCCCATGGCCCGCGCCAGCCGGCCGGACGCGGCCTGCTCCCCGTGCGCCCACAGTCGCATGGCGCCGTCGGAGGTCTCCCCGAGCAGGGTCTCGACGATCCGCCGGCCGACGTGGCGACGCCGGTAGCGGGGGCTCACCGCGAGCTCGGCGCTGGGGCCCTCGACCGGGTCGGTGACGTCGAGGTGGCCGTAGCCGGCCAGCTCCTCACCCGTCGGCTCGTCGGCCCAGACGAGGACGTGCCGCACGTCGTAGTCGCCGCCGTAGCGCAGGTGCAGCATCACGTGCTCGGACAGCGGGCGCACCCCGTCGGCCTCGGTCACCCGCTCGATGAGCAGGGCGACGCGGTCCACCTCGACCGGGTCGAGCCGGGTGAGGACCTCGGTGCGCAGGGGGGCCGCGGGCCCGGGGGTCACCGGCGTGCCGGCCGGGAGGCCCCCGGAGCCGACGCCGTGGCCCACGCGGCGCCGGGCACGGGGTCCCCGTCCGCGGCCCGGGCGTCCGTGCGGTCCGTCTCGTCGTCGGCCAGGGTGGCGCGGGTCGCCTCGTCGGTGCGCTCGGGCACGAACCGGTAGCCCACGTTGCGGACGGTGCCGATCAGCTGCTCGTGCTCGACGCCGAGCTTGGCCCGCAGCCGGCGGACGTGCACGTCGACCGTGCGGGTGCCGCCGAAGTAGTCGTAGCCCCAGACCTCCTGCAGCAGCTGGGCCCGGGTGAAGACCCGGCCGGGGTGCTGGGCGAGGAACTTCAGCAGCTCGAACTCCTTGAACGTCAGGTCCAGGGCCCGGCCCTTCAGGCGCGCCGTGTAGGTGGCCTCGTCGACCACGAGCTCCCCGCTGCGGATCTGGTCCGGCTCGTCGCCGCGGCCGCCCTCGGCCTGGGCCAGCCGCCCGACCGCGAGCCGCAGCCGCGCCTCCACCTCGGCCGGGCCGGCGGAGTCCAACAGCACCTCGTCGATGCCCCAGTCGACGTGGACGGCGGCCAGGCCGCCCTCGGTCGCGACCAGCACCAGGGGGACCTCCACGCCGGTCTGGCGGACCAGCCGGCACAGGCTGCGCACCTGCGGCAGGTCGCGTCGGCCGTCCACCAGGATCAGGTCGCACGGGGGAGCGTCGATCAGGGCACCGACCTCGGCGGGCAGGATCCGCACGTGGTGGGCCAGCAGGCCCAGCGCGGGCAGCACCTCCGCCGACGGCTCGACCGAGTGCGTGAGCAGCAGCAGCCGCACGCCGCACCTCCTCGCTCGGGGGCCCGGTGGGGCCCGGAAAGCACACCGGGGACCCGGAGGCGTCGTCGCCCGGATCCCCACCCAGGACAATAGCCCACCATGCGGACCGACCCCGCGGCCCACCTGGAGCGGCGCACCCTCGTCACCGACGACGGGATCCCCCTATCGGCCGCGCACCGCCGCGGTCCCTCCGACGTCGCCGTGGTGCTCGCGCACGGGTTCTCCGGCTCGTGGCGACGCCCCGCGGTGCTGCGGGTGGTCGAGGGGCTGGCCCCGTACGCCGGGGTCGTGGCCGTCGACCTGCGCGGCCACGGCGCCTCCGGCGGGCGGTCCACCCTGGGTCACCTCGAGGTCCTCGACGTCGACGCGGCGCTGCGGTGGGCGCGGCTGCTCGGCTATCCGACGGTGGTCACCGTCGGCTTCTCCATGGGCGGCTCGGTGGTGGTCCGGCACGCTGCCCTGCACGGCGGGACCGACGCCGTCATCAGCGTGAGCGGGCCGGCGTACTGGTACTACCGCGGCACCCCGGTGATGCGGCGGCTGCACCGCGCCGTGGACAGCCGCGTGGGCCGGGCGGTCGTCCGCACCGCGCTGCGCACCCGGCTGGACCGGCCGCCCTGGCCGGATCCGCCGCCCATCCCGCCGGTGGAGGCCGCCGCCCTCCTCGGCCGTACGCCGCTGCTCGTGGTGCACGGCGACCAGGACCGGTTCTTCCCGCAGGAGCACGCGACCGCGCTGCACACCGCGGCCACCCGCGCGGCCGGGGCGGACGTCGCGGAGCTGTGGTGGGAGCACGGCTTCGGGCACGCGGAGGCCGCGATCCCGGCGGAGCTGCTGGACCGGATGGGGCTGTGGGCGCGGATGCGGACCGGGAACAACGCGCTGCCCTCCCCGCGTTGGCGAGCGTCATGACCGGTGTGTGGGTGGTCCTCGCGGTGCTCGCGGCGGCGACCGCGTTCGGGCTGTGGCGCCGCGCCACCGACGGCCGGGTCCGCGACGTCCCGACAGCCGGCCCGGTCGCGGTGCCACCCGCGGGCGCGCCGGTCCCGGTGCCTGACGATGCCGCCCCGGTGGCTGTGGACAGCCCGGACGCCGCGCACCACGGCGGGGAGCGGCTCAGCGCGGCCGACCTCGGTGGTCCGCTGGGGGAGCGGGCCACGCTGGTGCAGTTCTCGACCGCGTTCTGCGCCCCCTGCCGCGCGACGCACCGGGTGCTGGACGAGATCGCAGGGATGGTCCCCGGCGTCGCCCACGTCGAGATCGACGCCGAGTCCCACCTGGACCTGGTCCGCCGCTTCGACGTCCTGCGCACCCCGACGGTGCTGGTCCTCGACCGCGACGGCGCGTTGCGCAAGCGGGCCTCCGGCCTGCCGCGCAAGGCCGACGTCATCGCGGCGCTGGGCGAGGTGCTGTGACCTGCACGGCAGTCCCTCCTGCGAGGACTTCGCAACTGACACAACGGATTCCAGCATGCGGACGCGGGTTTCTCCGACCGGCGCGGCGCGGGTACGGTCCGCCGTCATGACCGGGACCGTCCTCACTCGGCGCCGGGCCGTGGACCACGGCCACGTCGCCTCAGCGGTCTGTCGGCGCTCCTGAGCGACCGCGGCGCCGTCGGTGCCGGGTCGCCCGCCGCCGACCCGTCCCCACCGACACCTCCCGGAGTCCCCCGTGCAGATCGACCCCCGTGGTCCGCGCTTCGGCGCGGCCGTCACCACCGTCGTGCTCGCCCTGTCCCTGGTCTGGCTGCCCGCAGCGGCGGGCGTGGCCCTGCTGGCCGCCCAGACCGTCGTCTTCGCCCTCGGCGCGCTGGTCGGGCTCGGCGCCCAGCCGTACGGCATCGTCTTCCGGCGCCTGGTGCGCCCGCGGCTGGGTCCCCCGGTCGAGCTGGAGGCCGCCGCGCCACCGCGGTTCGCCCAGGCGGTGGGTCTGGCGTTCGCGCTGGCGGCGCTGCTCGCCCTGCTGGCCGGGGCCACGGTGGTCGCCACTGCCGCGGTCGGACTGGCACTGGCGGCCGCGTTCCTCAACGCGGCATTCGGCTACTGCCTGGGCTGCGAGGTGTACCTGCTCGCCCGACGGGTCCGGGCGCCTCGGGCTGCCACCCGCTGACGGCTGGCTAGACTCGCGGCCGTGGACGCCGTCGAGCTCTTCTACACCGGTCTGCTCGTCCTGGCCGTGCTGGTCATCGTCTGGTTCTCGGCGTACGTCGTCTACAAGCTCTACAAGGGCCAGGGCTGACCGTGCCCGGCGGGGCCGCGGCCGACGGGTCGGCCGAGTCCTCGCGCCCCGACCTGCCCGCGGAGCTACTGCCGCTGTCGTGGCTGATCGGCCGCTGGATGGGGGTCGGGCTGGGCCAGTACCCCACCATCGACGACTTCCGCTTCGCGCAGGAGGTGCAGTTCAGCACCGACGGCCGCCCCTTCCTGAGCTACTGGTCGCGCAGCTGGCTGCTCGACGACGACGGACAGCGGGTCCGGCCCACCGCCACCGAGACCGGGTTCTGGCGGCCCCGCCCGGACAACCGGGTCGAGGTGACGCTGACGCACCCCACCGGGTACGTGGAGATCTGGTACGGCCGGGTCGAGGTCACCGAGATCACCGGCGACGTGATCACCGGCGCGCGGGCGGAGCTGCGCACCGACCTGGTCGCCCGGACCGAGTCGGCCAAGCCGTACGAGGCCGGGCACCGGCTCTTCGGACTGGTCGAGGGCGATCTGCTCTGGACCTACGACATGGCCGCGGTCGGGCAGCCGCTGCAGAACCACCTGTCGGCGCGGCTGCGCCCGGCGCAGGACTGACCGGACCGGCGGACGGCCATGGCGGGAACCGACGACTGGGACCGGCGGTTGCGGGCCGGGGGCTACCGGATCACCCCCCAGCGCCAGCTGGTGCTCGAGGCCGTCAACCAGCTGCGGCACGGCACGCCGGACGAGATCCTCGCGGAGGTCCAGCGCACCGCCACCGGCGTGAACCTGTCGACGGTGTACCGGACCCTCGAGGTGCTCGAGGACGTCGGCCTGGTCACGCACGCGCACATCGGGCACGGCGCACCGACCTACCACACGGTCGAGGAGGAGGCGCACATCCACCTGGTCTGCGACCGGTGCGGGCGGGTGGAGAGCGTCGAGGCGGCCGTCGCCGAGCCGTTCTGCCAGGCACTGCTGGAGCGGCGCGGCTTCGTCACGGACGTGACCCACGTGTCCGTGCACGGCATCTGCCGCGACTGTGCCGGGAAGACCGGGACGGGTCCGGGTCGTTGACGTCCGTATGACCGACCGCACCGCGACACGTCCCCCGTCGGCCACGCTGGCGCTGCCCGGCGCCTGCCCGCCCCCCGACGGCAGCCCGGACGCGGGAGTGCCGTGGCACTACGGGGACCCGCACCGCGAGCAGCGGTCCCTCGCTGCGGGCGCGGGCGCGGTCGACCTGTCCCACCGCGGCGTGCTCACGGTCACCGGACCCGACCGGGCCGGCTGGCTGCACAGCCTGACGACGCAGGCGCTGGAGACGTGGGGTGCGGGGGACAGTGCGCTGGCGCTGATCCTCAGTCCGCACGGCCACGTCGAGCACGAGCTGCACCTCGTCGACGACGGGCAGACCACCTGGATCACGGTGGAGCCGGGCACTGCGCCGGCGCTCGCGGCGTACCTGGACTCGATGCGCTTCCTGATGCGGGTGGAGGTCGCCGACGTCACCGACGCGTGGGGCGTCGTGGCGGAGCCGGTCGACGGACCGGATCCGGACCGCGTGACCTGGCTGGTGCCCCCGGACTACGCGGGGACCGGCAGCGTCGACGCGGGTCGGGATCGTGGCGGGGACGCCTCGCGGTACGTGCCCCTGCGCCCGGCCGCGTTCCCCGGCCGCGAGGTGCTGGTGCCCCGCGCTGCGGTCGCCGACCGGGTGGCCGGCTCCGGGGCGCCCGCGGGGACCTGGGCCCGGGAGGCGCTGCGGGTCGCGGCCGCCGTCCCGCGGCTGGGGTTCGAGACCGACCATCGCACCCTGCCGCACGAGGTGGGCTGGGTCGGGCCGGCAGTGCACCTGGCCAAGGGCTGCTACCGCGGTCAGGAGGCGGTGGCGCGGGTGCACAACCTCGGTCGGCCCCCGCGCCGGCTGGTGCTGCTGCATCTCGACGGCAGCACCGGCGAGCTGCCCGGGCACGCGGACCCCGTGCTGCTGGACGGACGCGAGGTGGGGTGGGTGGGCTCGGTCGCCCGGCACCACGAGCTGGGACCGATCGCGACGGCGGTGGTCCGCCGGGCCACGCCCACCGACGCCGTGCTGGTGGCCGGCGGAGTGCCGGCCGGCCAGGAGGTCGTGGTCGCGGCGGGGTAGCCGCCGCGACAGGGTGGGCCGCGGCGGGGTAGCCGCCGCGACGGCGACGTCACAGCTCCAGGGAGACGGTGACCGGGCCGTCGTTGGTCAGCGACACCCGCATGTCGGCGCCGAACACCCCGGTCTCCACCCGCGCGCCCCGGCGCCGCAGCTCGGCCACCACCTCGTCGACCAGCGGAGCGGCGACGTCGCCGGGGGCCGCCGCGTCCCAGGTGGGTCGCCGGCCCTTGCGGGTCTGGCCGTACAGCGTGAACTGGCTGATCACGAGCAGCGGCAGCCCGAGGTCGGAGGCGGACAGCTCCCGGGGACCGTCGGGAGGGACGTGCCCGTCGGCAGCGCGGACCCGCGCGGACTCGAACAGCCGCAGGTCGTGCACCTTGGCCGCCAGCCGGCGGGCGACCTCGGCGGTGTCGTCGTGGGTGACGCCGACGAGGACGACCAGTCCTGGTCCGTCGAAGGACCCGACGACCTCCCCCGCCACCTCGACGCGGGCGCCGTCCGCCCGCTGCACCACCGCCCGCATCTCAGTGGCCGAAGAAGCCGCGCTTCTTCTTCTTGTGCGGCTCCGGTGGCGGTGTCGGGCGAGGCGGGGCGGGCCGGGGCGCGTTCGGCAGTGCCTCGTCCGCGTCGCTGAGGCTGGACAGCTCGCGCAGCAGCGCGGCCGCGTCGGCGGGGTCCAGCGGGGCCGCAGGGGGCGGTGTGGGCACCGGCGGCGGGGGCGGCGGGGCGGCCGCGTCCGCCGCGGCGGCCGCGGGCTGCGCGGGCGGGACCTGCGGGTGCTCGGCGGCCAGCGGGCCCTCCTGCACCATCGCCGTGAGCAGCGAGGAGGCCTCGTGCGCAGCGTCGGGGTCGTACGCGGCGGCGGGTGCCAGCGGCGGAGCCGTCGGCTCGGGCGCGGGTGCCGGCTCGGGCAGTACCGGCGGCTCGAGGGATCCCGGAGGCTCGAGGGATCCCGGCGGCTCGACGGGTGCCGGTGGCTCGACGGGTGCCGGTGGCTCGGCAGCCGGGGCGGGCGGGGGTGCGGGCGGCTGGGCCGGCGGCTCGACCAGCCGCTCGTCCGGCGGCTCCGCCGCGGCGGGAGGTTCCGGTCGGGCCTGCTGCGCCGGTGCCGCCGGTGCGGTCGGTGCCGGCTCGGGCGGGAGCTCGGCGGCGGCCTCGGGGCGGGTCGGCGGCGCGACCCGGTCGACCTCGACCCGGTCGACCTCGACCCGGTCGACCTCGACCAGGCCGGAGTCGGCCAGCGCCTGCAGCATCTGGCCGGCTTCGTGCACGGTGAACCCGCACTCCTCGGCCAGCGTCGCCAGCGACCGGCGGCCGTCGACCTTGCACAGCAGCGCCCAGTCGTGCGGTCCCAGCACGACGTCGGCGTCGAACGTGCTGCCGGTGGACAGCCGCGGCACCGCGGCGGGGCCGCCGAACGCGGCGATGACGCTCTGCCAGCGCTCGTCGCGGACGCGGGCCGCGTCGACCAGCTCGTCGACGTCGACCGGGGGCGCGACGTCCTCCCGGGTCTCGTCGCCCGGGTGCTCCTCGGCGCCGGAGACCTGCCACTGCAGCAGGTCGGCGATCTGGTCGCGGATCTGGTCCAGCACGAACCCGTCGACCACCGACCGGTCGACGAAGCCGAGGTGGACCAGCAGCTCCCCGACCCGCCAGCCGGGCAGCTGGGTGCGCTGGACCTCCAGCGCCTCCGCCAGCGCGTCCGGGCCGATGATCCCCGCCGACATCAGTCGGACGCCCAGCATGGGGCGCCGGCCGGGGACCTGGACCGCGTAGACCTGCCCCTCGCGCATCCACACGTGCGCCGTGAGGCCCTCGGGCCCGTGCAGGACGAGGCTTCCGGTGAGTCGGTGCTCGGCGGACCGGTGCAGGAGGGAGCCGACGCCGTGGTCCTGCGCGCCGTCGTCGGACATCAGCCCTCCCCTCCCGTCCGCCCCCGCGAGCCGTCTCGGCCCTCCCGCGAGCGTACGCAACACCGCCCGACGTGGCATCGGTCTCGCGGTACGCATATGGGGGGCCGACCGGACGACGGCGACACCGGGCCGGGACCGCACTCCCCCGTGAGAACGCGTCGCGACGTGGAATCATGCCGCGCATGACCCGTCCCGTCCCCGGCGGCCGCCGGCGCATCGACCGGGTGCTCGCGCCCGCGTTCGTCGCGGATCTGTCCGCCCTGCCGCTGGACGAGCTGCGGGCCCGGCGGGCGGAGGTGGACCAGGAGGAGGCGGACCTGTCGTACCTGCGCCGCCTGCTGCAGGGACGCATCGACCTGCTGGACGCCGAGCTGCGCGGACGGGCCGGCGGTACTCCCCCCTCCGAGGGCCGCCACCATGTGGCGACATCGGCCCGCGGGGCGCAGCCCGGCGACGAGGCTCTGGTGGCCCGGCTGGTCGCGGCCCTGGCCGAGCCGATCGCCCCTCCGCACGGGTCGGGGCGGCATCTGACCGCGGAGCCCTCGCGGGTCGGGGAGAGTCGACGCCGGGTGGAGCGGGCCTGGTCCGACCCGGCGCTGTCCGACCCGGCGCGCCGGTCCTCCGAGGAGCTCGGAGCGGACCTGGTCCGGCTGCGCGCGTTGGAGTCGGAGGTGTCCGAGGTGCGCCACGAGGTGCACCGCGTGGGCGACCTGCTGGCGGTGGAGGTGGGCCGGCGCTACCGCGACGGGGACGCGTCGGTCGAGGCGCTGCTGGACCGCGGGTCCGAGGGCTAGGTGACGTCCGGCAGGCCGGGGTCGGCCGTCCTCGCCGAGGTCCGGCGCTCGGGGTTCGTCGAGGGGGTGCACCGCGGCAGCGCGGTGGTGCTCGACCCGCAGGGGCGGGTGCGCGCCTCGTGGGGCGATCCGGACCGGCCGATCTTCCCCCGGTCGGCCGTCAAGCCGGTCCAGGCGGTCGCGATGCTCCGCCTCGGTCTGGACCTCGACGGTCCGCTGCTGGCGCTGGCGGCCGCCTCCCACAGCGGGGAGTCGTTCCACCTGCTCGGCGTCCTGCAGATCCTGGCCGACGCCGGGCTGGGGCCGGACGCGCTGCAGACGCCGCCCGAGATGCCCTTCGACCCGCAGGAGCGCGACGAGCGCGTGCGGGAGGGGCTGCCCCCGGACCCGCTGGTGATGAACTGCTCCGGCAAGCACGCGGCGATGCTGGCCACCTGCGTGCGCAACGGGTGGGACGTGGGCACCTACCGGCACCCGGACCACCCGCTGCAGCAGGCGATCGCCGCGGAGATCGCCCGTGCCGCGGGCGAGTCGGTCGCCGCCGTCGGGGTGGACGGGTGCGGCGCCCCGGTGCTGGCCGTCTCGCTGACCGGCCTCGCACGCGCCTTCCGCTCGGTGGCCGTGGGGGAGCCAGGCACGCCCGAGCGCCGGGTTGCGGACGCGATGCTCGGCTACCCGCAGTGGGCGGCCGGCACCCGTCGGGACGCCACCGCCCTGATGGTCGGGGTCCCCGGGCTGCTGGCGAAGGAGGGCGCCGAGGCGGTCTACGCCGTGGCGCTGCCGGACCGGACGACGGTCGCGGTGAAGGTGGACGACGGGGGTGCCCGGGCCCGTCCGGTGGTGATGGCCACCCTGCTGCGCACCCTGGGGGTCGGCGCGCCGGTCGTGGACGAGCAGGCCGAGCTGGTGCTGACCGGGGGCGGGCAGCCGGTCGGGGCCGTGGTGGGTGCCCCCGCCCTGTCCGTTCTCCCGTGATCGGGCGTGACTCTCCGCGGGTGCTTGCTGACTTGGGGTCATCCTCTCGGGTGATCGTGAGAAGCGTCACCCCCGAAGTGCTAGCCGTATGTTTGCAATAGCAAGCACATGGGGGACACTGGGGGCGTGGCACGGATCGATGTGAGCGGGCTCGGGGAGTACATCCGCGAGCAGCGCGACCAGGCGCAGATGTCACTGCGCCAGCTGGCCAAGGCGGCGGACATCTCCAACCCGTACCTCAGCCAGGTCGAGCGGGGCCTGCGCCGGCCCTCGGCGGAGATCCTCAACCGGATCGCCGCGGGGCTGCGCATCTCGGCGGAGACGCTCTACATCCGAGCCGGGATCCTCGAGGAGCGCGAGGGCGACGTCACGGTGGTGGCGGCCCTCACGTCAGACCCCACGCTCACCGAGCGGCAGCGGCGCACGCTGCTGGAGATCTACGCGGCCTTCCAGGCCGAGAACCGGGCCTCCGCCACCGCGCAGACCCCCACACCGGGCTCACCCGAGCCCGGTGGCACCCGGGCGACCGACCAGGTTGCCGCGGCACCCTCCGCGGGCGACGAGCCCGCGACCGGCCGCCGGACCGATCGTCCGGGGCCCCGACGAGAGGACAGCACCGCATGAGCACCCCGAGCACCGAGACCCCGGTGACCGGCACCACCCGGACCACCGCCAAGAAGACCACCGCGCGCAAGACCGCCGCGAAGAAGGCCCCGGCCCGCAAGGCCACCACCCGGACCGCGGCCAAGAAGACCACCGCGCGCAAGACCACCGCCAAGAAGGCCCCGGCCCGCAAGGCCGCGACCAAGGCCCCCGCCACCAAGGCCGCCACCCGCGCGACCGCTCCCGTCTCCGGCCTGCGCGCCCGCCTCAGCGCGGTCGAGCTGCCCGAGCTGAAGCTGCCCGAGGTCAAGCTGCCCGAGGTGAAGCTGCCGAAGGTCGAGCTGCCCGAGGTGAAGCTGCCGAAGGTCGAGCTGCCCGAGGTGAAGCTGCCGAAGGTCGAGCTGCCCAAGGTGGACGTCCCCACCGCCGAGGAGCTGCGCAGCCGGGTGCACGACGCCCCGGAGAAGGCCAAGGAGCTCGGCAAGGACGCCCAGGCCAAGGTCGAGGGCTACTCCAAGGACGTCCAGGCCAAGGTCGAGGGCTACTCCAAGGACGCGCAGGACTGGGTCGAGAAGGCCGTCGCCGACGTGCGCGAGTCGGTCTCCAAGGCCGTCGTCCTGGTCCGCGAGGCGCTGGGTCTGTGACCCGACAGCAGTGATCGGTCCCCGGCCGCGGTAGCGCGGCGCCGGACCGAACGACCCCGGGGGGTCGCACCGTGCAGAACGGTGCGGCCCCCCGGACGTGTCTCACCCGCATCCTCCGACCGCTTCGCGAGTGCCGGGTTGTGGCCGTGCGCCAGGGTTCTGCGGCGGCCACAACCCGGCACTCGGCGTCAGTGGACGCGTGACGTCGGGGGAATGGGCGGAGGCGGGGTGGGCGGGGTTCGCGTACCGTGGTCGGGTGCTCTTCGACCTGACCCAGAACCTGGTCATGACGGCCCTGTGGGTGCTGTTCCTCCTGCTCAAGGTCTGGGCCTTCGTCGACTGCGCCCGGCGCCGGTCGGACGCGTTCCCGGCCGTCGGCCGGCAGAGCAAGACGCTGTGGCTGGTGCTCACCGGCATCGCCGCGCTCACCGCCGTCGTGCTGTCCCCGCTGGGCCTGGTCGGCATCGCCGGCCTGGTCGTGTCGCTGGTGTACCTGTTCGACATCCGTCCGCGGATCGTGGACATCACCCAGCGTCGCTGGTGACACCGCCGGGGGTAGGGCTGCCGTGGTGACGCAGCCCGCGCGGGCGCCCCGCCCGCAGGGCACCGTCACTCGCGGCACCACCCATCCCAATCGGCTGCGCCGGGTCGACCGCTGGCTGGTCCGCGCAGCCGGACCGGTGCTGCGCGACGCCCCCCGCCCCGTCGTGGTGGACCTCGGCTACGGCGCCGAGCCGGTGACCACCGCGGAGCTCGCCCACCGGCTGCGCGCGGTGCGCCCCGACGTGGAGGTCGTGGGCATCGAGATCGACCCGGACCGGGTGCAGGCCGCGGGCCGCTGGGAGGGGCCGCGGCTGACCTTCCGGCTCGGTGGCTTCGAGCTGCCGCTGCCCGACGATGCGCGGCCGGTGGTGGTCCGCGCGTTCAACGTGCTGCGCCAGTACCCCGAGGACGCCGTGCCCGGTGCCTGGCGGACGATGGTCGACCGGCTCGCCCCGGGCGGCCAGCTCGTCGAGGGCACCTGCGACGAGGTCGGGCGACGGGCCAGCTGGGTCACGGTGCGCGCCGGTTCGGCCCGCGAGCGCGACGCGACGCCGGTCCCGGAGACCCTCACGCTGGCCGCCCACCTGGGCTCGCTGGCCCGTCCCGGGGACCTGGCCGAGCGGCTGCCCAAGGCGCTGATCCACCGCAACGTCCCCGGCGAGGGTGTGCACGACCTGCTCCGCCGGCTGGATCGGGCCTGGGCCGCGGCCGCCCCGTACGCCGCCTTCGGCGCCCGCCAGCGCTGGGTCGCGACGGTCCGGTCGCTCGCGTCCGACGGTGTCCCGGTCCGCGACGGTCCGGCCCGGTGGCGTCTCGGCGAGGTCACGGTCCCGTGGAGCGCGGTCGCCCCGACCACCGGGTGAGCCATCCTGGGCGGGTGCGGGTGGAGGCCGTCCTCGGGGACATCACCGAGCAGCGCGTCGACGTCGTCGTCAACGCGGCGAACGCCGGCCTGCTCGGCGGCGGCGGCGTCGACGGGGCGATCCACCGGCGCGGTGGCCCGCGGATCCTCGCCGCGTGTCGCGAGGCCCGTCGGGACCGTTACCCCGACGGGCTGCCCACCGGGGACGCGGTCGCCACCACGGCCGGGGACCTGCCGGCCCGCTGGGTGGTGCACACCGTCGGCCCGCGGGCCTGGGAGCACCCCGACGGCGGCGCGGACCTGCTGGCCTCCTGCCATCGCCGGGTCCTGGAGGAGGCCCACGCGCTGGGCGCCGAGTCGGTGGCGTTCCCGGCCATCTCCTGCGGCGTATACGGCTGGGACCCGGTGCACGCGGCCCCCGTCGCGGTCGCCGCGGTCCGGGACTGGGAGCGTGACCACCCGGACAGCACCGTGACCACCGTGCGGTTCGTGCTGTTCGACCAGACCGCGTATGACGCCTTCCTCGCGGCTACCGGCGCGGCATAACCTCATCCGATGCCGCGCCTCCCCGACGCCCAGGTGACCCCTCGGCTGCTGCTGCGCCCCTGGCGGCCGGATGACGAGGGCGACGTCGACGCGGCGTACGAGATCTACCGCCATAGCGAGGTGTCCCGGTGGCTGGGGTCCCGCCCCTCGCCGCCCCGAGGTCGTGACGAGGTGCACGGCCGGCTGGTGCGCTGGGCGGACAGGGCGGACGGCACGCTGGGCGTGTTCGCCGTCGTGCCGTTCGGCGGCCCGGACCGCCCGCTGGGCACCGCGCTGCTGCTCGACCTGCCCGCGAGCGACGGCGGGGGCGAGGACGGCGCGTACGAGATCGGCTGGCACCTGCACCCGTCCGTGTGGGGGCGCGGCTACGGCCGCGAAGCCGGTGCGGCGATGGCGCTGCGGGCCCGTGCCGGCGGGATGCCCGAGGTGCGCGCCGTGGTCTACGCCGGCAACACGCCGTCGCTGGCCGTCTGCGACCAGCTGGGGATGACCCGGCTCGGGCTGACCGACCGCTGGTACGGCGTCGACCTCGTCGACCACGTCCTCGACCTGCGCGACCCGCTCTAGCCCCTATCGCTCCAGCGCGATCCGGATCCGGCGGAAGCCCCGGCCCTTGTTCTCCACCTTGGCCACGCGCATCCGGCCGATCTGCCGGGTCGACGCCACGTGCGTGCCCCCGTCGGCCTGCACGTCCAGTCCGGCGATGTCGACGATCCGGACGATCTCGATGTCCGGCGGCAGCAGGTTGGTCGCGGTCCGGATGAGGTCGGGGATGCGGAACGCCTCCTCGCGCGGCAGTTCGTACGCCTCGATCCCGCGGTCGGCGTCGACCTCGACGTTGCACGCCTCCTCGACCGCGGTCTTGAAGCCCTCCGGGACCGTGTCGAGGTTGAAGTCCAGCCGGCCCTCCAGCGGTTCCATGTTCGACCCGGTCACCAGCGCGCCGAAGTCGCGGAACACCACCCCGGACAGCAGGTGC